>CAIMEA010000127.1 GCA_903839845.1 uncultured Hyphomicrobiales bacterium
AAATCAGATGAGTTTCACCATTGCCATTGTCGGCCGGCCGAATGTCGGCAAGTCGACGCTGTTCAACCGGCTGGTTGGCCGGCGCGTCGCGCTGGTCGATGACCGGCCGGGCGTGACGCGCGACCGCCGCGAGGGCGAAGCGCGCCTTGGCGATCTCGACTTCACCGTCATCGATACAGCGGGTCTTGAAGAGTCGGCGCCGGAAAGTCTGTCCGGTCGCATGCGGGCGCAGACCGAAACCGCGATCGCGCAGGCCGATGCGATCTTCTTCATGATCGACGCGCGCTCGGGGCCGATCCCCGACGACCGTTATTTCGCCGAGCTGGTGCGCAAGTCGGGCAAGCCGACAGTGCTGATCGCTAACAAGATGGAAGGCGAGGCGGGGCAGGCTGGCCGCTACGACGCCTACTCGCTCGGCCTCGGCGAACCCGTCGCCTTGTCTGCCGAACATAACGAAGGCCTGCCGGATCTCTATGACGCGCTGCGCGCGGCGCTGCCGCTCGAGACGGCGGAGGCGTCGGCGGAGTCCGCCGAGCCGACCGGCCCGCAAGCCATCAAGGTCGCCATTGTCGGTCGGCCGAACGCCGGCAAGTCGACGCTGATCAACCGCCTGATCGGCGAGGACCGGCTGCTGACGTCGTCGGAAGCCGGCACGACGCGCGACGCCATCGCCGTCAATCTCGATTGGCACGGCCAGAAATTCCGCATTCACGACACCGCCGGCATTCGCCGTCGCGGCCGCGTCGACGAGAAGCTCGAGAAGTTGTCGGTCAGCGACGCGCTCAACGCCGTGCGCTTCGCCGAAGTCGTCGTCGTGCTGCTCGATGTCGAGAACGCCTTCGAGGAGCAGGATCAGCGCATTGCCGATCTGGTCGAGCAGGAAGGCCGCGCCATCGTCATCGCCATCAACAAATGGGATTTGAAAGAGCGGACCTCCGGCGCAATCTCAAAGTTGCGTGAGCAGGCCGACGAGAAGCTGACGCAGATGAAGGGCGTGCCGCTGGTCGCGGTGTCGGCTTTGACCGGCGAGGGGCTTGACCGTTTGATGCAGGCGATCGTGCAGGCGCACGAGGTCTGGAACAAGCGCATTCCAACCAGCGCGCTCAACCGCTGGTTCGAACACGCGATTGAAACGCATCCGCCGCCGGCGGTGTCGGGCCGCCGCTTGCGGCTCAATTACGTGACGCAGGCCAAGAACCGGCCGCCGAGTTTCGTGGTGTTCTGCACGCGCGCCGACGCGGTGCCGGACGCCTACAAGCGTTATCTGGTCAATTCATTGCGCGAAGCCTTCGACATGCCGGGGACGCCGATAAGGTTGTCGCTGCGCGAGAAGGAAAACCCGTTCAAGGGACGGGCGAAATTCAAGCATTGACGCCGCTTCACCCCCCTGGAGGGGAGGGTGAAGGGCGGCGCGGCTTACGCCGGTGCCTTGAATTCCAGAAACTTGCCGGCGCGATAGTCGTACATTTTGCCGCTCTCGGCGCAGTCGGGCAGGCACAATTTCAACAGCGCCTTGGCGACGTCTTCCGGCGGCGTCAGCGTGCTCGGGTCGGCGCCCGGCCAGCCGGATGCATACATGCGCGTGCGGGTCGGGCCCGGATTGAACGAGTTCACCTTGACGTTGGTGGTCGCGGTTTCGGCGGCGTAGGTGCGCACCAGCGCGTCGAGCGCCGATTTGGTCGCGGCGTAAACGCCGGTATAGGCTTGGCCCCGCCACGCCAGTCCGGATGTCATGAACACGGCGCGGCCGGCCTTGGACGCTTTCAGCAGCGGGTCCATGGTGCGAATGAGCTGCCAATTGGCGGTGACGTTGACCGCGAACATTTTGTCGAAGTCCTTGGGCTCGACGTGGTCGAGCGGCGACAAAGTGCCGAGCGAGCCGGCATTGCCGACCAGGACATCGAGGCGGCCGTAACGCTCGTGCAGCGCCAGCGCCAGCCGCGCAATGCCGTCGGCGTCGGTCATGTCGAGAGGCACCAAAGTCGCCGAACCGCCGGCGGATTTGATCTTGTCGTCGAGTTCTTCCAAGCCCCCGACGGTGCGGGCGACGGCGATCACATGGGCGCCGGCTTTCGCCAGATCGAGCGCCAGTTCGGCGCCAATGCCGCGCGACGCGCCGGTGACCAGCGCTATACGATCGGAGAGGGGTTTGGAATTATTTGCCATTTACTCACTCGTCATGCCGGCCATTGCCCGTCGAAAGACGGGCGTAAACGCCCTTATGTGTCGGTCATCCACACCTTGGTTGCTTGCGATCTCTTATAGACGTGGATGGCCGGAACAAGCCCGGCCATGACGACACGCATCGGTGCACTAAATCGCCTCGGCCAGCAGCGACAACTGCCGCGGGCTGGCATCCTGCGCGCCGAGGTCGGTCAGCGTCGTCGGATAGTCGCCAGTGAAACAGTGGTCGGTGAATTGCGGCTTGGCGGCGTCGCGGCCGGGCAGGCCCATGGCGCGGTAGATGCCATCGACCGACAGGAAGGCCAGCGAATCCGCGCCGATGAATTTGCGCATCTCCTCCAGGCTCATGGTGGCGGCCAAGAGCTTTTCGGCGTCCGGCGTATCGATGCCGTAATAGTCCGGGTGCGTGATCGGCGGCGAGGAAATGCGGAAGTGGACTTCCGCCGCGCCGGCGTCGCGCATCATCTGCACGATCTTGCGCGAGGTGGTGCCGCGCACGAT
>CAIMEA010000128.1 GCA_903839845.1 uncultured Hyphomicrobiales bacterium
ATCCTGCACGAGAAGGGATCGCGCCGGGTTTCGCCGTTCTTTATCCCTGGCCGCATCATCAATCTGGCCGCCGGCTTTGTCTCGATCGAGCATGGCCTGAAGGGCCCCAATCACGCCGTGGTCACCGCCTGTTCGACCGGCGCGCATGCGATCGGCGACGCCGGCCGCATGATCGCGCTCGGCGACGCTGATGTGATGGTCGCCGGCGGCACCGAATCGCCGGTCAACCGCATGGCGATGGCCGGCTTTGCCGCCTTGCGCGCGCTATCGACCGATTTCAACGACGATCCCACGCGCGCATCGCGGCCTTACGACAAGGCGCGCGACGGCTTCGTCATGGGCGAGGGCGCCGGCTGCGTCGTGCTGGAAGAACTCGAGCACGCCAAGGCGCGTGGCGCCAGGATTTACGCCGAACTGGTCGGCTATGGCCTCTCCGGCGATGCCTATCATATCACCGCACCGTCGCCGGACGGCGACGGCGCCTTCCGCTGCATGACCATGGCGCTCAAGCGCGCCGGCGTCACCGCCGCCGATATCGACTACATCAATGCGCACGGCACCTCGACGCCGCTCGGCGACGAGATCGAACTCGGCGCGGTGCAGCGGCTGGTCGGCAATTCGGCCGCCAATCTGTCGATGTCGTCGACCAAGTCCTGCATCGGCCACCTTTTAGGCGCGGCCGGCGCGGTCGAAGCGATCTTCTCGATCCTGGCGATTCGCGACAAAATCGCGCCGCCGACAATCAACCTGGACAATCCGTCGGTCGAGACGCCGATCGATCTGGTGCCGCACAAGGCGCGCGCGCGCGACATCGACACGGCGCTGTCGAATTCGTTCGGCTTTGGCGGAACCAATGCCTCGCTGATCTTCCGTCGCTACCCGCAATAGACGACGATGGCCGGCTGCGCGGCCTGCGCTAACGGGCGCCGGCAAATGTCGGGACCCGTGCTTTCCTGTTGATAGCGGGCTGGCGCCGCCACCCCAGCTTCGCCATAATTGTTTCTAACCTGCGAACGCGATTGTCGTTTTTTCTGCTCCGCCCCGGCGGATACGCGCGGTGCTGACAGGGTGGGCGGACATGAGAGCGGGCATTTGAATTCCAATTTTCCACCAAACGGCGGCCGAACGCCTGTTCCGCCGCCGCCCGGGGCCCGGCCTCCCGCCGGCAAGGCGCCGCGTTCGGCGCGCGCCGCGCTTGAGCCGGAACGGGTTCCCGGACCCAGCCGCCGCTCCAGGCGCGCCCGCCATCCGCTGGTGATGATCGGCAATGCGATCTTCACGATCCTGGTGGTGATAACGGTGGCGGTCGGCGCCATGCTGTACATCGGCAAGCAGCGTTTTGAGGCGCCCGGGCCTTTGGCCGAGGACAAGATCGTCAACATTCCGACCGGCTATGGCGTCAAGGACATATCGGACCTGTTGATGCGCGAGGGCGTGATCGAAAACCCTTACGTCTTCATGGGCGGCTCTCTGGTGATGAAGTCGCGCGGCTCGCTCAAGCACGGCGAATACCAGTTCACCAGGCATGCCAGCCTGTCGGACGTGATCGACACCCTTATCGACGGCAAGGTGGTGCAGCATTCTTTCACCGTCGCCGAAGGGTTGACCTCCGAGCAGATCGTTGCGCGTCTCCTCGAAACGACGGATCTGACCGGACAGATCCGGGAAATTCCACGCGAAGGGACGTTGCTGCCGGAAACCTACAAATTCACCCGCGGCATGACGCGCGATCAGATATTGCAGCGCATGCAGCAGGCGCACAAGCGTGTGCTGCAGGAAGTATGGGCGCGGCGCGCGCCCGATCTGCCGATCTCGACGGTAGAACAACTTGTCACCCTCGCGTCCATCGTCGAGAAGGAAACCGGCAAGCCTGACGAGCGCACGCGGGTCGCGGCGGTGTTCGTCAACCGGCTCAAGAGCAGAATGCGGCTGCAATCCGATCCGACCATCATCTACGGTCTGACCGGCGGCAAGGGCGCGCTCGGCCGGCCGATCATGAAAAGCGAGATCGAGCAGCACACGCCGTATAATACCTATGTGATCGACGGATTGCCGCCCGGACCGATTGCCAATCCAGGACGCGCTTCGCTTGAGGCCACCGCCAACCCGTCGCGGACCAAGGAGTTGTATTTCGTCGCCGACGGCACCGGCGGCCATGTTTTCTCGGAAAACTACGCCGAGCATCAGAAGAACGTGGCGCGTCTGCGCGCGATCGAGCGTGGCGAGCCGGCGCCGGCGGTGGCGCCGGCCGACAAGCGCGGCAGTGCCGGCGTCAAACGCTGACAAGTTCTAACAAGAGCAAGAGATTGAACGTATGACTCTGTCGAGCATGACCGGTTTTGCGCGCGGCCAGGGCGCAGCCGGCGCCTATGTCTGGAACTGGGAAATCAAATCGGTCAACGCCAAGGGCCTCGACGTTCGCTTCCGTTTGCCGCCGGGCTGGGACGCGATCGAAGTCCCGGTGCGCAAGGCCGCGACCGAGGCGCTGGGCCGCGGCACCGTCTATGGCAACCTCACCGTCGAGCGCAAAGGCGTGCAGCCGACGGTGCGGATCAACGAGCCGGTGCTCAACGCGGTCATCGCCACGCTCGATATGCTCGACAATAAAATCGTCGGCGCCAATCGTCCGACGCTCGACGGCATTCTGGCGCTGAAAGGCGTCATGGAAATCGTCGAGGAGGACGAAAGCGAAGGCGACCGCCGCGCCGCCGAAGCCGCGATCATTGCCGGCTTCAACAAGACTTTGGCAGAGCTGGTGGCGATGCGCCGCGCCGAGGGCGCGACCCTCGGCCGGCTTTTATCGACCCGGATCGATGAGATCGGCGCGCTCGCCGCGCGCGCCGAGGCCGCCCCCGGCCGCAAGGCGGAAGCAATCAAGGCGCGGCTGGCCGAACAGGTGGCGACCTTGCTGTCCGCGTCCCAGCGTTTTGACAGCGACCGGCTGCACCAGGAGGCGATCCTGCTCGCCTCCAAGGCCGATATCCGCGAGGAACTCGACCGTCTCGCCTCGCATGGCGAACAGGTGCGCAAGATGCTCGCCGATGGCGGCGCGGTCGGCCGCAAACTGGATTTTCTGGCGCAGGAACTCAACCGCGAATCGAATACCCTGACCGCCAAGGCCAATGACGTCGAATTGACGAATATTGGGCTGGAGTTGAAAAGCACGGTCGAGCAATTCCGCGAACAGGTTCAGAACCTGGAATGAACGACGAACCCGACATCAGCCGCCGTGGCATCATGCTTGTCCTGTCGTCGCCGTCCGGCGCCGGCAAGACCACGCTGACGCGCAATCTGCTCGAGCAGGAGAACATCGACTATCCGGGCAAGCTCGAACTGTCGATATCGGCGACGACGCGGCCGCGCCGCCCGAGCGAAATCGACGGCGTGCATTATCACTTCGTGACCAAGCCGCGCTTCGAGAGCATGCGCGACCACGGCGAGTTGCTCGAATGGGCCGAGGTGCACGGCAATTATTACGGCACGCCGCGCGAACCTGTTGAGAAGGCTTTGGCGGATGGCCGCGACGTCTTGTTCGACATCGACTGGCAGGGCACGCGCCAGTTGCTCGAAAAAATGCGCGATGACGTGGTCACCGTCTTCGTTCTGCCGCCGACCGCGCAGGAGTTGAAGTCGCGTCTGGTGCGCCGCGCCGAGGACAGCGACACGGTGATAGCCGAGCGGCTGCGCAACGCCGCCGAGGAGTTCAAGCACTGGAATGAATACGATTACATTCTGGTCAACCGCGACCTCGACAAGAGCTTCGGGCGACTGCGCGCGATCCTGACCGCCGAGCGGCTCAAGCGCGTCAAGATGCCGAACCTCAACGATTTCGTCGACAAGCTGCTCGCTGATCTTAAAGGCTTGATGCCTTGACCGCCGGCCTATGTGCCGGCGCGAAGCCGCACGAATGTCCGCGCCAATGTGACGAAGCCTGCGACATCGATTTCCTCAGCGCGCGCGGTCGGCTCGATGCCGGCGCCGGCAAGCAAAGCGTTCGCGTCCACGCCCAGCGACTTGAGGCTTTGCCGCAGCATCTTGCGGCGCTGGCCGAAGGCGGCCTCGGTGACGCGCTGCAAGGCGACCGCATCGCAGGCGAGCGGTTCGGCGTTTGGCACGAGCCGCACCACCGACGAGGTGACCGACGGCGGCGGCACGAAGGCGGTCGGCGCGACGTCGAACAGGATTTTCGCCTCGGTCCGCCAGCCGGCCAGCACGGCAAGGCGGCCATAGGCCTTGTCGCCGACGCGGGCGACGATGCGCTCGGCCACTTCGCGCTGAAACATCAGCACCATCGACTCGTACCAGGGCGGCCAGGGTTCTGCCGTCAGCCACTGGATCAGCAGCACGGTGCCGATATTGTACGGCAGGTTGGCGACGATGCGGGCGCGCTCGGGCCCGAGTTGTTCGCGCACATCGATCTTGAGCGCGTCGCCGGAGACGATATCGAGACGCCCAGGATAATGCGCGGCGATTTCGGCAAGCGCCGCCAGCGCGCGCTCGTCGCGCTCGACGGCGATGACGCGGCGGGCGCCGAGCGTGAGCAGCGCGCGCGTCAGCCCGCCGGGGCCGGGGCCGATCTCGACGACGGTAATATTTTCCAGCGGTTCGGCGGCCCGCGCGATGCGCGCGGTCAGGTTGAGGTCGTGCAGGAAGTTCTGGCCAAGCGATTTTTTTGGCGTCAGCCCGTGCTTGCGGATGACCTCGCGCAGCGGCGGCAGGTCGTCGATTTGCGTCATGTTATTTGGCCGCAACCAGCGCGCGAGTCGCCGCGGCCAGCCGCGCCGCCAAATGCAGGGCGGCGATCAGACTGGCCGGGTTGGCCTTGCCGGTGCCGGCAATATCGAAGGCGGTGCCATGATCGGGCGAGGTGCGTACGAAAGGCAGCCCGAGCGTGACATTGACGCCGTGATCGAAGGCGAGCGTCTTGATCGGGATCAGCGCCTGATCGTGATACATGCACATCGCCACGTCATAGGTCGCGCGGGCGCGCTCGTGGAACATGGTGTCGGCCGGCAGCGGGCCGACCGCGTCGATGCCCTCGGCGCGCAGCCGTGCGACGGCCGGCGCGACGATGGCCAGGTCTTCCTCGCCGAGCATGCCATCTTCGCCGGCATGCGGATTGAGCCCGGCAACGGCGATGCGCGGCCGGGCAATGCCGAAGCGGGCGGCGAGGTCGTGCGCGACGATACGTCCGGTATCGACAATGAGCTGCGTGCTCAGATGCGAAACGACGTCCTTGAGCGGCAGGTGAATGGTCACCGGCACAACGGCCAGATCGTTCGACCACAACAGCATTACCGGACGATAGCTTTGCCCGGTTGCTTCCGCCGCCAGCCGGGCGAGATATTCGGTATGACCCGGCTCGGCGAAGCCGCCGCGGTACAGCACGCTTTTGGCAATCGGATTGGTCACGACGCCGCAAGCGTCGCCAGCCATGACGTCAGCGACCGCGCGCTTGATCGACGCGATCGCCGCCGGCGCGCTGCTGTTGTCCGGCCGGCCGGGCCGCGCGGTGACGGCGCCGTCGAGCGCGACCACCGGCAAGGCGCGGGCAAAGGTAGCATTGGCCTGTTTTGGCGTGACCACGGCCACCGGCACATCGAGGCCGAGCATGGTCGCCCGTTGCCGGTAGAATTCCGCATCGCCAATGACATAAAACGGCGGCAGGTCGAGTTCGACCCGGCGCTTCCAGACGGCCAGTGTCAGGTCCGGACCGATGCCGGCCGGTTCGCCGAGCGTCAGGGCAAGGGGTGGGCCGCCGGCGGCGTTCATTTGTATTCGATCATCGCGGAGCGGCGAATCTCTTCCAGAAATTTCTTGGATTCCGCCTCATAGCGTGTCGAGAAAATCTTCTCGCGAATTTCCCGCTTGGCCGGCGAATCCGCGGTGTTTTCCTTCTTGTCGCAGAGTGCGTACATCTGCAAACCCTGCGACGTCACGTCCGGCGAACTCAGCCGGCCGATTTCAAGCTTGGCCAGCAAGTCCCGGAACGGCTCCGGCAGATCGGCCGAACTTTTGGTGATGGGCTCTCGCACCGCGACATCGCGCAACGAGCGCGCAAGCGGCAGCCCGGTCTTGCATGATTCAAAACGGCTGCGCAGATTTTCCGCCATCTGGCGTTTGCTATCGATCACCGCGCCGCTCGAACCGCTGGGGACGACGACTATCACCGGGTACAGCGTATAGACATAGGCGACCGAGCTTTCGGCCTCGTTGCGCGAGCGCAGCGCGCTGGCGACGTCAGCGTCGCCGACCTGCAGCGACGTGCCGTAGCGGCCGCGCACCAGCTGCGTCCAGGTCATTTCGGCGCGCAGGCGCGCCTTGAGGGCGTTTGCCGAAATGCCGGCACGATCGAGCGCCTGCGCGAATTGTTGCGGCGAGATGTTCTGGCGCTTGGCCATGCTTTCAAAGGCGCCATCGATTTCCGCGTCGGTCACTTCGACGCCGTAGATCCGCCCCTTGGCGATCTTGAGACGGTCGTCGATCAATTCCTGGATGACCTGCGCGCGCGTCACCGGCTTGTTCGATGACGTCGACATCAGTTTGGTGCGCTGATAAATGTCGAGTTCGGTGATGGGCGAGCCATTGGCGATGACGGCGACTTGCGCCGACGCCAGCGCCGGCGCCAGCAGGCTGGCGGCGACAATGGCGCAGGCCATGAGATTCCGAACCGGCCGACGTGTCATGTTCATTCCTGGCTTCGCTCGATCCATTGCATCCGCTCTCTCAGACGTCGCGGGCGGCCGCGCGCTTTATTAACGCTGCGTTTGCGAGCTGACCGTCTGACCGACCGAAGTGCCGCCGAGGGTCCGCAGGGTCAATTGCAGCATAATCTGATGATCGGCCGTCACGTTGCCACTGTAAGTGTAATTCGTAATGTAATTTAGGGCCAAGATGAGGCAATCGTCGATATAGCCAAAGCCGAGACGGGTCTGGGAAAATTTATTGGCGTTGAGATCGTACAAAGCGGAACCCAGAACGACCCAGTTGGTGTCGAGTTTGTACTGACCGGAGCCGAGCAGGCCCTGTCGGCGGTTCAGGAAGCCGATTTCAGGCTGTGCGGCATAATCGCCGTAGAGCAGCAGCGCGTTCCAGCGGTCGAAATTGACGCTGGTTTCAAGCTCCATGCGCTTCATTATGAAGCCGTCCTCGGCAAACCGGAAACGCGACGTGAACTTGTAGATGCTGTTGGGCTGGTAGGAGGCGCGCGCCACGTAGTCCGACGCGCGGGTATCGAGGCCGCTGTTCAGGCCGGTATTGCTGGCGTCGGCGACGGCGAACGAATTCTGCCCGAACAGGCTGTAGGACTGGCCGAACAGCAGGTTGACGAAGCCGCCCTGGTTGAACTGGGTGGTGTATTGCAGGCCGTAATTGGCGCGCCCGCCGCCTTCGACGCGGTCCCAGCCGGAGAACTTATCGACGCGGAACAGATTGCTGTCGTCGAACACCAGGGTCTGGGCGTCTTCATTCGGGAAGCGCCCGACCTTGGTCTCGTTCGGCCGCACGATGATCTGCGCGATCGGCTCGACGGTCTGCGTGCCCCAGGACTGCACGTTGATGAAGGGGTAGCGATATTCCATGCCGACGGTGGGCATGGCGCGGACCAGGTTGCTGTCGCCGGTCTGGATATAATTGCCGACATTGGGATCGTTGGCGACCTGAACCGAGGCCGCGTCGGCGCGCAACGACGCGAACGGGGTGAACACCTGGCCGAACTGGTCGGTAACGCTGCGCCGCCAGTCGGTCTGGGCCGAAACGCGGCTGAAGGTGCCGGGCGCGCCGCGCAACAAACAATTGGCCTGAGTTTTAACCGCCGGATCGGCGGTGACGCAGTTGCCGGCGTTGAAGGCGTTGGTCGTTATCGCGTCGAAGTTCGCCTGGTTGCGGGTCAGGCTGGTGAAATTGACCTTGTAGCCAAGCTCACCGCCGAAGATAGGCTGGTCGAAGGTGTATTTGTAATCGATGACCGGGTGAACGACGGGAATCTGCGCCTGCGAGTCGGCTTCCGAAAAGCCGAGATAATAGATGCTGCGGATATCGAAATAGCTGCGGTTGCCGGTGCCGGTCAGATAGAGTTGCGAGACGCCCTCGGCGGCGTTGTTTTTCGTCGGGTCGACGATTCGATAGCGCGAAATGCGCGGGTTGTAGTCCTGCAGGAAGGTGCGGTCCGACACCATGAGGGCGTCCCAGCCCCACAGCCATTTATTGGTGATTGCGAACTGGCCGCTCGATTCGACTTCGCCGCGCAGATCGCGGTAGCCCGGCGTCGTGGTGCCGTCTTCACGGATAAAGGCATCCTTCTTGGCCTGGCTGATGCCGGCAGCGCGGATCGAATAGGCGCCATTGATCAGGCGCTGCCGGTATTCGCCTTGCAGCAGCAGACCCTGCTTGGTGGTCAGCGACGGCTCGAACGTGGCGTCGTAGTCGGGTGCCAGCGCCCAGTAATAGGGGACGTCGATCGCGGTGCCGTATTTCGAGCTGGTCGATACCGCCGGCATCAACATGCCGGTCTTGCGCTTGACGGTCGGGTCGGGCGTGGAGAAATACGGCATCCAGGCCAGCGGCTTGCCGAAGAATTCGAGGCGCGCGTCCTCGAAATACATCATCTTCTCGCCCTGGTCGTGAATGATGCGGGCGGCCTTGACCTGCCACAGCGGCGGCTTCTTCGGATCGTCCTTGCAGGGCTGGCAGGCGGTGTACACGCCGTTATGGAAGACCGTGTAGTTGCCGCTCGAGCGTTCGGCGCGAGCCGCGGCCATGCGGGTCTGATCCGGGCTGTCAAGGCGCAGCGAGTCGACGAAGCCGTCGCGGTAATCGTCGGCCAGATCCATGATCTCGCCATACGTGACCTTGCCGTCCTCTTCGGTCAGCCGGACATTGCCTTCGGCATGCAGGCGCTTGCTGGTCTGATCGTAAATGACCTTGTCGGCCTCAAGGGTCGAGCCGCCATAATAGATCTGCACGCCGCCGACCGCTGAGACGCGGTGGTGCGAGTAGTCGTAATCAATCTCGCGCGCCTGCACGAGCATTTGCTTTTGCCCGGCTTTGTCACGGTCCAGATTGACGGATTTTTTGACCGGGGGCGGGGTGACCGGGAACTTTAGTTCCTGCGCGGACGCGGGTGCAAACGCGCTCATGCCGCCGCCAGCCAGGATGGCGAGGACGGCAACAATTTTGGCGGCGCTTCCGGGCGTGAACCTTGACCGTTCAAGCCTTGGCGCTGGTGGACGAGTGCAGAAACGCACCGCCATCACCCGTCCTCCTGATACAACAACGCAATAAACCCGGTTAGGCCGCCCGCGACAACAGGCAGCCAAGCCGCTGCCACCGGGTGCATCAGCTCGGCCTTGCTCAGATCCTCGGTCACCTTCTGCAAAATATAGAGCAGAAAGCCGGAGGCGACGCCACTTAAAACCATCTTCTGGACGCCGCCGAACCGAAAGAAACGTAAACTCACAGAGGCGGCAAGGAGAACCATGGCGACCAGGAAAAACGGCCGGGCGAGAAGCTTCTGGAACTGCAATCTATAGCCTGCGGCGACCAGACCTGCGTGTTCCGCGATCTTGATATACAGTGGCAATTCCCAGAATGGCACAGTTTCGGGGGTGGCAAAGCTTTCGCGGACTTGCTCGGGCGTCAGATTGGTCTTCAGGCTGAACTCGGCCAGATCGGCCGGCAGCGCCCGCAATTCGTAAAGGCGGGCATCCAAAAGCCGCCAGACCCCGGGTTCCAGGACGGCGACGCGCGATTCGATGCGCTGCTTGAAGTGTCCGGCCGAATCAAAGGTGAACACGGTTACGCCGGACAGCGTCACCCCCTGGTCGCGGCTCGATTTGGCATTGATGATGGCCTGGCCGTCGCCGTTGCGCTGGCTCACCCAGAACGGACCGCCGCCGCCGCGTAACGCGCTGGCGTCCTGCCCGAACAATTCGGCCTCGAACCGCTTCGACCGCTCCTGCAGGATGGCGGAGACCGGATTGTACACGGCGGTGGTAAACACGCCGAAAAGGAACGCCACGATCAAAGCCGGCGACACGAATTGCCAGGCCGACATGCCGGCGGCGCGCGCGACGACGAGTTCGAGGCGGCGCGAGAAATTCAGATAGCAGGACATCGCGCCGATCAGCACGCAGAATGGCAGGACCCGTTCGGTCACCTGCGGTACGCGATAGAGCGAGGTCTTGGCCACCAGGATCGCCGAGACATTCGGCAGGTCGGCGGCGCGGCGCATCAACTCGATATAATCGAGCAGCGCCACCAGCACGGTAATGCCGGCAAACACCAGCAGCACCGCGTTGAGAAAGCGCAGTCCAAAATAGCGCGCGATTTTGCCGCCGATGATGCTCATGGCGTGGCCAACCGTTGCGCGACGCGGGCGCTGAGCGCGGCCAGCCAGTTGGTGAGGAACGCTGGCGGTTCAAGGATCAGGCCGCGGTGAATGACGAACAAGCCGCCGCCGAAGGCGACGACAAAGCCGATATATTGCAGCGACAGCATCCAGGGCGTGGTCGCGCCAAACACGGTGGAAGCAAAACCGATCAGCCGCAACAGCGCCACCCCGGTGATCGCGCCAACCATCGACAGCGACCGACTCTGCCGGTTGGTGCGCGGCGCGCCGAGATAGGCGAAGGCGATCACCACGAAGGCGATCGGGTAAAGCGGCGCCACCAGCCGGTCATGAAGTTCGGCTCGGAATGAGCCCGGCTGCTCGAGGTAATATGGGTCCTTCGGATCGGGGAACAGCAATTGCCACAAATAGCGTTCGCGGATCGAGTATTTCACCGCTTGCGCGCCGCCGGAGAACTGCGACAGATCGAAGCCGTAGCGGTCGAACTCGACCATGGCCGGCTCGCTTTTGCCGACCTCCTGACGCTGCACCACGCCCTTTTGCAGAACCAGAAAGGTGCCGTTGTCGTTGTCGAGAAGTTCGCCGGTATCCGACAGCACGGTAATTCGCTCGTTCGGATTTCGCCGGTCGTCGAGTAAAATGCCGACCAACTGTCCGTTGCGCAGTCGTTCGCGAATATGGATGGTCACGCCGGCATCGATCGCGGTGAAACGCCCGGGCTGCACGATCGTGCTCACCACATTGGCGCGCACTTCGGTGAGCCAGTCGCGCAGCATGCGCAGACCCTTGGGCGCGAAATAGGCGCTGATCGCCATGACGATGATCGACACCACGATCGCCACCGACATGAAGGCGCGAAACAGTTTCCACGGCGACATGCCGGCCGCGTTCATGACGATGATTTCGGAATCGTTCGACAGCTTGTTGAGCGTGTGCGCGGCGGCAATCAGCAGCGCGATCGGCGCAATCACGAGGACAAGCAGCGGAACGATCAGGCCGGTGATGCCGATGAAGACCAGAACGGTCTGTCCCTGGCTGGTCATCAGGTCGATATCGCGCAGCGCCTGCGTGACCCAGATCACCGCCGTCAGGCTGATCAACACCAGCAGGAACGCACCGAACGTGGTGCGAAAAATATAGTGGCTGATGGACCCCATCCGCGGTGTCGTTCCCCTGGTACGGCTTGCGTTGCAAGCCTTCGCCCCTGATACGGCTTGCATGGCAAGCCTTCCGCCCCCTCGAGCGGAGCACCCCGTGGCCGTCGCCCCGCCGCAAGGCACGGCGAAAGCAACCGTAAACCTTAAGCCGCTTACGTTTACCTTGATCCGGCGACAAAATGGCCCTGCCAAGGCAAAGCCGTTGATCATGCACAATAATTGGTAAACGCCGGCGGCGCCGCGCCGCCCCGGAACCAAGCCCGGCAGGGTCGATTCTGGCAAGCAAATACCGCCTCGGCCCGCCGCTTTGCCGGGGCATGGCCAGGGCTATCGAACTCTTGAAAACCCCGCAAATCCGCGCCGCAGGGGCTTTGCAGAGTGGCTCACGGCGCGCCATATGCGTGCTGCCCAAAGCTGCGCCGGACAGCGCGGCCGATCGAGAACAAGGACAATCATTCATGGCCGACGCCCCCAAGATCGCATTTGGCCCTTTCGCCGCGCCGCAACGGGGTGTTCTGGTGGTTTTTTGCGACGAGGGGCTCAAATTCGGTCCCGCCACCGCCAAGGTTCTGGGGTCGGCCACTGGCCTGGTCGCCCGCGCCGCCAAGGCCGAGCGCTTCACCGGCAAGAGCGGCAAGTCGCTCGACCTGATTATGCCGGAAGGGCTGAAAATTGACCGCCTGACCGTCATCGGCGTCGGCAAGGTCGCCGATCTCAAAGCCCAGGACTTCGTCAAATTCGGCGGAACCGCCATGGGCAAGCTGTCGGTCGGCGCCAGCGAGGCAACGGTGCTTGCCGAAATGCCGGCCGGCGCCGGGATGTCGGGCGAGCAGGCCGCCGATCTGGCGCAAGGGGCGCTGCTGCGCGCTTATGACTTTGACCGCTACAAGACCAAGCGCAAGGACGACGACAAGCCGCCGCAAAAGCGCAGCATCACCATCGCCACCGCCAATGTCGCGGCGGCGCGCAAGGCTTACGTCGCGCGTGAAGCCATCGCCGGCGGCGTGCTGATGGCGCGCGATCTGGTCAATGAGCCGGCCAATATTCTCTATCCGGAAGAATTCGCCCGCCGCGCGCAGGCGCTGAAAAAAGTCGGCGTCGCCGTCGAGGTGCTCGACGTCAAGGCGATGACCAAGCTCGGCATGGGCGCGCTGCTCGGCGTCGGCCAGGGTTCGCGGCGCGACAGCCGCGTCGTCGTCATGCGCTGGAACGGCGGCAAGAAAGGCGACGCGCCGGTGGCTTTCATCGGCAAGGGCGTCTGCTTCGATACCGGCGGCATCTCGATCAAGCCGGCGGCCGGCATGGAAGACATGAAGGGCGACATGGCGGGCGCGGCCTGCGTCGTCGGCTTGATGCAGGCGCTCGGCGCGCGCAAAGCAAAAGTGAACGCGGTCGGCGTCATCGGCTGCGTCGAGAACATGCCGGACGGCAATGCGCAGCGGCCGGGCGATATCGTCACTTCGATGTCGGGCCAGACCATCGAGATCATCAACACCGACGCCGAAGGCCGTTTGGTTCTCGCCGACGTGCTCTGGTACACCGCCAAGCGTTTCAAGCCGAAATTCATGATCGATCTGGCGACGCTCACCGGAGCGATAATTGTCGCGCTCGGCCAGGAATTTGCCGGCATGTTCGCCAACAACGACGAACTGAGCCATCGCCTGCATCTCGCCGGCGAAGCGACCGACGAGAAAGTCTGGCGCATGCCGCTGTCGCCGTTCTACGACAAGATGATCGATTCAAAATTCGCCGACATGAAGAACACCGGCGGTTCGCGCTGGGGCGGCGCGATTACCGCCGCGCAATTCATCCAGCGCTTCGTCGCCGACAAAACGCCGTGGGCGCATCTCGACATCGCCGGCACCGGCATGGACTCGCGCGCAAGCGACATCAACAAGAGCTGGGGCTCGGGCTGGGGCGTGCGGCTGCTCGACAAGCTCGTTGCCGACCACTACGAGAAATAGCCTGCAAATGCTGACGAATTGGGTGCGCCGTTTTCAGGACTACGTGGCGCATTCCGATCCGCGCACCGCGCTCGCCAATCTGGTGGCGCTGCTGATCGTCTCCAATCAGCCTTTTTATCCGCTGTATTTTTATTGGCTGGTGGGCAATGCCGCGTGGATAACCGCTGTGACGTTTCTGTCCACGCCATTCTTCTTCGCCGTGCCCGCGGTGGCGCGCCGCAATGCGTTGATCGGGCGACTCTTGCTATGCGCCACCGGTACGCTCAACACCGCCTTGTGCGCCTGGGCCTTCGGCGCCGCAAGCGGCGTTGAACTGTTCTATCTCCCGTGCATTCTTCTCGGCGCCGTCCTGTTTCGCCCCGCGGAGAAAATCGGCGCCGCGATCGGCGTCGGCCTGCCGATGATCACTTACCTCGTGCTGCACGGGCGCCTCGGCGCGCCATTGCATGTGTTCAGCACGGCGGAATACAGTTCGCTGATGTCGTTGCATGCGATCAGTGTCGGCTCGTTGATCGCGCTCATCGGCTATTCGTTTTCGAGCCGCGGCGACATGCGCGCATGACCGAAGTTCTTTTCTATCACCTGCAGGGCCAGAAACTCGAAGGCGTGCTGACGCCGCTGCTGGAGAAGTCGCTCGAACGCGGCTGGAAAGTCGTGGTGCAGGGCGCGTCGGAAGAGCGTATCGACGCGCTCGACGCGCATCTATGGACCTACAGCGATGACGGCTTTCTGCCGCACGGAACCTGGCGCGAGCCGGACTCAGCGGCGCAACCGGTATTGCTGACATTGACCGACAGCAATCCGAACGAGGCGACGGTGCGTTTTCTCATCGAAGGCGCGCCGTTGCCGGCCGACGCCGCGGCCTATCAACGCATCGTTCTGGTGTTCGACGGCGACGACGACGAGGCGGTGACGGCCGCGCGCGGCCATTGGGCCGCCGCCAAGGCCAAAGGCTTCGAGGCGACCTATTGGCAGCCGGACGAGCAGGGCCGCTGGGTCAAAAAAGCCTGAGCGCACCGGCGCGGTCGGTACAGGCAGTCGGCCAATGGCCGAGTTCGCCGATCCGGTTCACCGTGCCGAGGGAATGGTTATCGCGCGGTCTTGCCCGGTGCCATTGTGATGACGCAAAATAGGTCTTAAGGGACAAGACGATAGATACGTCCGGGGGAAGTCGTTTTGCCACGTTGCCGCGTTTTGATGAAGTTCGCCTTTACCGCTGCGCTGGCAACGGCAGTCGCCGGCTGCTCGGGTAGCGTCACCGACGGCATCAAGAGCGGCGATTGGTTCTCGAAGCCGACGACCGTTTTTTCCCGAGCCGACGGTTCATCCGCGGCGGTCGCGGACAAGAATTTCGAACTCGCCCCGACCGGGCCGGTGGCGGCCGAGGATCTGGTCGGCGCCGATGGCCGCTGCTTTTCGCCGGCGGCGGCGCCGCCGCCTCAGCCCGCTGCGCCGCCGCCGGCCGAACCGGCCGTCGGTTCGATGGCCGGCGATCTGGCGGGGGCACCCATGCCGGCCGGCGCGCCCGCGCCAATCGAAGTTGATCCCAGTGAACCGCAAGTCGTCGGCGGCATCGCACTCGGCATGAGCGAATGCGACGCGGTGCGCCGCGCCGGCGTTCCGGCCAATGTCAGCATCGGCGTCGGCGACAACAATGATCGCCGGGTTGTTTTGACTTATCTCTCTGGTCCGTGGCCCGGCATCTACACCTTCGCCTCCGGCCGTCTGAAGGAAATCAGCGCCGCGCCGGTGCAGCCCAAGCCGCCTGCCAAGCCGGCAAAACCAGCGCCGAAAAAGAAGACGGCGAAGCCCGCCGCCAAACCACAGCCCGTGCAGCCGGCGGCGACGCAAATCCGCTAACGCGTGATTGTGAAAAGTTACGCCGTCTCCAGCGCGCTCGACGCGGCGAGCCAGGCTTCCTCGGCTTTGGCAATCGATGCCACGACGTTGGCACGCGTCTTCGACAGTTCGGCGGCGCGCGCCGGATCCTTGGCGAACACGGTGCCGTCCGCCAGCGTCGCGTCGAGCTTGCTCAGTTGCTTGTTGAGTTGCGCGATCTGAGATTCGGCTTCGGAAATCTTCTTGCGCAACGGCGCGGTGTCGACACGCTTTTCCGCCGCGGCGCGCCGCGTCTGTACCGGATCTTGCCGCTTCGTCGATTTGGCGCCCACTGTCATGTGGCGGTTTTCCGACGAGAGGACGAGGCGCATATAGTCGTTAAGGTCGCCATCATACGGCTTCACATGACCGCCCGACACAAGCCACAGCCGGTCGACGCACGCTTCCAGCAAATAGCGATCATGCGACACCAGAATAACCGCGCCGGGATAATCGTTGATCGCCTCGATCAGCGCGCCGCGACTGTCGATGTCGAGATGGTTGGTCGGCTCGTCGAGGATGATCAGCTGCGGCGCTTCGAACGTCGCCAGACCCAGCAAAAGCCGGGCTTTTTCGCCGCCCGACAGTTTCTCGACCTTGGTGTTGCCGGCCTGTCCCGAGAAGCCAATGGTGCCGACGCGCGAGCGGACTTTAGCTTCCGGCTGGTCCGGCATCAATTTGCGAACGTGTTCGTAAGGCGTGCCGTCGAGATCGAGTTCGTCGACCTGGTGCTGCGCGAAATACCCGACCTTCAGCGTCGCCGCGCGGGTCACGTTGCCGCTCATCGGCTTGAGCTTGCCGGCGAGCAACTTCACCAACGTCGATTTGCCGTTGCCGTTCGAGCCGAGCAAAGCGATGCGGTCGTCATTGTCGATGCGCAGCGACAGATCGGACAGGATGACGCGGCCGTCATAGCCGACCTCGACGTCATCGGTGGCGATGATCGGCGGCGACAGCAGTTTTTCCGGCGGCGGAATGATGATCGGGCGCACGTCGTCGGTGACCATCGACGAAATCGGCTGCATCTTCGCGAGCATCTTGATGCGCGACTGTGCCTGCGTCGCCTTCGAGGCCTTGGCGCGAAAGCGGTCGACGAAGGCCTGCAGATGCGCGCGCTGCGCGTCCTGCTTCTTCATCATCTTCTGGTCGAGCACCAGCTTCTCGCTGCGCAGCCGTTCGAAGTCGGAATAGCCGCCTTTGTACAGCGTCAGCTTCTTCGCCTCAAGAGAGAGAATTTGATTGACCGAGTTGTCGAGAAGATCGCGGTCATGGCTGACGATGATCATCGTGTGCGGATATTTCGCCAGATGGTCCTGCAGCCACAACGTGCCTTCGAGATCGAGATAGTTGGTCGGCTCGTCGAGCATCAACAAATCGGGCTCGGAGAACAAGGTCGCGGCGAGTGCGACGCGCATGCGCCAGCCGCCGGAAAATTCCGTGCAGGGCCGCGCCTGATCGGCGGTCGAAAAGCCGAGGCCCGACAGGATCGAGGCGGCGCGGGCGGGCGCGGCGTGCGCGCCAATGTCGGCAAGACGGGTCTGGATCTCAGCGATGCGGTGCGGGTCGGTGGCGGTCTCGGCCTCATGCATCAATTCGGTGCGCTCGCTCGGCGCCTTGAGCACGACTTCGAGCAGGCTCTCCGGACCGTTCGGTGCTTCCTGGGCCAGGCGGCCGATACGCCAACGCGGCGGGATCTCGATCGAGCCGCTCTCCGCGCCCAGTTGGCCGGTGATGACGTTGA
The DNA here is from genome assembly GCA_903839845.1 of uncultured Hyphomicrobiales bacterium. Classification (GTDB taxonomy): domain Bacteria; phylum Pseudomonadota; class Alphaproteobacteria; order Rhizobiales; family Xanthobacteraceae; genus Pseudolabrys. Next base: position 17,089 of record CAIMEA010000128.1, read on the forward strand.
ACAAGGTCGATTTGCCGGTGCCGTTGCGGCCGACCAGGCCGACGCGCGCGCCCGGCACGATACGCGCCGAGGCGTCTTCCAGAAGCGAGCGGCCGGCAATGCGGACCGTGAGGTCGTCGATGATGAGCATGCGCGCCTTTTGGACGAGTGCGTTGCACAAGGCAATCTTTAAAATCGGCATGATGTGGCCGCGCTAGCGGGCGGATTTCGCGCAAGCTCCCGAGGAAAGACAGCGGGATTTTGCCGCGGGACGGCCCGATCACCGAACTTGCCGGGCTTCCGCCCCCCCGGTATAAGCCGCGGCAACGAGGCGATTTTCCCTTTAATGCCGGTCATCTCACCGGCGCAAATCCCAAAAGGACTAATCCGATGGCGGTCGAGCGCACTTTTTCAATCCTCAAACCCGATGCGACCGCGCGTAATCTGACCGGCGCGATCAATGCCATGATCGAGGCGGCCGGCCTGCGCATTGTCGCGCAGAAGCGCGTGCAAATTACCAAGGCGCAGGCCGAGCAGTTCTACGGGGTGCATAAAGCCCGCCCGTTCTTCGGCGAACTGGTCGAGTTCATGATTTCCGCGCCGGTCGTCGTGCAGGTGTTGGAAGGCGAAAACGCCATCGCCAAGTATCGCGAAGTCATGGGCGCCACCGATCCGTCCAAGGCCGACGCCAACACGATCCGCAAGGTGCACGCCAAGTCGATCGGCGAAAATTCGGTGCACGGTTCCGACTCGGCCGAGAACGCGGCGATCGAAATCGCGCAGTTCTTCGCCGGCAATGAGATCGTCGGCTAGGCCGGCGCAAACGATGCTCTGCGACTAGATTTTTACTGATCGAATAAGGTCCGCCGGCCTTAAAAAAGGCGGACCACGGGGGAGGGTTCAGTGGAATTTTTCTGGCAAGACATCGTTCAGGCGCCGTTCTGGATCGCCGCGGTTCAGATCATCGGCGTCAATATCATCCTGTCCGGCGATAATGCCGTCGTGATCGCCATGGCCTGCATGACGCTGCCGCCGAAGCAGCGTCTGTGGGGCATGGTGCTCGGCGCCGGCGTCGCCGTGCTGCTGCGCGTCGTCTTCACGCTGGTTGTCGCCGAGGCGATGAACTATCCGTTCCTCAAGCTGGTCGGCGGCGCACTTCTGTTCTGGGTCGCAGTCAAACTGGTGACGGAAGATTCGGACGGCGAGGGAGTCGAAGGCGGCGAAACCCTGTGGAGCGCGGTGCGCATTGTCGCCATCGCCGACATTGTCATGAGCCTCGACAATGTCATCGCCATCGCCGCCTCGGCCGATATCGCGGCGGCGCGCGTCGACATGGCGCATGCCGCCAGCATCAAGGCGACGCTCATTATCTTCGGTCTCGCCACCAGCGTGCCGCTGATCGTCGCCGGCTCGGCCTTGCTGATGGCCTTGCTGGAGCGTTTCCGTGTGCTGGTCTGGGCCGGCGGCGCGCTGCTCGGCTGGGTCGCCGGCGACATTATGGCCACCGATCCGGTGCTGACGAATGTCTTCGGTCCGGCTACGTTGCAGGCCCTGCACGACTGGGGCGGTCCAGTCGGCGGTCTGATCGTCATCGGCGTCGGCTATGGCATTGTTCGCCGCCACCGCCATCTTTATCTCGATGAAATCATGGCCGGCGCCGGACTTGTCCTGTGGATCGTTGTCGACCGGTTCAACGACGCCGTGTTTGGCGGCGCGACGCCCGATCTGACCAAGATCTGGAGCGTTCGCGGCGTGCTCGTCGCGGTCATGGCCGTCATTTACACGATCTGCCGCAAGCGCTGGCACGTCGAGAAAATGGAAGCCTGACCGGGCGCGCGCGGGAACCATCAGGGATATTGTTGCAGGCGTCACGTTTATTGATTATCGGCCCGGCGGCCGGGTGCGCTAGACTGCCGGCTGCATGAATCAGCCGGTCCGCCCGCCCAAAGCCGCGATCAAAGCGACAGGCTATACAGCCTGTCCGCACGATTGTCCGTCGACCTGCGCGCTCGAGGTCGAGCTTCTCGATGACAAGACCATCGGCCGCGTGCGCGGCTCAAAAGACAACGACTACACCGCCGGCGTGATCTGCGCCAAGGTCGCCCGCTACGCCGAGCGCGAGCATCACGCCGAACGGCTGATGCATCCGTTGCAGCGGGTCGGCGAGAAGGGGGCGGGCGAATTCCGCCGCATTTCCTGGGACGACGCGCTCGATGTGGTCGCCGAGAATTTTCTCAAGATCGAACAGCGCAGCGGCGCCGAGGCGGTGTGGCCCTATTACTACGCCGGCACGATGGGACTGGTGATGCGCGACAGCATCAACCTGCTGCGCCACGTCAAGAAATATTCGGGCTTTCATTCGACGATCTGCGTCAACCCGTCTTACGTCGGTTTTACCGCCGGCACCGGCAAGGTCGCCGGTCCGGATCCGCGCGAAATGGCGAAATCCGATCTGGTCGTGATCTGGGGCACCAATCCGGTCAACACCCAGGTCAACGTGATGACGCATGCGACGCGCGCGCGTAAAGATCGCGGCGCCAGGATCGCGGCTGTCGATATTTATATGAACGGCACAATGCAGCAGGCCGACCTCGCCGTGCTGGTGAAACCCGGCACCGACGGCGCGCTGGCCTGTGCAGTGATGCATTGCCTGTTCCGCGACGGCAAGGCCGACTTGGATTATCTCGACAAATACACCGACGCGCCGCACGAACTGGAAGCACATCTCAAGACGCGCGATCCGGTGTGGGCGTCGGCCATCACCGGCACGCCGGTCGAAACGATCGAGGAGTTCGCCAAGCTCATCGGCGACAACAAGCGCGCTTATTTCCGGCTCGGCTATGGCTTTGCCCGCTCGCGCAACGGCGCGGCCAACATGCACGCGGCCAGCTGCATCGCCGCGGTACTGGGCGCCTGGCAACACGAAGGCGGCGGTGCATTCCACAACAATGCCGATATCTACCGGCTCGACAAGACGACGATCGAAGGCCTCGACGCCTTCGATCGCTCGGTGCGCATGCTCGACCAGTCGCGCGTCGGCGCCATTCTCACGGGCGACCGCGAGGCGTTGCGGCATGGGCCGCCGGTCGAAGCGCTGATCATTCAGAATACCAATCCGGTCTCGGTCGCGCCGGACCAGACTTTGGTGAAGCGCGGTTTTGCCCGCGGCGATCTGTTCACTTGCGTGCACGAGCAGTTCATGACCGAGACGGCGCGGATGGCTGACATCGTGCTGCCGGCGACCACCTTTCTCGAGCACGACGATGTCTATCGCGGCGGCGGTCACCAGTATCTCATCCTCGGGCCGAGGCTGGTCGAGGCGCCGGGCGAATGCTGGAACAACCACCAGGTGATAACGGCGCTGGCGGCGCGGCTCGGCGCGGAACATCCGGCCTTCGCATTGAGCCCGCGCGAATTGATCGACCAGATGCTGCGGGTGTCGAAGCGGGGCACTTTGGCCGAGCTGGAGGAAGATCGCTGGATCGATTGCCAGCCGCCGTTCCGACAGGCGCATTATCTCGATGGCTTCAATTGGCCCAACGGCAAGTTCCGTTTCAAGCCGGATTGGCCGCGCGTGCCGTTCCGCAGTCCTTATAATTCCGGGCCGGTCGCCGACATGCCGGCACTGCCGGATCATTGGACATCGATTGAACAAGCCGACGACGCGCACCCGTTCCGCCTGGCAACATCGCCGGCGCGCAATTTTCTCAATTCAACCTTCAACGAAACGCCGACCTCGTTGGCGGCGGAAAAGCGGCCGACGGTTTTGATTCATCCCGATGACGCGGCGATGCACGGCATTGCCGACGGCGATTATGTCGTGCTGGGCAATTTGCGTGGCGAGGTGCGTCTGCACGCGCGTCTGTTCGACGGCTTGCGCCGCGGCGTCCTGATCGCGGAATCGATCTGGCCGAATTCGGCATACGCCGACGGCCGCGGCATTAACACGCTCACCGGCGCAGATTCGATTGCGCCCTTTGGCGGCGCCGCCTTTCACGACAACAAGGCGTGGGTGCGGCGCGCGCCGTGAGCGGAATTAGCCGCCCGCCAGTTTGTTATCGATGCTGAGGCGACCGGCGCCGGTCACAAAGAGCGCGAGGAGTCCACCGGCGATGGTGATGTCCTTGCTCAGCAAGGTGTATTGCAGACCCTGCGCCGCCTCTGGATATTGCCAATAAAGATGCGCCGTTAACAAGGCGATCACCACGAAGGCAAGACCGAGCAATGCGCCGTAGCGCGTCGCGACGCCGAGGACCAGTGTGATCACAACGATCCATTCGACGATATGGGCCAGTTGGCTCATGATTTCAGGCGCGGGATAGTTGAGTGACTTGAGGTAAGCGGCCGCCGGGCCGCCGGTCCACACCGTCATCAGGAACACCGCGGCGATCGCCAGGCGAACGACGAGCAGCAGCACGTCGCTCATCCCGGTCGCGATGCTATCGGTGCAAGACAGAAGTTTATGCGATGAATTATTGGCCATGGTATCCCCCCGTTTAGATTTCTTTTGACGAATTATAGGTTTTTTCCCGGCTCTGCGGAAGGGCGGGGACTCCGGTCACTGAGCGCGTGCAGCAATTTGCACGGCCCGCCAGTGGCCGAAGTCCTGGCGGCCATCAGATCTCTTTGCCAATGGCGCGATCGAGCGAGTAGGGGCCGCCGCCGCGCAGCGCGATGGTGAACATGACGATGCCCCAGATCAGGGTCCCCTCCATACGGAAGAAGCCCTGCGGCATCATGACGAAGAAGGTGATGCAGGCGAGCTGGATGGCGAGCATCGCCGCAAAGACGCGCGTGAACAGGCCAAGGGCGACGCAGGCCCCGCCGACGGTTTCCAGGACGATGGCGGCGTAGGCAAAAAAGATGGCAGGTTCGAATCCGCTTTTCGCCATCGAAGCGGCCACCGCGGCGACGCCGGAATTAATCTTCACCCAGCCGTGATAGACAAGAATGGCGCCGACGACAAAGCGTATGAGAGGATACAAGTGGTCGGCAACGGATGAGTAAAGGCCACCGAGGGCGGGGAATACCAGTTTTGGTTCGTTGGAGCGTTCAAACATTGTTCGGATTCCGTATTGTGGATTTGGAGGCTTCGTAGGCAATCCAATTCATCATAACAACGCCGGCAGCGGATTATTCCGCGGCGTCGCCATAATAAAGCGGTGTGCAACGCACACTCATTGCTGGGGTATAAGTGCTACGGGATCGGGAACCGGCGCGCCGTCGATCAGGCAATGGTCACCGACAACCGCGACCCGGTTTTCCGCCACCAATCGCAAGGATGCCGGATAGATCCGGTGTTCCACCGCAAGGACACGCGCCGACAGGCTCGCCTCTGTGTCATCGGGCCGTACCGCGACCGCGCCCTGCATGATGATGGGGCCTGCGTCCATTTCCGGCACGACGAAATGCACCGTGGCGCCATGCATTTTCGCGCCGGCCGCGAGCGCGCGCCGATGTGTGTCGAGCCCCTTGAAGGCCGGCAGCAGGGCCGGATGAATGTTGAGCATGCGGTTCTGCCACAAACCGACAAAGCCGGGCGACAACAGCCGCATGAAGCCGGCAAGGCAGACAAGATCGATACAATGCGTCTCGAGTTTGGTCTGCATCGCCGCGTCGAAGGCGACGCGATCCTTGCCGAAGGGCGTGTGGTCGACGATCTCCGTCGCGATGCCGTTGTCGCGCGCGGTGACAAGACCGCCGGCATCGGCCTTGTTCGACAGCACCAGGACGATTTCGGCGGGATAGGATTGGTCTTTGGCAGCCGCGATCAACGCCGCCATGTTGGAGCCGCGGCCGGAGATGAGAACGGCGACGCGCTGGCGGCTCATCGATCTATACTCACAGCTTCAGATCGAGCGCGCCGTCATAGACGACGCGGTCTTCGCCCGATGCGCGCACCACCGTGCCGATGGTCGCGACCTGTTCGCCGGCTTTTGTCATAGCGGCGCTGACCGCATCGGCGTCTTTCGGCGCGACGACGACGATCATGCCGATGCCGCAGTTGAACGTGCGCAGCATTTCGTTTTGCGCGACCTTGCCGACATCGGCGAGCCACTTGAACACCGCCGGCGCCTTGACGGCGGTAAGATCGATCCGTGCGCCAAAACCTTTCGGCAGCACGCGCGGGATGTTGTCGGGAAAGCCGCCGCCGGGGAGGTGGGCGAACCCCTTCACCGCGTGCGTTTCGCGGATCGCGGCCAGGCACGCCTTCACGTAAATGCGCGTCGGCGTCAGGATGGCTTCGCCGAGTGAAACGGCGGGCGCAAAGGGCGCCGGCGCGGTCCACGGCAAGCCGCTCCTGGCGACGATTTTGCGCACCAGCGAGTAGCCATTGGAATGGACGCCGGAGGAGGCGAGGCCAAGAATGACGTCGCCCTCGGCGATATCGGCGCGCGGCAATACTTCGCCGCGCTCGACCGCGCCGACCGCGAAGCCGGCGAGGTCGTAATCGTCGCCTTGATAGAGCCCGGGCATTTCCGCGGTCTCGCCACCAATCAGCGCGCAGCCGGCCTGCTGGCAGCCGAGGCTGATGCCGGCGACCACGGCGGCGCCGATCTCGGGCTCGAGTTTTCCACACGCGTAATAGTCGAGGAAGAAGAGCGGCTCGGCGCCTTGCACCACCAGATCGTTGACGCTCATGGCGACCAGATCGATGCCGATCGTCTCATGCCGGCCGGTTTCGATGGCGATCTTGACCTTGGTGCCGACGCCGTCATTGGCGGCGACCAGGATCGGGTCCCTGTAGCCGGCCCGTTTGAGGTCGAACAGACCGCCAAATCCGCCGATTTCGGCATCGGCGCCCGGCCGCGCGGTGGCCCGCACCAGAGGCTTGATCAGGTCCACCATCCGGTTGCCGGCATCGATATCGACACCCGCCTGCGCGTAAGTGAGCCCGCGCTCGTTTTCAGCCATGAGGGTCCCCGTCACGCGCGGAGATCGCGCGCGGAAAAATCGCGAAATAACGCCGGGTCGTACGGTGAAATCGCAATTCGCGCAATGGCTCGCGCGCCGTTATACTCTGCTGTAGGGAGTAGGCCTGCCCTCGCGCCGGGGGGCCATCTGCCACGAGCGGGGTCACGCTTTGAGTATTCCTAACCTCATCACGCTGGGGCGAATTCTGCTGGTTCCGGTCGTGGTCTGGGCCATCATGTCCAACGCCATGTGGATCGCCTTCATGCTGTTCCTGGTCGCCGGGGTCAGCGACGGCGTCGATGGCTTTCTCGCCAAGCGCTTCGACATGACCACGGAACTGGGGGCCTATCTCGACCCGCTCGCCGACAAGGCGCTGATCGTATCGATTTACCTCACCCTTGGGATCAACGGGGACATCCCGCGTTGGCTGGTGATCCTGGTGGTTTCGCGGGATATCCTGATCGTCGGAGGGATCATGCTGTCCTGGCTGATGGGTAACCCGCTCAAGATCAAGCCGTTGCTGGTATCCAAGCTCAACACAGTGGCGCAGATCGCGTTCGCCTGCGTGGTGCTGGGTTCGCTCGGCTTCAACTATGAGGTGCCGGTCTTCAAGCTGGTGCTGATGGGGTTGGTGGCGACGCTGACCCTGCTGTCGATCGCCGCCTATCTGGCCGAATGGGTGCGCCATATGGGCTCCAACAGGACGCAGCCATGAGCAAATCGCCCACGCGCGCCGCGCCGAAGGCATCGCCCGCGCCGGTTGGCGGCATGGCGATTCAGCGGCAGATAGCGTTCTGGCTGGCGGCGCTCGCCGTATTCATCCTGCTGCTGTGGCTGTTGTCCGAGATCTTGCTGCCGTTCATCGCCGGTCTGGCCATAGCCTATCTGCTGACGCCGCTCACTGACCGGCTCGAACGCGCCGGCGTCAATCGGCTGGTGGCCGCGCTCACCATCATCACCGTCGTCGTGCTGGCGATCATCGTGCTGATCTTGCTGGTGGCGCCGGTGCTCGGCGGCCAGTTGTGGTCGTTCATCGACAACATCCCCGGCTATGTGGCTAAGCTGCAATCGCTGCTCAGCGATCCCAGCCGGCCCTGGGTACAGAAGCTGGTCGGCGTCGGCTTGAACACCGACAAGGGTCTTTCCGATCTGGTGACGCAAGGCGCGGGCTGGCTGACCTCGTTCCTGAAGTCGCTGTGGTCGGGCGGGCGCGCGCTGGTGTCGGTCTTCTCGCTTATCGTGGTGACGCCGGTGGTGGCGTTCTATCTGATATATGATTGGCACACGATGCTGCGCGTCGTCGATAGCTGGGTGCCCGTGCATCAGCGCGACACCGTGCGCGGTCTGGCGCGCGAGATCGATGCGGCGATCGCCGGCTTCGTGCGCGGGCAGAGCGCGGTTTGCCTGATCCTCGGCTCGTTTTACGCGGTGGCGCTGACGCTGACCGGCCTGAATTTCGGCCTGCTGATCGGGCTCATCTCCGGGCTGATCACCTTCATTCCTTACGTCGGCTCGATGACCGGGCTGATCCTGGCACTCGGCGTCGCGGTGGCGCAGTTCTGGCCCGACTACATGCCGGTGGTGATCGTGCTCGGCATCTTTCTGGTCGGGCAGTTTCTCGAAGGCAATGTGCTGGCGCCGAAACTGGTCGGAGAGAGTGTGGGCTTGCACCCGGTCTGGCTGATCTTCGCGCTGCTCGCCTTCGGCTATCTGTTCGGCTTTGTCGGTTTGCTGGTCGCCGTGCCGCTGGCCGCTACCATCGGCGTGCTGGCGCGCTTCGCGCTCGGCCGTTATCTGGAAAGTTCGCTCTATACCGGCAAGCCAACTTAAGTGAGCGAAAGAGACAATTCTGTGAGTCACGACGCCGATCACATCGTTCGCTCGTTGGCGCCGTCCCTGGCGCCGCGCCAGCTGGTGCTGGCGCTGGATCACGCCATCAGTTTCGCGCGCGAGGATTTTCTTGAAGGTCCGTCGAACGCCAAGGCGCTGGCGATGATCGAACGCTGGCCGGACTGGCCGGACCGTCTCGCAGTGCTGGTCGGGCCGGAGGGCTCGGGCAAGAGTCATCTCGCGGCGATCTGGGCGCAGATGACTGGCGCGCGTATTCTGTCGGCCAAGCTTTTGGGTGAAACCGACTTGCCGCATGCGTTCGCCACCGGCGCTCTGGTGATCGAGGATCTTGGGCCGGAAGGCCTTAATGAGCGCGCACTATTCCACCTCATCAACATGGCGCGCGAGCAACAGGTCGATGTGCTGTTGACCGCACGCATTCCCCCCGCGAGCTTTCCCGTCAGTATTCGCGATCTCGGCTCGCGCCTGCGCGTGCTGCCGGTTGTCGCGCTGGAAGCGCCCGACGACGCACTGCTGCGGCAGTTGATCGTCAAGCTCGCCGCCGACCGCCAATTGGCGGTGGACGAGGCGCTGGTGACCTATCTCGCCAACCGGATCGAGCGTTCCTTTGCCAGCGCGCGCGCGACAATTGCGCTGCTCGACGAGGAGGCGCTGCGCCAGCACCGGCCGGTGACGCGGGCGCTGGCCGCCGAGCTTTTCCGGCAGCCTTAACGCCGACCTTAGCTGAGCCTTGACGGAACGGCCCCAAAAGGCACGAATTGTCATCCAGCCGCCATGTTGGTGGGCTAGGCAGGACAATCATTAGGCTCCCATCGCTATGGCAGATCGCGTACAAGTTATTGTAAAGACGGAAGAAAAAGCCACGGC
>CAIMEA010000129.1 GCA_903839845.1 uncultured Hyphomicrobiales bacterium
CTTCCAAGCTGAATACGAGGGTTCGATTCCCTTCACCCGCTCCACCTATTTTCATTCGCCGGGTCTTCTGCGCTCTGCGGTAATGCGCGTCGGCCAGCGGCTTTTTTTTTGAAAAGCCGGTTTGCTTTGGATCAAATCCCTCAAAGCAGGCCTCGGTTACAAAAAAGCATGTCGATGTATCCGAGCATTCCGCTTGCCCGCCGCGCCGTCCTGATCGGTGCCGCTGCGGCCGCTTTGTCTGCCCCGTGGCCCGCTCTCGCGCAGCAAGCCTGGCAAAAGGTCAAAGCCTACGGCGTCGAGTTCGAGGTGCCGGCTGGCTGGACGCGCCTCGAATTGAAGCGACCGCGGCAAGACCACGACGAGGTCATGTTTGTCGAGAATGCAAAGAACTTCGCCGCCGGCGCCTGGTTCAGTATCTTCCCGACCAACGAGACGCTGCTCGACCCGGACCTGAAAGAGCAGCCGGCCACAATCGACGGCCGCGCCGCCCGGATGACCGACATGCTCACGCGCGCCGACGACCCGCCGCCACGCCGGCGACAGATCGTCGTTTATTTCAACGATCCGCGCGCGCCCGCCTTCCTGTTCGACGCGAACTCCGAGCAGTGGACTATGTGGGGCCCGGTTCTCGACCGGATCCTCGGCAGCATAAAACTCCCGATACGCTGAGCTATTCGCAGGCGTTCTGGCCGTCGAGCGCGCCCTGCTGGGCAAAGGACTGGTCGATTCGACCGGCCAGACGCTCGGCCTCGTCCCGCGCCTGTGTATCGTATTCCAACCGTACGATCGCCCACTGGCTGCGTTCGCAGGTCAGGATCGCCTTGAGGAACATGGCGCGGCCGCCGCGCGTCCCGGTGATGCTCAACGAATCCTTGCCGGCAGCGCTCTTCGTCACCTTCGTGACCACGTCCTTGTCCTGCGCCATGCGCTTGAGCGCTTCGCGCGGCGTCAGATCATCCTGATTGAGAACCGTCGAAATCTGTAACGTGCCGTTGCCCGGTCCGCCGCGATAGAAGCGGCCGAGCCGGTCCGCGCTCGAAAGCCGGAACAGTCCGGTCGGCAAATCGACCGTGAATCCCGCCGGCAGGTTGATCCGCCGTCGCCATGCCATGCTTTCCGTGACCGTGCTCGCCCGCGGACATGCCTGCACGAACTGCGCTGCCGCGCTTGGCAGCGGCGCGTCGATCGTCATGCCGCGAAGGCGCCATTTCATATCCGGCGCGCTGAGCACCGCCGCGCTGTTGTCGGTGAGGAGAATGTCGTAGCCGATCGCGGTCGCCTCGGGCGCCCGCGACACGAAGGCCGGCAATGTTATCGTCGCGCCCGCGCCGGTGATCGACCCGTTGAGCGAGTCGAGCTTGTCGGTGCTGCCTTCGACCGCCTCGGAGGCCAGCTTGCGATAGAGCACGTGCAATTCGTTATTGGGCCGGTCGCACGAGATCAGAAGTTCGGGATCGTCGCTGCGCTCCGGGGTCGCGTAGGAGAGTTGAGTCGGATTGGCTTCGTCATCGAGCTTCCAGCCGCCGGGCGTGGCTTGCGCGGCAGCGGGAGCGCCCGGCGCGGGCGTAGAAGGTGTCGCGTCCGCGCTTGGTCGTGTGGATGGCCGCGCCGACGCGCCTCCGGGCGTTTCCGTCAGCGCGACGCTGGCGATTTCACGCCGGCCATCGTCCTTGTCCGCATGCATGTCGGTATGACGGACCACCGTCACTTTGCCGGCGGTTTGCTGCGCAAGCGGCAGCAAGGCCATCGGAAATCCTTGCCGCGTAAACGTCAGAAAATTCGGCGAAGCCGATTTGCCTGCGGCGGTCTCCAGCACGATTTCAAGCCGGTCGCCGGCCAGCACCCGATCGAGCGACAGGGCGACAAGGACCGTATCGCCGACCGGCCCCGCTATCGGCAGTGCGCGTCCGTTCTTGCCGGCAAAGTCGACCAGCTCCGGGTATGGGGATGTCGTATCTTCCATGATGCGGCGCGCGTCGGCTGCCGAAACCGCAAACAGCGCGACGCGATGATCCGGCGGCGTAACCGCCATCACCTCGATGTCGCCAACGGTGATGCCGGCGGTGCTTGCGAGGTAATCGACGATGAAGGCCTGCCGCGTGCGCAGACCGCGATAGGAAAAATCGATCGTGCCAAAAATCTTCTGGCCTTTATCGAAGAGTTTTGACGGCACGATACTGATGAGGTTGACGCGCTCGACCGCGAATTCCCCGGCGACGGGAGGTTGGCCTGTGACGCCGCGTGTGACGGTCGCGTTCGGCGCCAGCGTCACAACGTGCAAGCCCCCACCAAGATCGCTTTCGCCTTTGGCCGCGCGCGACGCCGCCAGCGTCGCGGCGAGAATATCGACCGGCACCTTGTCCGACGGCAATTCGACCGGGCCCGGCAGAAAGAACGTCTGCATTTCCGCGGCGATCGCACGTTCCGCCGCCATCGACAGCAGCGCCGCGGCGACCAGGATGTGGATAAACCTTCGCATGATCGACATCTGGGGTGCTACCGCGCGGCGGGTGGATGAAACGAGACGGTTGATTGGTAGTTTGCCGGGATCGGCTGCGACAAAATGGAAGGTCCGTATTTGACGGTCAGGTCGCCCGCGGCTGAGCCACTTTTTTCGGCCAGCTTCGTGACCAGCGCAGGCGCGCCAAGTGTTGTTGAAGCGGCCTTAAAGGCTTCTCCACCGAAGGCCGAGGGCAGGAACTTCAAGACCACAAGGCCGACGTCTTGCGCCGTCGCCCACGCTGCCTTGTCGGTTCGGCCCGTTGTCATGAAATTTTTGATGAAACTCGTGGTCGATGTCGCCGCAACCGGCGCGACGAGTCCGCTGACCAGAGCCGACCCCAACGATCCGAGTGCGGCCACCGCGGGAAGCTCCGGTAGCGCCATTGCGACCGCGACCGACAGCGCGGCGATGGCGGCTTGCGCCTTGTTCTCGCGCGCCCAGTTGATCTCGGCGGCGACCCGGGCCTCGGCCCAGTCGAAAGCGCGTTCGAAGCCGGTCTTGTAGCCCGGCGGTGCGTTTGGCAGCGGTGGAAACACAAGCTGGCCGTCGACATAGGTCTGCGCCGGGCCGATCAAGAGCGGGGACACCCCAAGATTTTGAAATTCGCCGGCGATGCCCGGGACAACAAACTGCGGCGCCTTTCCCGCGGTGGCGGCATCGCCCGATGTGACGATGCGGACCTTGCCGTCGGGACCGATGACAATGACGCGCCGCCCGGGACCCGGAGGCGGGGCAGGGCCGCTCTGCGGCGCCGTTGCGCTTCCCGCCGCCGGAATTTGCGCAACGCACGGCTGTCCGCCTTCGATCAGGGCGACCATGCTGCCGGGCGCAGGACGGCGCGCCGGCGGCTGATTTGCCAGACCCGCCAGATAGTGCGCGACGAAATCGGCACTGCATGCTGTCGGGACCGGGGCCGGGTTTGGCGGCGGCGGCGCCTGAACCGATTTCGCCGGCGCGGTTGATGCGCCGGCCTGGGGCGTAAGGTCGTTGGTACACTCGCCGAGCCGCAGCGCGGCAACAGCATGATCGAGCGCTGTCAACAGCGGGCCGACCGGCGCCTGCGCCGGCATCGGCATCAGCCTTGTTTGCTCGGAGAGGATGACGACATAGGCGCACTTCGTATAAAAGTGGACTCGAGAGCGGGTCGCTTCGCGGGCGTTTTCCGATTCTGCGACATAGGCACAATCATAACCATTGAGCCGATGGCGATTTTTGTCATTGGCCCGATCGAAGGCTCCGTCGCAGCGATCGAGCGCCGCTTTGGGGGTGAGTTGGCGTTCGACGCTGACAAAAAATGAGTATGACGGCCCAAAATATTCTCTGCCCGATACCCAATGCACATATTGCAAAAGGAAGGTGGGCCGAGGGCCAGCGGATTGCTGATGATAAAAGACATTTATCGCCGGCCGGTAGACCATGAACTGCTGGGCATCGGCTGGCAGCGGCTCCGCCCGCAGAATCAACTCCTGCGCTTCGGCTGGGCGCAGTTGCGCCTCCAGACCCGTGACCTGCGCGGAAACGATGGCGATTGCCGCCGCGATCCCGATCTTTGAGCGTCGCTTAAATCCGATCATGCAAAAAGGATAAGAGCGGCCGGAACAAGCAGGTTGATCTGCGTCAAGTTCATCGTGTGGCGTGGCGATATAATTTCCAAGCGAAAGGATTGCGCAGCGATGGATGTAAAAGCAGCGTTGACGTCGATCCTCGCCGACGCAGGCCTCGCCGTCAGCGAGAGCGCGGGCGCGCTCCGGGGTGAGCGAGAAACGATCACTGCCAAATGGTGGTTCGGCGGCCGCAAGGTGACATATCGCGCGTCATGCCGGCTCGCCGAAGCCGAGCGCACCGTGCATTTCCGTGAAGCCGTTGTGGAGCGTAGCTGGGGCATCCCGCCGCCGACGCTCACGGTGGAGACGACCACCACCGCCGGCTGGAAGCGTTCGGGCACGCGCACTGACGTCTCAGTCCACGGCGGCGGTCTAGTCGACTATGCGCGCGTGCGCGAGGCGGTCGAGAAAGCCGTCATGGCTGCCGGCTGGACGTTCCATGTCGAAGGCGGCCGGTTGCCATAGGCGACGCTTTTTCCGCTTTACGCCGAAACAGACGTTCGAGTTTGAGCGGCTGTGCCCGGCGGCACGACGAGCCGCGGAGCCGTTGATGTGCGTCAATGCAACACCTGACGGCTCGGAAAAACATTAAAGACAATAATTTAGCGAGGAAGGCTTCGTGACCCGAATTATCTTGGCGGCGCTGCTGGCGGTTTGTGTTGCGGAGCAGGCTTTGGCTGACCCCGGCTGGACTTTAAGGAAGAGCGAGAATCCCGCTTTATCCGCGTTCACTCAAACGTTCCAAAGCAACCTGAACATCAAGGCGATCGGCTTTGCCTGCGAGGACACGAACGGCGTCAGAGCCCTTCAGCTGCAAATCTATACGAAGGGCGGCGGACCGCTCGCGCCGTCCGGGATATCGCGGGCGCAATTAAAGGACGAGCCGCGGGCCCAGTTTGCGGTGGACGGCAAGGCTTTTCCCGTCATGCTCGACTATGCGGGTGACTACGCGCTGCTGACCAGCGATGTCGAAGGCATTTTTCCGATGTTGTCCGACGATATCATGAAGGCCGTCGTGTCCGGCAAGACGCTGAGATTGCGTTTCGACCTTCGCAAGAAGCCAGCCGCCGGTGCGGACGCATTCGATAGCGAAGCCATTGTCGATTTGACCGGCGGGACCGCGGCAATCGCCGCCGTCCGCCAGAGATGCGCTAAATAGAAGTGGTGCAAAGGCGATTGCGGTTGCCGACTGAATTTATCTCACCGGCGCGCCGGCGAAAAATCTACGCCAGCGCCAGCGCCGCGGCTTCCGCGTCCGGCACGACATCGTGGTCGTACAGTTTCTTGCGGAACGTCGCGTGCGCGCGCAGGTCGGCATCGCGCTTGTTGAGGTCGCCGGTCATCGAATCGTAGCGCAAGCCGTTCTCGCGCGCGCCGCGCTGCACTGACGCCACACGCTCGCGCCGCAGCGCCTCATAGGCGAGAAGCGCGGCGGGTGAGTTCTTGCCATCGGTGCGCGATAAAATCGTCGCCAGCGCCATGCCGTCCTCGATCGACTGGTTGGCGCCCTGGCCGAGATGCGGCAACATTGGATGCGCGGCATCGCCAAGCAATGTCAGCCGTCCCTTGGTCCACACCGGCATCGGCTCGCGGTCGTAAAGCGCCCAGCGGAATGTCTTCTCGACTTTGCTCAGCAGGTTTTCGATGCGCGGATCCCAGCCGGCGAATTCCTGACGCAGCATGTCCGGATCGCCGGGGGCCGACCACGACTCTTTCATCTCGGCATCGGCCGGCACGAAGCCGACATAGTTGATGATCGTGCCGGCGCGCAGCGGAAACACCAGGAAGTGTTTGCCCTTGCCGAGCCACATCTGCCAGCGGTCCATCGGCCAGTCGGGCATGCGCTCGAGCGGCACCGTACCGCGATAGGCGACGGTGCCGGAAAACACGGGATTGGACGGCGGATAGACGAAAGGCCGCAACTCGGAATGAATGCCGTCGGCGCCGATGACGATGTCGGCTTCCGCGACCGCGCCATTGGCGAATTTCACCCGCGCGATTTCGCCATCCTGCTCGCAAGAGATGCCACGGTGCCCGGTATGCACGACGCCTTCGGGGAGGGCGGCGGCGAGAAAGTCGACGAAGTCGGCGCGGTGCATGCCGAAGGTCGCGTTCCAGCCCGATGAATCCGTCACCTGCACCGGCGCGATCGGCGTGCCGTCATGGCGGAAATAGTGCGATGCCGGTCCGACCCGCGCGCCCCATTTCTCGACCGCCGGTCCGAGACCGACGCGCTGCATCTGCCGCACGCTGTTCGGCGTCAGGTAAACGCCGGCGCCGACTTCGCCGAGTTCGGGGGCTTGTTCGTAAACCGATACGGTCAGGCCCTTGGCGATGAGCGCGTTGGCGGTGAACAGGCCGCCGATACCGCCGCCCACGATTGCAACGTTAAGTCGCCGCTCCGCCATCGCCACACCTCATCCGATCTCTTGCCGAAAATGTTTCGGACCCGCGCCTTATTCACGCTACTCTCGCGCCGCGCAATCTGTAACACTGTCGGCGTCATAAAGGCGTGATTTATTCGCGCGGAGAAACTTCGGGAGGAATTTCACATGCGCGCAATAGTGTCGCGGCAGGGTTTTTCTGTTTGCGGTATTTCAAGAGCGCTGGCTTTTTGTCTGATCGCACTCGGCATTGTCGCCGGCGCGGCGCGCGCCGACAGCTATCCCGATCACCCGGTCAAGATCATCGTGCCGTTTCCGGCCGGCGGCACCGCCGACGCCGTGCCGCGCATCGTCGGCGATTTCCTGTCGCGCAAATGGGGCCAGTCGGTGGTTATTGAAAATCACACGGGTGCTGCCGGCAATATCGGCGCCGAACTCGCCTACCGCGCCGCGCCGGACGGCTACACCTTGATGTCGACGCCACCGCCGCCGCTGGTGATGAATCAAAGTCTGTATCCGAAGCTCGGCTTCGATCCGGCGAAATTCGAGCCGATCTCGGTGATGGCGCAGGTGCCGAGCGGGTTGATCGTCAATCCGGACAAGATCAAGGCCAATAATCTGGCCGAGCTGATCGACTACCTGAAGAAAAATCCCGGCAAGGTCACCGCGGCGACGCAAGGCAACGGCACGACCTCGCATCTGACCGCGGAGCTTTTCAAACTGCTGGCCAAGGTGTCGTTCCTGAACGTGCCCTACCGGGGCTCGTCGCCGGCGCTGCAAGGCTTGCTGGCCGGCGACGTCGATCTGATGTTCGACAATCTCGGGGTGTCGCTGCCTTTGGTGACGGCCGGCAAGCTCAGGATCCTGGCGGTCGCCTCGGCCCAGCGTTTGCCGTCGTTGCCGGATGTGCCGGCCATCGCCGAGACGCTGCCGGGCTTTGAGTCGGTCGCCTGGTTCGCCGTCGTCGCGCCGCCGGGGACGCCGAAAGCCATCGTCGACAAGATTAACGCCGATGTCAGCGACGCCCTCAAGCAGCTCGACGTGCAGGCCAAGCTCAAGAACCTGTCGGCGGAGATTTACGGCGGCTCGCCGGAAAAGGCGGCCAAATATATGGTCGAGGAGGTCGCCCGCTGGGGCGGGGTGATCAAGGCGGCCGACATCAAGCTGCAATGACCGTGTTTTGGCCCGGTCCGACGCCGGGTCGCCGGGTCCGGGCCGCCTAAACCGCTGGAATCCGGCCCCTTGCGCCCCAAGCGCCCCTTGCAAAGTCGCCTTCTATCATGCATGACATCGGCGCGGCAAATCGGAAGAGCACACGTCTGAACTCCAGTCAC
>CAIMEA010000130.1 GCA_903839845.1 uncultured Hyphomicrobiales bacterium
CTAGCTGTTTATGAGTTCGTGACCTAGCCAAATGGAACACCGGAAGCGCCCAAATCGGAAACGGCTTGGCAGCGGGTCGAGTCGCTACCATATCTGACGTCTACGGCGATGGGGTTGCCATGGCGCATACGGGTGGTCTCATCGAACGTTCGCGCGATATCGCCGTAGGTGGCGCGGTCGGCGGCATCCTGCGGCACAGGCGAACTGCCGAAAACGAAGCGAAGGCGGGCGCTCCTGGTGGCGGCGAACTGATCGGAATACATGCTGGTCTCCCTGCGCCGGGTATTGCGTTGCCGGAAAATTGGACCTGCGAACGGCGCTCGGCAGGCCGACCGAAATCAGATGGGCATTCGTAAGCTGGCGAAGTCAATTTATGCTGGCGCCTGAACCAGCGTTAGGGGTGGGAATTACTCAGACTGCTCATATTGGGCGATGTGAAACTGCCGATGATTGCTTGCGGCTCTGACGGCGACCGTAGCGCTGATGCAAACGGGATTAGCAAGCACAGCGTCTTGTCCCCCTTGATGTCCCCCAAGGCCACCTTCGTCTTGAAGGCCGGCGTATGATTCCGGCGAGGTCGTCTGCTTGAACCGCCCCGGGTTTGTCGGAGACTGTTTGGTTTGAGTCACGCTGCCATATCTGGCTGTTCGAGCATAGCGTAGTAGCGGTCTTCAGCTTCGGCCGGCGGGATATTGCCGATGGGCTCCAGCAGCCTGCGATGGTTGAACCAGTCCACCCATTCGAGGGTCGCGAATTCAACGGCCTCGAAGGACCGCCACGGCCCGCGCCGATGGATGACCTCGGCCTTGTAGAGGCCGTTGATGGTCTCGGCCAATGCATTGTCATAGCTGTCGCCGACGCTGCCGACGGATGGCTCGATACCAGCGTCGGCCAGGCGCTCGGTGTATTTGATGGACAGGTATTGGCTCCCTCTGTCGCTGTGATGCACCAGTCCGGCGCGACGGGCCGGGCGGCGTTCGTGCAGGGCTTGCTCGAGAGCATCGAGCACGAAACCGGTGTGCGCCGTGCGTGACACACGCCAGCCGACGATGCGCCGGGCGTAAACATCGATGATGAAGGCGACGTAGACGAAGCCCGTCCAGGTCGCCACGTAGGTGAAGTCCGACACCCACAGCGCATTCGGGCGTGGCGCCTTGAACTGCCGGTTGACGTGGTCCCGCGGGCACGGCAGCGCCTTGTCGCTGATCGTGGTCTTGACCAGTTTGCCGCGGACAACGCCTTGCAAACCCATGGTTTGCATCAGCCGCTCGACCGTGCAGCGGGCGACCTCCTGGCCTTCGCGCTGCAACTGCCGCCAGACCTTTCGCGCGCCGTAGACCTCGAAATTCCCGTCGAACACGCGCGAGATCTGCGACATCAGGCCGGCGTCGCGCTGGGCCCTTGCCGGCAGACGCGACGGATCGGCACGCCGGGCGAGATGGCAGTGATAGGTGGATGGGGCGATCGGCAGCACCGCGCAGATCGGCTAGACCCCATGCTCCTCTCGATGATCGTCGATAAATGCGATCATGGCTTGTGACGGCGGTCGAGCTCCGCCAGGGCAAAATACGCCGACGCCTTGCGCAGGATATCGTTAGCCTGCCGAAGTTCCCGGTTCTCTCGTTCCAGTGCCTTCAGCCGGGCCGCCACCTCCGTCGTCATACCGGGCGCACGGCCGATGTCGCGCTCGGCCTTCTTGAGCCACTCATTGAGGGTCTGCCCAGTGCAGCCGATCTTGGCCGCGATCGAGACGATCGCCGCCCAGCGTGACGGATGCTCACGCTCGTGATCCAGCACCATCCGAACCGC
>CAIMEA010000131.1 GCA_903839845.1 uncultured Hyphomicrobiales bacterium
ACGCGCATCGCCGACATCCCGCAAGCGCGGCTTCCTGAACTGCTGCCATGGCACTGGAAGATGGCGAGCCTGCAAGCAGCCGCTTGAGCCATATGCCGCACGCAAAACCCGCGCCCCTGCGGTACTCAGCGGATGCTTACGCTTCTGGCACAAAGCGGACATGCAGTGCGCATTCCCATTGAAGCGCTCGAACTGAGTTCAATCTTTCTGGCGCAAATACCGCAAGAAATCGCTCGCCGCCGGCGGCAGCGGGGCGTAATAGGCGCAGCGCAGTTCGAAATCCCGCGGCCGCTTGGCGAGCTGAACGACAACGAGCGTGCCGGCGGCGACCTCCTGATCGACGGCACAGGACGGCAGCATCGCGATGCCTTGCCGCAGCCGCACCATTTCCTTGATCGACACTGAGTCCTGCAATTCCATCGCAATATCAAATTGCGAGATGCCAACGTCCTTCAGGGCCTTCCCTGCCATTTGCATGTAACGCGAATTGCGCAAGCCTGTGAAAAACGGAAAGCGCAGGACATCCTCTGGCTGCACCTTCTTGCGCTTTGCCAAAGGATGATCAGGCGCGACGACGAGCCACAATGGGATCGGCGACAACAATTCTGATCGCAAGCCGGATACAGAGCCCGCGGTGAGGACGATCGCCAAGCTGACAACGTGTTCATGAACCAGCGTCATGACATCTTCGATCGTTCCGGTGCGCGTCACCATCCGAACCTTGGGGTAGCTGCGCGTGAAGTTCGCCAGATAGGTCGCCATCATTTTCGGCGCGACGTCGCGATGCAAAGCGAGCGACACTTCATGGGTGTCACTAGAGCGCAGATCGCTCAATGTCAGCGTGGTCGCCTGCGACTTCTGCAAAAAGTCGATGGCATAGGCCTGTAATGTCTCGCCGGCCTTGGTCAATTGCGGGCGCGCACCGCGGTGGCGAAAGAACAGCTTCTGCCCGATCTGCAGTTCCAGCGCCTTGATGTGGGCGCCGACCGAAGGCTGCGCGATGCCAAGCCGCAAGGCCGCGGCGCTGAAGCCACCGGCATCAATGACGGATTTGAAAACGCTGAGACGACGGGCGCTGGCTGAAATCATAGGGTGTCCGGCGGGTCTTCGAACATATAGCCATCAGGCTTCAACTAGTAAGTCTGAACTCCCATTGCTTGTCCAGAGCCATTTCGCAAATCTCATGGCAATGGTTGGATCGGTTATCCGGTTCGCCAACAAAACAACTCGCGGTTCGCGGCTCAAGCCGGGAACGACGCGAGCCAGGGACGATACACCAAGGAGCGACACCGTGATTGTCGTTGCGATCGATATTGGCGGCACCTTCACCGATCTGATCGGGTTCGACGACCGCGCCAAGCGCTTCGTCGAGGCGAAAAGCCTGACCACGCCGTCTCATCTTGTTCAAGGCATCATCGATTGCATTCGCAAGAGCGGACTCGAGGCCGGCGCCATTGACGAGCTGATCCATGGCTCAACCATCGCCATCAACACCCTGATCGAACGCAAGGGCGCCAAGACGGCGCTGATCGTGACCAAGGGCACGCGCGACGTTTACGCCATCGGCCGCGGCAATCGTCCTGAAGCCTATAATCTGCTGTTCAAGCGCCATCTGCCACTGGTGCCGCGCCATCTCACCATCGAAGTTGACGAGCGCATGCTCGCCTCCGGCGAAGTGCACCGCGAATTACAGCGCAGTGATGTCGAGGCTGCCTGTGACACGCTGAAGAAGGAAGGCGTCGAAGCCGTCGCCGTCTGCTTCCTGCATTCGTACCTGAGCCCTGATCATGAGAGACAAGCCGGTGCCATTGTCGCCAACGCGATGCCGGATGCCTACCTTTCGCTGTCGCACAACATTTTGCGCGAGTATCGCGAGTTCGAGCGTACGTCGACGACGGTCGTGAACGCCTATATCGGTCCCAAGGTCGGTGGCTATGTGAAGAGCCTGAACGCCAATCTCGCCGAGGTCGGCTTTCGCGGCGACCTGTCGATCATGCGCTCCAATGGCGGTGTCATGACGCCTGAAGTCGCCCAGGAACGGCCGGCGGCAATGATGGAATCCGGGCCGGTCGGCGGCATTATCGCCGGCGCACGGGTCGGCCAGGCGCTCGGCATTGGCAATGTCATCTCTTTCGACATGGGCGGCACCACGGCCAAGGCCAGTCTCATTCGCGATGGCGAGCCGACCATGGCGCCGGGCTATTATGTCGGCGGCTATGCCAGCGGCCATCCGGTGATGATCCCGATGATCGACGTCGTTGAGGTCGGCGCCGGTGGCGGCTCGATCGCCTGGCTCGACGATATCGGAGCGCTCAAGGTCGGCCCGCAAAGTGCCGGCGCCGATCCCGGACCGATCTGCTATCGCGGCGGCGGCACCAGCCCGACCATCACGGACGCCAATGTTGTTCTTGGCCGTCTTGATCCTGATAATTTCCTCGGCGGCCAAATGAAGCTCGATGCCGAAGGCGCTGCTGCCGGCATAAAGCGCGTCATTGCCGATCCGCTCGGTATGACCACGACGGAAGCCGCCAAGGCCATTGTTGAGATCGCCATCAACAAGATGTCGCTCGCCGTGCGCGAAGTCTCGGTTGAGAAGGGCTATGATCCGCGCGACTTCGCGCTGGTCGCATCGGGCGGGGCAGGGCCGCTCCATGTGCTGGCGATCGCCCGCGAACTGCATATTCCGAAGGTTATCGTGCCGCTGTTTCCGTCGCATTTCTCGGCGCTCGGCATGTTGCTGGCCGATGAACGCCACGACTTCATCCGCACATCCTATCACGATCTCGCCAGTGTCGACTTCGGCAATCTGGTCGAGGTCCACGAGGAAATGGCGAAGGAGGCGATGGCCGGCTTGCGCCATGCCAAGGGCGCCGAACTTCAGGTCCATCTCGACCTGCGTTATGTCGGCCAGGAGTTCACCTTGCAGGTGCCGGTCACTTTGGCGCAACTCAAGAAGGGTGATCGCCGTGCCATCCGCACGCAGTTCGACGCGCTGTATGAGCACCGCTATGCCCATCACTCGCCGGACGAAGCGGTCGAGATGGTCAATATTCGTCTCGCCGTGGTCGGCAAGCGGCCGCGCCTGAAGTTCCCGTCACTGAAGGCATCGACCAAGGCCAAGCCGGAACGCACGCGCAAGGTCTATCTCGCCGATCCGAACAAGGCCGTGTCGTGCCCGGTCTACAAACGGCCGTCGCTCGGTGCCGGCATCAGAATCGTCGGCCCCGCGCTGATCGAAGAGCACGGCACCACGACCGTGCTGTATCAAGGCGACGTGTGCAAGGTTGCGCCGTCGGGTGAACTCATCATCACCGTCAAGGGTGCGAAATGAAAAAGCCTGCAAGCAAGCAACCGATGAAAAAACTCGCTGTCAAAGCCAAGGCCAAGACCAGCGTCAAGACCAGCGGCAAGACCGGCAAGAGGCCGGCCGCCAAGCTCGACGCCGTCACGCTTGAAGTGATCCGCAACGCGCTGCCCGCAGTCGCCAACGAAATGGCGGCGGACTTGCAGCGCACCTCCTACAACATGATGATCTATGAGGTGCGCGACTTTTGCACCGCATTGATCGACCCGCAGGGCGAACTGATTTCCCAGAATGTCGGCGGCGTCTCCCACTTCGTTGCCGATCTCGGCGTCATCATCACCGACGGCATGAAGCGCTACGGCGCCAAGGGTTTCAAGCCCGGCGACGTGATCATTACCAACCACCAGGCGGTGGCCGGCCAGCATCTCAACAATGTCGTCATCTACAGCCCTTATTTCTACAAGGGTGAACTGCTGATGTTCACCATGGTCCGCGCGCACTGGATCGACATCGGTGGCATGTCGACCGGCTTCGGTGCAGGCCCGCAGGTGGCCGATCCATGGTTCGAGGGCCTGCAGCTTGACCAGCTCAAAATTTATAATAGCGGCGTTCTCGACGACACGCTGTATCGCCTGATCAAGGACAACATCCGTTTTCCGGAATCCTCGCTCGGCGACATGAAGTCGCAAATGGCGGCGTGCCGCCTGGCGGCGCGGCGCATGGATGAGCTGTTCGACAAATATGGCCGCGAGACCATCCTGCGCGCCATCAACACCATCTTCGATGAAACCGAGCGCAAGTGCCGCAATGTCGTCCAGGCGCTGCCCGATGGCGTCTATGAAGCCTCGGCCTCGATCGACGATGACGGCGTCGTCAAGGGCGAACCGGTGCCGATCCACGTCAAGGTCACAATCGCCGGCGGTGGCATGACGATCGATCTGTCGGGCTGTTCGCTGGAGCGCAAGGCGGCGATCAACTCACGCACCCTAGCCGGCGCCCGCGTGGCCTACAAGGCGCTGACCGGCCCGCTCGATCCGGTCAATGAGGGTTCGTTCCGCGCCCTCGATATCATCATCCCTGAAGGCAGCATCATGATGGCGCGGTTTCCCGCGCCAATGGCGGGCTGGAGCGCCATCGTGCCGACTGTGGTCGACACCATTGTCGCGGCGCTGGCCAAGGCAATGCCGGAGAAGGTGCCGGCCGGTCATCACGGCCTGCTTGGCGGCGCGGTCGTATTTTTCGGCCTGCATCCGAAAACCAAAAAGCGTTTCGTGGTGCAGAGCCTGGAAGGCGGCGGCTGGGGCGGGCGGCCGTTCGAGGACGGCGAGTCCGGCACGGTTTCTGTGTGCCAGGGCGACGTCCGCAACGGTTCGATCGAGGGCATTGAGCTGAAGTGCCCGGTCGTGGTCGAAAAGCGCGGTTTCCGCACCGACTCCTGCGGCGCCGGCAAATATCGCGGCGGCCTCGGCATCGACATGCAGGTCCGCAATCTCGTCGAAGGCCACTGGAATTTTGAACAGACGCGCCGCACCAAATGTCCTCCGTGGGGCCTGTGGGATGGCACGCCGGGCGACACCGGCAGCTATCTGCTCCGCTTGCCCAAGGAAACCGACTTCAAGGAAACCGCGGGCGCCCGTCTGCCTGTGCCGGTCGGAGCGTCGGCCATCGTGCGCACCGGTGGTGGCGGCGGCTGGGGCAATCCGCTGGAGCGCGAGACCGAGAAGGTGCGCCACGACGTCCGCGAGGAACTGATTTCCAGCGACGCCGCGCGCGAGCTTTACGGCGTCGTCATCGGCAAGGACCTTACGATCGACGAAGCGGCCACATCAAAGCTGCGCAAGGAAATGCAATCCAAGACAAACCACACTAAGGGCGATTAGACTGGGATACCGGCGCTGACGGCAGCGCCGGGCCTGAAATAAAAAGAGAGGCCTTAATGGCCCTCATCCAAGGGAGGAATGGCATGCCAGGTTTGAGGCTCGTCGCGCCTTATACGCCCGCGATGTGGCGAGGGATCGTCGCCGGTCTCGCGTTCACTGCCATGGTCGCCTCCGCGGCCAGCGCCGAAACCTTGCGTATCGGCAAAGCCGGCCGTGATGCCTTCTCATTTGTGCCGGTCGATGTCGGCGTTCGCGTCGGCATCTTCAAGAAGCACGGTCTTGATCTCGAAATCAGCGCCTTCGGCGGTGATGCCAAAGTACAGCAGGCTATGGCCGCTGATAGCATCGATATCGGACTTGGCGGCGGGCCAGGCCTTGCCTTCATTTCCAAGGGCTCGCCGGTCAAAGGCATTGCTGCCATGGCCGGGCCGCCTTTGCTGTTCGCGATGGTCGTGCGCAAGGACGACCCGATTCACTCCGTTGATGATCTCAAAGGTCGGAAGGTCGGTGTCTCCACTGTCGGGTCTGTGACGAGCTGGATCGTCAATGAGATCTCCCGCCAAAAGGGCTGGGGCCTGAACGGCATCGCGCAATACCCGATCGGCGACGACGCGTCGCGCATTGCTGCGCTCAAGGGCAAGTCGTTCGACGCGGCCATCGTCAACCTCGCCGTCGCGCTCAACTATGTGCAGCGTGGGGAAGGGCGGATCCTTCTGCGCTTCGGCGATCTGGTCAAGGATTTCCATATCCATGTGATCTTCGCCACCGACAAGGCGCTGACCGCCAAGCCGGAGTCGCTGCGAAAGTTTCTCGCCGGCTGGTTCGAGACCATCGCCTATATGCGCACGCACAAGGATGAGACTGTCGCGGTCGCCAAGGACGTCATGGGGACCGATGTGCCAACGACCAGCGCAATTTATGAAGAATTGATGCCGATGTTCGCCGACCAGGGCCACTTTGACCCCAAAGCCATGGCAGTACTGAGCCGCTCTTTTGTCGAGATGCAGATCCTGCCGCAAGAGCCGAACATGGCGTCGCTGGTCACCGAAGCGCTGCTGCCAAAAAACTAAAAAACGGAGGACGTCATGCTCAAGGGCTTTCAGCCATTTAACAAGCTCCGCCTCGCTGCCCTGGCCTTGTTGCTGTCCAGTGGCATGGTTGCTGTCGCGCCATCGTCCTTCGCAGCCGAGAAATTCCGCGTCGGTAAGGCCGTGCCGGAAGCCTTCTCCTTCGTGCCGCTCGATGTCGGCATCGCCAAGGGCTTCTTCGCTAAATACGGCGTCGACGTTGAATCCATTGCCTTTGCGGGTGACGCCAAGCTTCAGCAAGCCATGGCTGGCGACGGCATCGACGCCGCGCTCGGCTCGGGCCCAGGTATGGCCTTCATCATGAAAGGTTCACCGGTCAAGGCCATTGCCGCCATGGCCGGGCCGCCGCTCCTGCTCACGCTTGTTGTGCTACCGGATGGACCAAAGAACGTCGCGGACCTCAAGGGCAAGAAGGTCAGCGTCTCGACCGTCGGCTCATTGACCGCCTGGCTGGTGTCCGAGACCTCGAACCAGCAGGGCTGGGGTCACGACGGCATCAGCGTGGTGCCGATGGGGGCGATGCCGCCGCAGATCGCGGCGCTGACACGCAAGGATATCGACGGCACTGTCATGGACATGGCCAATGCCCTGGCACTCGAGAAAGAAGGCCGCGGCCGCATCCTTGTGCGCTTCGGCACGCTGGTGAAGGACTTCCATATCCACGTCATCTTCGCGACCGACAAAGCGATCGCCAAACGCCCCGCGGACCTTAGTAATTTTCTCAAGGGCTGGCTCGATACGATTGCCTTCATGCGTAAGAACAAGGCCGAGACGGTGAAGATTGCCGCGCAGGTCATGGGCAAGGATGAAGACATTGCCGGGCGCACCTATGACGAACTGATGCCGATGTTCTCTGACGACGGCAAGTTCAATCCCAAGGCCATGGCCGTGCTGACCCGGTCCTATGTCGACCTCAAGATCCTCGACAGTGAGCCCGATCCGTCAAAGCTCTACACCGAGCAATTCCTGCCCAAATAAGCTTTTGCGGCGCCATCGTCCGGTGGCGCCGCGTGCAATTTTCTACAGCGCGACGCATTGAGACCATGACACAGGCTGCAACCAATACCGCGATCAGCGTCCGCAACGTGTCGCATTCGTTCGGCGAGGCCGACGAGGCGCGCCACGTCAAGGCGCTGCTCGACACATCGCTCGATGTCACGCGCGGGGAGTTGCTGTGCCTGATCGGGCCGAGCGGCTGCGGCAAGAGTACGCTGCTCAACGTCATGGGCGGCCTGATCGCACCGACAACCGGCACCGTCATGGTCGGCGACAAGCCAGTGCACGGCCCGATGCCGAATGACATCGCCTTCATTTTCCAGGAAAACGCGCTGTTTCCGTGGAGCACGATCCACGAAAACATGATCCTCGGCATGTCATTCCAGGGCGTGCCCAAGGCCGAGCGCGCTGATCGCGCCCAGCGCGCCCTCGAAGCCGTTGGGCTGGACGAATTCGCCGGTCATTATCCGAGCCAGTTATCCGGTGGCATGCGCCAGCGCGCGGCGCTGGCGCGGGCGCTCAGCCTGGAGACGAATATCCTTCTGATGGACGAGCCGTTCGGTGCCCTCGACGAGCAGACCCGCATGGTGCTCGGCGAAGACCTTTCAGTCCTGCTGTCGCGCTCAAAGAAGACAATTGTTTTTGTGACGCACAGTCTTGGTGAAGCCGTGTTCCTGGCTGATCGGGTCGCGGTGTTTTCAGCGCGGCCGGGCACGATAAAGGAAATCATCACGGTCGACGAGCCGCATCCGCGCAAATCGGCCTTCATGACCTCGGCAAGATTCCACCAGCAGCGCGACCAGCTCTATGATTTGCTGCACGATGAAATCCGCAAGTCGATGGCGCAATCCGGCAAGCCGAAGCGCGCTTATGAAGACCAATCCAGCAGGGCAGGGCCTGCCGCATGACCGCGCAAAGCGGGGCGCGCCGCAAATGGCTCGACCGTTACGGCAGCCGCCTGGTGCAGGTGGCCTTTGTCGCCGCAATCTTGTTGCTGTGGCATCTCGCGACCACGCGATGGGGCGTCAACAAGATCCTGCTGCCCAGCCCGCTTAGCGTCTGGCAGCAGTTCGTCGATGTCATCCGCAAGGGTGAATTCCTCGCCGACCTGCAAATTACGTTGATGGAGCTGGCAGTCGCCTTTGTGGTGGCCACGGTCAGCGGCACGGTGGTCGGCTACGTCATCAGCCGATCGCCCTATCTGATCAAGGTGTTCGAGCCGCTCTTTGCTGGCATTTATTCGATCCCGATCATCCTGTTCCTGCCGCTCTACGTATTATTTTTCGGCCTCGGCCCGGCCTCCAAGATCGCGCTCGGCATCACCATCAGCTTCTTCCCGGTCGTGCTCAGCACCATAGCCGGTTTCGGCAATGTCGACCGCGTCCTGGTGACGGCGGCGAAATCAATGGGCGCGTCGGACTGGCAACTGTTCCGCCATGTCCTGGTGCCGGCGGCGCTGCCGGTGGTTCTGTCTGGCCTGCGGATGGGCTTCACGATTGCCCTGTTGTCGATCATCGGCAGTGAGACCATCGCCTCGCTGGCAGGCCTTGGCCACCGCATCGTCAATCTGGCGGAGAACATGGATATGGCGCGCATGTTTGCCTATATCGTCTTCGTCATCATCATTGCCGTGTTCCTCAACACGGCGGTGTCGGCGCTGGATGCGCGCGGAAAGCGCCAGCGATGAAACGTTATTTATTGCGTCATCCCGGTGTTGCCCGGCTCGGTGTCATTCTGCTGATGTTGATCGGCTGGGAGATCGCTGCGCGCTGGTTCATCGATCCGATGTTTATCAGTCCGCCGTCCAGGGTGCTGATGGCGCTCGGGAGCGTCTTTGCAACGCCGAATGTGCCGGCCGCGCTGCGGCTGACGTTCTTTGAGCTCGCGGTCGCCTTCGCGCTTGCCGTGATCATCGGCGTGGTGCTTGGCCTCGCTGTGGGTCTGAGCAAGTTCGGCAACAAGACCTTCATGCCGATCGTGCTCCTGCTTTATGGCATCCCGCAGATCACCATTCTGCCGATCTTCATCCTCTATTTCGGCATCGGCCCGGCCGCGAAGATCGCCTTCGGCGTCACCCATGGCATGTTTCCAATCATCATGGCGGTGGTGGCCGGTGTGCAGAACATCAAGCCGATCCTGCTGACCAGCGCGCGCTCCATGGGGGCCAGCAACTGGCAGATCCTGCGCCATGTGGTTTATCCGAACATGATCCCAAGCCTGTTCTCAGGCATGCGCCTCGGCATGACCGGTGTTCTGCTTGGTGTGCTGCTCGCCGAACTCTATGTCTCGACGGGCGGCATTGGCTACTTCACCAGCATGTTCACGCAGAATTTCGATCCGACCAAGCTGCTCGGCCTGGTCGGCATCCTGGCGGCGATGGCAATCGCGCTGAACGAACTCGTGCGCCGGGGCGAGACGCATTTCGCCCGCTGGCGCGACTGAAGGCAAAGGAAGAGACGATGGCAAAGCTTCAACTGACGGTAGCCTGCGGCGACTACGACATTGTACGGGCCTTCAAGGAAGGCGCGGTTCAGGCCGACGGCATCGACATCGTCTTTCTGACAGAGATGGGCCCGCGCGAGCGGCACTGGCGCATGGGCCGCAAGCATGAGTTCGACGTCTGTGAGGAGAACGTCGGCGCCTATTACATGATCCGCGATCAGGGCGAACCGCTGACGGCGATCCCCGTGTTCATGCACCGGCGCTTCCGCCACGGCTTTGTTTTCGTCAATGCGGCGGCCGGCATTACCAAGCCGAGCGACCTCAATGGCAAGACAGTCGGCGGCACCAACTTCCAGCCCGCCGCCGCGATCTGGATGCGCGGCATTCTCGAGGAGCATTACGGGTTGAAGCATCGCTCGATCAATTGGCTGGTTGACCGGACAGAGGATATCCCTTTTACGCCGCCATCCGATTTGCGCATCGAGATGAAGTCGTCCGCGAAATCGCTGAGCGGCATGCTGGCGGATGGCGACATCCCGGCTATGATTTCGCCGACCTTGCCGAAGCCGTTTACGCAGGGCGACAAGCGCATCCAGCGTCTGTTCGGCGACTACCAAAATGTCGAGCTCGATTATTTCAAGCAGACCGGCATCTTCCCGATCATGCATGTGACGACCATCAAGCAGGAGATCGTCGACAAATATCCGTGGGTACCGACCAATCTGGTCAAGGCTTTCGAGGCCTCCAAGCAATTGGCCTACAAGCGGCTGGCCAATCCGCGCATGGTGCCACTGGCCTTCGTGCGCACGGCGTTTGAAGAGCAGGAGGCCACGCTCGGCAAGGATCCGTGGTCCTACGGCCTGACGCCGCAGAACCGCAAGAACCTCGAGACCGTGCAACGCTACGCCCATCAGCAGGGTCTGATCAAAACGATCGTTCCGCTCGACACCCTGTTCGCCGATACCGACCTTGGCGATTCCGCCGGCAATGAGGAAGTCTGAGTGCCGGGGCGGGGCGACCAATGACATTCGAGCAGCGGCTGGCGGACATTGTTCGCGGCATGAAGGCGCAGGGACTGGTGCGGCTCGTCGGTGTGCACGACGGCGCGCATTTCATCGAGAAGCCGGACCCGGTATTGGTGCTGACGGGCTTCAAGTCGATGGGGCCATGCGCCGTGGTGCTGGGCGATAGCGGCGGTCGCGTTTTGGTGGTGACGCCAGCATGGGATGCCGCGCGCGCTGAACGTATCTGCCCGGGTGTGCGCGTTGTCTCTGCGGATGACGTGGTTGAGGGCCTGGCGGCGCTGAAACTTGGAGCGGGTGCCACCGGCAGCGCCGGAATTGATATGCTACCCTTCGGCATCGCCTCCCGTCTCGTCGCGCTGATGCCAGGCACGGTTGGGGCCGATAACGTCGTCTTCGACGCCGCACGCACCAAGACTGACACTGAAATCTCCCATGCCCGGGAGGCAACCCGCATTGCCGAGCTTGGCTACGCGCGACTGCTCGACATGGCGAAGCCCGGCGTAACGGAAGATGAACTGGCGGTCGATCAGCGCTGGCACGCCAAGAGCCTCGGCGCGGAGGACAATTTCGTGCTGCTCTGTGCCGGACCGCACAACAAGGCCGTGGCGCCGTCGCATGGCCGGGCCTTGCAGGAGGGCGACAGCATCGTCGTCGAACTGACGCCGAGCTATCGCGGCCAATTGGTGCAGATCTGCCGCACCATCGTGATCGGTCAAGCCAACGACCTGATGCGTGAGAAATATGCTCTCGTCGTCAAAGCCATGCATGCCGGCATCGCCGCGGCGCAACCGGGCCGGCCCATGGCCGATGTCTGCCGCGCCATCAATGCGGTATTGGAGGCTGAAGGCTATGGCGAGTTCTGCTACCCGCCGCATATCCGCCGCCGCGGTCATGGCCTCGGCTTCGGCTCCATCGAGCCCGGCGATGTCGCGCTCGACAACGACACGATCCTTGAGCCCGGCATGCTGTTCATGATCCATCCGAACCAGTATTTGCCGGAAGTGGGTTACCTGCTGTGCGGCGAGCCTGTGCTCATCACGGCCACCTGCGGCGTTCCATTAACGGCGCAGTTTGCGGCGCTCGCCGAAGTCGGAGTGTAGCGATGCGCACGATGCATCCGACTTTGCTGATCGGGCCGGCGGACTGGGATGCGCAGCGCATGCCGCGCGCCGAATTCCAGGGCCGGCTCGATGCCCTATGGCGGGACCATCCGCAGGCCGGCGGTGTCATTGTCTATGGCGACGCCGCCGATCACGGCGCGCTGGCCTACCTGACCAACTTCACGCCCAAGCTCGAGCCCGGCATTGCGCTGCTGTCGCGCAGCGGCGAGGCGGCGCTTCTGGTCGGCGGTGGTATCAACATGATCCCGGCGGCGAAGCCCCTGACCTGGGTCGAAAAAATGCTGCCTCTGCGCAGTATTGCCAAGTCGGTCCCGCAATGGGCCATGAAATTGGCCGGCGGCACCTTGCTGGTTGGCGGTGACGCCATGCCTTATGCGATGCATGGCGAGTTGTTCGCAGCACTCGGCACAGCGCCCGAAGACGCGACGCCGACCTTGCAAAGTCACAGACGCCGCAAGAGTGTCAGAGAGCTGTCCTTGATCCGGCAGGCCAGCACTGTTCCCGGCAAGGCGGCGCAGGCGCTGGCCCTCGCCAGGGACCGGAATGTTACCGATGCCGTTATCGCCGCGGAATACGCCGCGTGGCAGGCCGGCGCGCAGGACGTGCGCAGCCTTTTCAGCCTCGATGGCGGGCGTAGCCTTGTGCCATTCGATGTGCCGGTGGCGGAGCCGGCAGATCCGATGCAGGTCTATCTCGCCGTGCGAGTTGGCGGCTACTGGGCGGAAGGCTTCGTCATGCTTGGCGCCAAGCCAAACGCATCGCTCGATGCTGCAAAATCAGCGCTGCAGGCAGCCGTCGCGCAACTCCGCCCCGGTGTCACCCCAGCGACGCTGACGCAAACTCTTACCAAGTCCGGAACACATCCGGCCGCGCTTCCTGCCGTGATCGGCATCGGCCTGGCCGTGCAGGAAGACCTGCCGCTCAATGAACCCTTGGCCGCCGGCACCGTGCTGTCGCTGCGTGCCGGTGTCTTGGGCGAGCATAGCGGTGTCATCGTGTCGGCTTTGGTAGCAGTTACCGAAACCGGCAGTGATGTTCTGTGGAGTGCGCCATGACGGCCATTGAGACCTTCGCCCGCTTTGTCGCTTCGGACTTCGCCGTGCCGGCCGCCACCACGACCAATGTGCAGCGCCAGCTCACCGACATTGTCGGCGCCTGGGTGGCAGGCGCGGCGACGCAGGAAGGCAAGGCGCTGCTCGCCGTCCGTCCACGCGACGGCGTCGATGTCGGCACGCCGTCGGCGCTGGCCCGCCTCAGCGAGATCGACAATATCCATCTGCCGTCAGCAACGACGCCCGGCGGCGTTATCATCCCCGCGGCGCTGACATTGGCGGCGGATTGCGGCGCCGATGGTGCAGCGCTGAGCCGCGCCATCATCGCCGGCACCGAGGCCATGGTCCGGCTCGGTCTGGCGATTGACGGGCCGCAGGTGATTTATCGCGGCATCTGGCCGACTTATTTCGGTGCGCCTTTCGGCGTCGCCGCCGTGGCGGCGCAACTGCTCGGCCTGAATGCGACGCAGACGGCGAATGCCCTGGCGCTGGCCCTCACGCTGGCGGCGCCGGGTGTCGGCCATCACAATCTGGCAACGACGTCGCGCTGGTTCGCGATTGCGCAGGCCGCGCGCACCGGCCTGATCGCGGCGCGCGCCGCGCAGGCGGGTTTTACATCGGACCTCAACGTGCTCGACGGCCCTTTCATGCAGGGCATTTTCGGCGTGACGCCGGATGTGGCTGTGTTCACCAATAGGCTCGGCGAAGCCTTTGCGCTGGATGACTTGTCGTTCAAGCCGTGGTGCGCGGCGCGCCAGACCATGGCGGCGACGCAAGGCCTGAAGGAGATCATGGCCGCCGGCGTCTCTCCGGCGCAGATAATGTCGATCGAGGTCAGCGTCCCGCCACCTTATCTCAAGATGACCGGCCATGGTGTCGTGCCCGGCGATCGCGCCTCCTATCTCACAAGCTTGCCCTATCATCTCGCCATCGCCGCGCATGAGCCCGATGCGGAATTCGACATTGGATCATCGCCTGTGTCCTCACCGGAGCCGGTCATGGCCTTGATGCAAAAGGTCAGCGTCACCGGCGATGATGCGCTGCTGGCGCATTATCCGGCGACGTGGCCCGCGCGCATTGTCGTACGTACCGCTGATGGCGACCACGATCGGCTTGTGCTGAATGTGCCAGGTGATCCTGCGCGGCCAATGTCTAACGGTGAGCTTGCCGCGAAATTCCACCGCTTTGTCGGCGCTGCTGCAGGGATTGGGGCAGCGCAGACGCTCTATTCCAATTGCAATTCGGTTCTAAACTCCCGCGCCGGAAGCGGAGAGTTGGTTGCTCAAATCGAGACCTTAATGTGAAGGCCCCGATTTCGAGCGGGCTTAGTTAATAAACCCCGTCGAGAATTTTGAGGAGCTGTGGAGCTATGGTCGAAAGTTGGTGACGGGGTAGATCAGGAAGGCGGCATATCGTGGGGGTAGTTGAAGCCTCCACTTCTCCACCGAAGGAGTAATATGCCGTGTCGAATTCTAACGTCGTCAAACTGGTTCAGCCAGGCACC
>CAIMEA010000132.1 GCA_903839845.1 uncultured Hyphomicrobiales bacterium
ATCGAGACCCGACATCAGCACGTTGACGCCGTTGCCGACGACGCCAAGGATATTTTCTTCCGGCACTTCGCAATCGGTGAACACCAGTTCCGACGTGTCCGAGCCGCGCATTCCCAGTTTATCAAGTTTTTGCGCAGGCGAGAAACCCTTCATATGACTCTCGATCATGAAGGCGGTGATGCCGCGCGAGCCGGCAGTGCGGTCGGTCTTGGCATAGACAACCAGCGTATCTGCGACGGGACCGTTGGTGATCCACATCTTCGAGCCGTTGAGCACGTAGCGGTCGCCGACCTTGTCGGCGCGCGTCGCCATCGACACCACATCGGAACCGGCGCCCGGCTCCGACATCGCCAGCGCCCCGACATGCTCACCGGAAATCAGCTTCGGAAGGTATTTGCGCTTTTGCGCCTCGGTGCCGTTGCGGCTGATCTGGTTGACGCAGAGATTGGAGTGCGCGCCGTAGGACAGGCCGACCGAGGCGGAAGCACGCGACACTTCTTCCATCGCCACGCAATGGGCAAGATAGCCGAGACCCGAGCCGCCATAGTCCTCGTCGACGGTAATGCCGTGCAGGCCGAGCGCGCCCATTTCCGGCCAGAGATCGCGCGGGAAAACGTTGCTGCGGTCGATCTCGTCGGCGCGCGGCGCGATCTTATCTTGCGCGAACCCGGCGACCGACGCCCGCAACATGTCGACATCGTCGCCGAGGCCGAAATTAAAGCCTGCCCAGCTGTTGGGGATCATGTGCGCCGCCTCCGTCATCAATCGCTTTCAGCGATCTTGTTCGTGAGGCACTCTATCGCGTCAATCTCAGGCTGTCAGCGTTGCCGGCGGCGCCGGCAAGGTCTTGGCGCCGGCATTCTGCTTTTGCTGGCCGAGCAGCCGGTCGATGGTCGCGGCCGGGGCCGGCTTGGCGAACAGGTAGCCCTGCATCTCGTCGCAGCCGGCCAGCCGCAGCAAGACGCGCTGCTGCTCGGTCTCGACGCCTTCGACCAGTACCGACAGCCCGAGCGCGCGGCCGAGCGCCACGATCGCCTGGATGATGACGCCGCCATTGGCCGAGGTGCCGAGCGCGACCACGAAGCTGCGGTCGATCTTGAGCTTGTCGAGCGGGAAACGCTGGAGATAGCTGAGATTGGAATAGCCCGAGCCGAAATCGTCGAGCGCGACGCGCACGCCGAGGTCGTGCAGGTCCTCGATGCGCTTGACCATTTCTTCCGGATTGTCGATCAGAACGCCTTCGGTGATTTCCAGCATCAGCCGCGACGGCGCGACGCCGCTTTCCTCCAGCGCCGAACGGACCAGATCGACGATGGTGCGGTCGCGCACCTGCAACGGCGACAGATTGACGGCGATGTAGAGGTCGGGCCATCGCTTGGCCTCGTGCAGCGCCTTGCGCAGCACGAAGGCGCCCAACGTATCCATCAGGCCCATCTGCTCGGCGACCGGGATGAACACGGCCGGACCGATCGGCCCGCGCGTCGGGTGCGTCCAGCGCAGCAAAGCCTCGACGCCGACGATGCGGCCGCCATGCGCGGCGATGATCGGCTGGTAATGCAGTTCGAGTTCGTTGGCGCTGAGCGCACGCGGCAGCTCGCGGTGGATGAATTTCTGGTCGGTCGAGACCGTGTCGATCGCTGTGTCAAAAGCAACGATGCTGCCGGGGCCCTTCTTGTCGGCGGCGCGCAAGGCCAGCTCGGCGCGGCGCGTCAGTTCGCCGCGCGTCGTGGCGTGCTGCGGGGCCTGGGCGAAGCCGGCATGGGCGCTGACGCGCACTACGGTGTCGAACCAATGCGGCCGCGCGACATTGTCGAGAACGGCGCGCAGCATGGCCGCGATATCGACGTTGGCGTCGGCGATCAGCATCACGGCGAATTCGTCGCTGCCGACGCGACCGACCACGGCCTCCGCCGGCACCGCCTCGCGCAGCCTCTCGGCGACCGCGACAATCAATTCGTCGCTGCCGAGAACGCCGAGATGCGCGGTGACGTCTTCCATGCCGTCGAGTTCGATCAGGGCGAAGGTCGTGGCCTCATGGCCGGCGTGTTCGGCCAGAAACAGATCGAGCAGTTCGAGCGTCTTGGCGTGATTGGGCAGACCGGTGAGCTTGTCTTCGTCAGCGGCGCGGCGAGCCTGTTCTTCGCTCAGCGCCAGATCGCGGCCCGCGCGGCGCAACTGAGTCAGGGAAAATCCGGCAAAGCCGATCAGGACAATCGCGAGCCCGGCAATAAACGGCATCAGCCGGTCCATCGCCGTCGCCAT
>CAIMEA010000133.1 GCA_903839845.1 uncultured Hyphomicrobiales bacterium
AACGCAAGTCCGCCCTTCTCCCGGCGTTCCGCGCGCGATGTTTATAGGTTTGCTCCGCTCCGCCCCCGGTGGACTTACCGTTTCAGGCGACCGCGCCTCTCCTTTCGGATTGGCAGGCCGCCTATCCACCGCTATCGGGCCCAAATGGAAACCGGCATTTCTGACCATGCCGGCGGCCACCGCCAGTGGAGCCCAGTGACGCACGGACGGGTGCGCCGGGACGTGAGCGGCTTGGACCGCCGGTGACGGGAGTTTGCGCCGCATCTCCGACGCACCCGACCGGCCACCGCTCCCCGCCCCGCATCTGAAGATGCTGTACAGACACCCCTCAAAGGGGCGGGATAGGCCTGTATATAGTCCTAGGATTATAGACAGTCAAGGGGCAATTTGCGCCGCCGCTCCATCAATCTGCTTCATGCATTGCATTCAAAGGTTTCGCGGGTCGGCCCTTGTCGTCCCATGGCGCGGGCGCGCTGCGTGGCCTAGCTAAGATGCCCGCACTCGATTTCATGGGCGACAATCGTGACCCCTTCCACCAGCCAGACCTTGCCGCGTTACGGCCTGATGCTCGGCAACTTCGCCACCGGGCTTTGCATTCTCGCGCCGGCTGGAATGCTGACCGTGCTCGCCGACGGTCTGAACGTCGGCATTCGCGAAACCGGACTGCTGGTGACATACGGCGCGGTGATCCTGTGCATCGGTTCGCCGATCGTGGCCTGGCTGACGACCCGCATCGACCGCCGGACGCTGCTGGTCGGCTCGCTCGCTTTCATGGTGATCGGGCAGGCGGGCTCGGCCTTTGCGCCCAACTACGCCACCGTGCTGGCGCTGCGGCTGGCCATGGTAGCGGGCGCGGCGGTGTTCACGCCGCAGGCCGCCAGCACGATTGCCCTCTTGGTGGACGAGAAGGATCGATCGCGGTCTATCGCCTTCGTCTTTCTCGGCTGGTCGCTGGCGGTCGCCGGCGGGTTGCCGCTGGTCGCTTTTGTGTCCGGCTATATCGGCTGGCGCGGCGCTTTTGTCGCGGCCTCGCTGACGGCGCTGATCCCGCTCATTCTGCTGACCTTCGCGCTGCCGCGCGCGCTGTATGGCCCGCCGCTGTCGCTGCGCAGTTTCAGCGTATTGGCGCGTAACCGCAAAATCCTGTTGCTGTTGTCGATCACGATTCTGTCGCTCTCGGCCCAGCTCATTGTCTTTGTTTATCTGGCGCCGCTGTTGCAGACGCTGTCTGGCGCCAGCCACGAGGTGATCGGCCTGATGTTCGCACTGTTCGGCGTCGCCGGCTTCATCGGCAACGTCGTTGCGACACGTCTCGTCGGCGAGCTCGGGACCTGGGCCACCGCCGGCGTGTTTATCGGCTGCACGTTTGTCGGGCTGCTGTCGTGGTCGCTTGGCGCTGGCTATTTGCCGGCGATGGGCGCCGGCCTTGGCTTCATCGGGCTCGGCTTTGCCGCGACCAATTCGATGCAGCAGGCGCGGCTGGTGCAAGCGGCGCCGGAGCTGTCGAGCGCCTCGGTCGCGCTCAATACCTCGGGCGTCTATGTCGGGCAGGCCATTGGCTCCGGCGTCGGCGGCATTTTGTTCGGGCTGGGATGGCTGCACGGCATCGGCTTTGTCGGCCTGGCCTTTGCGGCCGCCGGCCTCGGCGTATGGAGCGTGACGCGGGACCGCTAGCGCCGGACGGGCGATTGCCGCGCGCTCTCGGCATATGCACATGGTGAACAAGAGACTGCTATTTCCGGCAAAGCAGTTTGGCAAGGCACCGCGGCAAGTTCGCGCAACGGCGCGGTAAGCAGGACGTAAACCGCGATGGCGTATCACGCCGCATTGCTTTAGCGCGATTTAAGTTTTTCCGCGCAATCTGCAGGACAGCAGCGTCCAGCCCATCGACGCGGTGTCGGCCAGTGAGTTCGTCAATGCCTTCTCGCACGCAAAAAATAACGCCGCACGCCACACTGGCCGCCGATCTCGCGGCACTGGCCGCCGAAAGCACCTCGGAAAAGCGGCTCGAGCTTTTGCACCGCATCACCGACGCCTATATCGAGCAGGGCGACCGCGCCACGCCAGCCGAGCATTATCTGTTCAACGAAGTCATCGGCAAATTGATCGACAAGATCGCCAGCACCGACCGCGCCGCGGCGTCGGCCAAGTTGTCGACGATGCCGGCATTGTCGGATGAACTGGCGCGCCGGCTGGCCAGCGACAACGACATCAACGTGGCGCGGCCGATCATCCGCGATTACGGCGCGCTGCCGGAACGCATCCTCATCGATGTCGCCAGGTCCGGTTCGCAGGCGCATCTCACCGTCATCGCCGGCCGCGACAAGGTGACGCCGCCGGTCAGCGACGTCGTGGTGGCGCGCGGCGACCGCGACACGATCCAGACCTTGGCCGCCAATCGCGGCGCGCAATTTTCCGAATTCGGCATGCAAAGCCTGATCGATAAATCGGCCGGCGACAACGATCTGCAGGCGTTGATCGTGACGCGCGGCGATCTGTCATTGACCGCGATCGGCCGCCTGCTGCCGCTGATTTCCAAGGAACTGGCCAATCGCCTGCGCGATGTCGCCGGTCCGATCGACGATACGCTGGTCGAGAAGCATCTCGGCGCCTGGGCCGCCGACCGGCAGCAGAACGCGGCGCGCACCGACGCCTATATCGCCGGTATCCGCGCCGGCGATCTCAATCCGAACGACATCATAGGCGAGCTGGTGACCGGCAAGAGGCTCCTCGACGCGGCGACCGTTGTGGCGGCGATGCTCGGCCTCGACCGCTTCTACGCCTTCAATCTTTTGACCGGCGGCAAGATCCAGTCGGCTTTGCTGCTGCTGCGTTCGGCCGGCCTGTCCTGGCAGGTCGCCGACGCCTTCATCAAGTTGCGCATCGCCAAGGCAGGGCTGTACGACTACGAGACGCCGCCGAGGCGCGGCGACTACGAGGCCATCGAGCCGGAAGCGGCGCAGCGCGTCGTGCGTTTCATGAAGGTGCGGCGGACGGCGAAGGCTGGTTAGCGTCGCAAGCGAAACGAAAAAGCCGTCCGGGATTTCTCCGGGACGGCTTCGTGTGGCGCGGCGTCGCAGCGATCAGCCGCGGCCGACGAACGGCATGGTGTTGGCCATCACCGTCATGAACAGCACATTGGCGTCGAGCGGCAGGTTCGCCATATAGACGACGGCGTTGCCGACATTCATCGCGTCCATGCGCGGCTCGACCATCTTGGTGCCGTTGGGCTGCGGCACGCCGTCCCCGACCACCATGCGGTCGGTCATCGGCGTCGCCGCGTTGCCGATATCGACCTGGCCGCAGCAGATATTGTATTTGCGGGTGTCGAGCGAGGTCGACTTGGTCAGGCCGGTGACCGCGTGCTTGGTCGAGGTATAGGCGATCGAGAACGGCCGCGGCGCATGCGCCGAGATCGAACCGTTGTTGATGATGCGGCCGCCCTGCGGCTTCTGATCTTTCATGATCTTGATGGCTTCCTGCGTGCACAGGAACATGCCGGTCAAGTTGGTGGCGACCACCTGCTGCCAGGTTTCGAACGGCAGGTCTTCGATCGGCACCGGCGGCGCGCCCATGCCGGCATTGTTGAACAGGACGTCGAGGCGGCCGAAGGAAGATTTCACCTTGGCGAAAAGCGCCAGGATATCGTCGCGCTTCGACACGTCGGTCGGCACCGACAAGGACTGCTGGCCCACCGCGTTGATTTCCGCGCCGACCGCGTCGAGCGGCTCCTTGCGGCGTCCGGCGAGCACCAGATTATAGCCGGCCTTGGCGAGCGCGATGGAGACGGCGCGGCCGACGCCCGATCCGGCGCCGGTGACCAGCGCGATTTTTGCTGTCATTGGATGTCCTTCCCTTGGGTGTTCTTTTCGTCCTCCGCCATATCATAAAAGCGGGGGAGTGCCACCGGGGGGAGGGATCAGCCGGCCATCGCCGATGGGACGTCGATGGGCAGGTAGTCGGCCGGCGCGCGCAGGCGGGCGCTGATGTCGTCCGGCGTTGTCGGCCTGCCGAAGCGATAGCCCTGCATGAAGTGCACGCCGGCGGCGCGCAGGAACAGATGTTGATCGGCGGTCTCGACGCCTTCGGCGGTGACCTTCATGCCGAGGCCACGGCCGAGCGACACGACGGCGTGGACGATGGCCGCGGCATCGGCGGCCTTCTCGATCGACATCACGAAACTGCGGTCGATCTTGAGCTTGTCGAACGGGAAGCGGCGCAAGTAAGCGAGGCTCGAATAGCCGGTGCCGAAATCGTCCAGCGCCAGGCGCACGCCGA
Source organism: uncultured Hyphomicrobiales bacterium (assembly GCA_903839845.1). Classification (GTDB taxonomy): domain Bacteria; phylum Pseudomonadota; class Alphaproteobacteria; order Rhizobiales; family Xanthobacteraceae; genus Pseudolabrys. The sequence continues at coordinate 4,279 of CAIMEA010000133.1, forward strand.
GCGCCTTGAGCCGCAGCATGCCGGCTTCCGCCGTGTCGATATTGCCGAGCAGCACGGTCTCGGTCAGTTCGAGTTCGAGGCGCGACGGATCGAAACCGGTCTCGAGCAAGGTGCGCTCAACCAGTTCGGCGAAATCGGCGCGGCGGAATTGCAGCGGCGAGACATTGACCGCGACGGTGAGGGAAGGCCAGGCCCTGCCGTCGATGAGCGCCTGGCGCAGCACCCAGGCGCCGAGTTCGACGATCAGGCCGGAATGTTCGGCAATCGCAATGAATTCGATCGGCGAGATTTCGCCGCGCGTCGGATGAGTCCAGCGGCACAGAGCCTCGACGCCCATCATGGTGTCGCCGCTCTTGTTGACGATCGGCTGATACATCAGGCGCAACTGGCCTTCCTCGATCGCCTGACGCAGGTCGCCTTCGAGAAGCTTGCGCTTGGACAGGTCGGCATCCATCGCCGCGTCATAGACGCAGGCGCGGTTGCGGCCTTCGTTCTTGGCGCGGTACAGCGCCATATCGGCGTAACGCATAATGTCGGCGGCGCCGCCGCAATCGCGGTCGATGAGGGCGATGCCGATCGAGGCGCCGATGACGATGTTCTGGCCGCCAATACTGTAGGGCGCGCAGATCGCGGTGATGATGCGCTGCGCCAGCACCATGGTCTTGTTGGTGTCGTTGCCGATGGCCGAGATCACCGCGAATTCGTCGCCGCCGAGGCGGGCGACCAGATCGCCGCCGCGCAATGTGCTCGACAGCCGCAACGTGACGTTGCGGATCAGTTCGTCGCCGACCGGGTGGCCGAGCGTGTCGTTGACGTCCTTGAAATGATCGAGGTCGATATACAGAACGGCGGCCGGCGATTTGCTGGAGTGCACTTCGTCGATCACCGCTTCGAGCCGTTCGCCGAAGAAGATGCGGTTGGGCAGGCCGCACAACGGGTCGTGCATGGCCAGATGGCGCAGCCGCGTTTCGCCAGCGGCGATCGCCACCGCGGTGCGGCGCATATAACGCAGCACGAAAGCGGCGAGCAGGGCAAAGCCGGCCAGCGCCACGGCGATGAAGGGCACCACGCTCTGGACGATTTCGGCGCCCGGCTGTTTCGGCGTCCAGGCGAAGTGGGCGATGCGCTCGCCATTGGGCGCGGTCAGCCGGTAGACGAAATCGCCCGGCGGCACGGCGTCGTCGTCAATCGCGCGCAGATTCACCAGGCCGAGCTGGGTGGCGATGCTGGCGAGGACGTCGCCATTGATGAACTTGACCGACAGCATGATCGGCGCGGCGGTGTCGGCGGCCGGCGAAACGCCGGCGTCGGAAGCGACCGCGACCGCGGCGACCGCCGCCGGCTGGCCGAGGATGCTGCGCAGCACGACCGCGTTATTACGTGCGCCGGCTTCGGCTGGGCCGGGCGAGCCGAGGCGGATGGCGCCGGGCATGGCGGCGCTGCGGCCGCGCATGAAGTCGAGAAGTTCGCTCAGTTCGGGACGCGCCTTCGCGAACCAGGCCTGGTCGGCGGCGTGGTGGCCGATCAGCGAATAGACCGGGTTGTCCTGGCCGTCGAACACCAGGATGTAATCGTGCTTGAAATAGGCGGCGAGCCAGACGCCGGCGCGCTCGTCGGTCCAGAGCGGATCGAACTTGCGGCGGATATTCTGTGTCGCACTTTGCGAGGAGGCGACGCTGTCGATCTCGCGCAGGACGCGGGTGCCGTAATTGGCCAGCGCGCTGGAGAGCAATTGATTTTCGTGATCGATGGCGACTTCGTCGGCGCGCTGCGCCGACGACAGCACGGCGACGACGATGCAGACGATGGCGACCGCGACGATGACGCCGATCGGGACCACCACGCTCAGGCGTGCGCGATCCCAATGGGTGTACCGTTGCTGCCCGGAGGCATGAGGCCCGGTCACGACCGACAAATGACGTCCCCTAAAGCGTCCTGTTCGCAGGACTTTTCGGGGCCGACGCTAGGGGTGAAAGCTTGCCAATGGCTTTCGGTAAGGCTGACCCGGCCGGAGTGCGCGGGTACCGGGCGGCAATTTGGCGGTTGGCGTTAATGGCGGGTAAATAGAGGGCGATCGGAACGACTGCTTTGGACGCGGTTTCGATCCCTTGCCGCCGTCATTGCCGGGCTTGACCCGGCAATCCATGAGCGGTCTCACCGGGTGATGTCGTTATAAAGGTCGCGCCATTGGGGATTACTGGATTCAACAAGTTCCAGTTTCCACCGCCGCGACCAATGCTCGATATTCTTCTCGCGCTGAATTGCCAGGCCGGGAGCGTCGAAGCGCTCAAAATAAACCAGCATCTTGAGGCCGTAACGCTGGGTGAATCCTTTCACCAACCCTTCGCAATGTTCATAGGCCCGGCGCACGAGATCGTTCGTCACACCGACATACAGCGTGCTCCGCGGCTTGTTCGTAAGAACGTAGACCCAATAGTCTGCCATGGCCGAAAGGCATCATGGATTGCCGGGTCAAGCCCGGCAATGACAGGCTGGGGGCGGTGATGACAAAAGCGACGATCACCCCGGGCTGCGATAAGGCGGGCGCGGGATGGCGATGTGCGCGGCGCGCAGCGCGCCCGACCAGCGCTCGCGCAAATCCTGGAAATAAGGTTCGCCCGGCTCGATACGATAGTTCACCTCCGACTCGCAGGTGTCGCGGCGCGCCACCAGAAGATCGATCGGCAGGCCGACGGCGAGGTTGGAGCGCATGGTCGAATCCATCGAGATCAGGCCGATCTTGAGCGCGTCGTAAATGTCGGTGTCGAAGGAAATGGCGCGGTCGAGCACCGGCTTGCCGTATTTGTGTTCGCCGATCTGCAGATAGGGCGTGTCGGTGGTGCACTCGATGAAATTGCCGGCCGAGTAGATCATGAACAGGCGCAGGCGGCCGCCCTTGATCTGGCCGCCGAACAAAAAGCCGATGCCGTGATCGACGTCGGCTTCTTCCAGCGCCTTGCCTTCGACGCGCTGAATGGAGCGGATGGCGTTGCCGATCCGCTGCGCCGCCTTGAACATGGTCGGCGCGTTCATCAGCGTTTCGAGTTCGCCGGTTTCCGGATTCTCGATGCCTTCGGTCAGCATCGAGCGCACGGTCTGGCTCAGCGACAGATTGCCGGAGGAGGCGAGCGCCATGATGCGTTCGCCCGGCTGCGTATAGACATGCAGCTTGCGGAAGGTGGAGACGTTGTCGAGGCCGGCATTGGTGCGCGTGTCCGCGATCATCACCAGGCCTTCACGCACGAGAATTCCGCAGCAGTAAGTCATGGTATCCGTCTTTTTCTAATCGGGCTTTAAGAGTGCGAGCATTGCCGGCGCGCCGGTTGCGTCATGATTGGGATTGCGATTGGGTCTGCCAGTTGGCCTGGTCGACGTTGATCGTCACCTTAAGCGTTTCGCCGCCGCCGCCATAGCGGGTACCACGCACCGGCGCCGCGCCAAGGTAATCCAGTCCGACAGCGACGCGGACATGCGCTTCGGTCGGCGAAATGGCGTTGGTCGGATCGAAGCCGACCCAGCCGAGCTTGTCGACGTAAGCCTCCGCCCAGGCATGGCCGGCATCCTGCGCGCTGGTGTCGTTCTCGCGGTAAAAGTGGCCGCTGACGTATCGTGTTGGCACGCCAAGGTGGCGTGCGGCGGCGATGAAGATGTGCGTGCCGTCCTGGCAGACGCCGCGCTTGCCGGCGAAGGCTTCCGCCGCCGTGGTCTCGACCTGGGTCGGCTCGGTGTCGAAGGTCATCTCGGCGTTGAGGCGCATCATCAACGCGTGCAGCAAGGTCAGCGTGTCGGTACCGGCGTCCGTGCGCGTCGCTTCGGCGAAGTCGATAATGGCGGGGTCCGGCATGGTCAGCGCGGTCTCGCGCAGATAGAGCGCCGGCGGAAAACGTTCGATCGCGCCGTTGACGATGCCGTGAGTGTCCTGGGTGTCGACTTCGCCGGCGACCGTCACCGACAGTTCGTCGAACGGGCCTTCGGCATTGAAGACGTGGCTGATATTGCCGAAGGCGCCTTCCTGCTGATGCAACTGGCAATCCTGCGATACCTCGACACGCCAATTGACCACGTACTGGCCGTCATGATTGCGCGGGGTCAGGCGCAGAACCTGCGTGACGCTTTTCGGCGGCGTCTCGTAGCGGTAGCTGGTGGCGTGGGAAATGCGAATGCGCACTGGTCGGCGTGCCTTTAGCGCTGTTGTTCGGGCGGTACCGTAAGCGGCCGCGCGAGCCTTGCGCGGGCCGTCTTCATAGCAGGAATTGCTCGGTGATGGCACCACCCAAACGGTTGTTTTCGGTGATGAATTCGCTGATGAATTCGTGCAGGCCGCGCTGGAAAATACCGTCCATCTTGCTGTTTTGCAGCCTCGTGCGCATGCCGCGCGCCTGGCGCTGCGCCGCGCCCTGCCGGCCATAGGCGCCGGCGATCTGGTCGAGATTGCGCACGATCGCCTCGTAGCAGGACGACAGCGAGCGCGGCAGTTCGTCCTTGAGTATCAACAGGTCGGCGACCAGCCAGGGCTTGAGGCTGTCGCGATAGACCCAGTGATAGGCGGTCAGCGCCGAGACCGAGCGCAAAATCGCCGCCCACTGGAAATAATCGAGCGGGCCGCCGACGCGCTCATTGTCCGGCAGCAGCAGATGGTATTTGACGTCGAGAATGCGCGCGGTGTTGTCGGCGCGCTCCATGTAGACGCCGAGGCGCGAGAACCAGTAGGCGTCGCTGCGCAACATGGTGCGGTAGGCGGAGCCGTCGAAACGCAGCGAGGATTCCTGCACCCAGCGCAGGAAGCGGGAGAATTCCTCGCGCGAGGTCGGGCCGTTGCCGTAACGCTTCAGCTCAAGCCAGGTGCCGTTGATCGAGTCCCACATTTCCATGGTCAGCGCGGTGCGCACGGCGCGCGCATTATGCCGCGCGGCTTCAAAGCACGAGCGGATCGACGACGAATTGGCGGTGGAGAAGGCGAGATAATCGGTGACGTTTTCCTCGTTGGCTTCGTCGTAGAGCTTGAAGAAGCCGGTGGCGCAGCCGGCGGTCAGCACCGCCGATTCCCATTCGTTGCTGGCGCCGACATAAGCAAGGGGCAAAGCGGAGAGGCGCTGCGTCGCGTCGAGAATGCGCGCCAGATATTCGGCGCGTTCGACGTAACGCGAGAGCCAGTACAGGTTATCGGCCGTGCGGGAAAGCATGCTCGTCTTTTCTCACTGTCTTAACGTCGTATCGTTCAGCTATCCAATACCCACGTATCCTTGGTGCCGCCGCCCTGGCTGGAATTGACCACCAGCGAACCCTTTTTCAGCGCGACGCGCGTCAGCCCGCCGGGCACGATGCGCACGCCGTTGCGGCCGGTGAGCACGAAAGGCCGCAGATCAACATGGCGCGGCGCCACGCCTTCCTCGACGCAGGTCGGCGACGTCGACAAAGCGAGCGTCGGCTGGGCGATGAAATTCTTCGGTTCGGCCTTCAGCTTGGCGCGGAATTGCTCGATGGCGATCTTCGAGGCGGTCGGGCCGATCAGCATGCCGTAACCGCCGGAGCCGTGCACTTCCTTGACCACCAGTTCGGGCAGATGGTCGAGCACGTATTTGAGATGCTCTTCCTCGCGGCAGCGCCAGGTCGGCACATTTTTCAACAGCGGTTCTTCGCCGAGATAGAATTTCACGATCGCCGGCATGAAACTGTACACCGCCTTGTCGTCGGCGATGCCGGTGCCGACAGCGTTGGCCAGCGTAACATTGCCGGCGGCGTAAGCCGACATCAGGCCGGGCACGCCGAGGATCGAGTCGGCGCGGAAGGTGAGGGGGTCGATGAAATCGTCGTCGACGCGGCGATAGATGACATCGACGCGCTGCGGCCCCTGCGTCGTGCGCATATAGACGACCTCGTCCTTGACGAAGAGATCGCGGCCTTCGACCAGTTCGACGCCGAGCTTGTCGGCGAGGAACGAGTGCTCGTAATAGGCCGAATTGAACACGCCCGGCGTCAAAAGGACGACGGTCGGCTCCTTCGACGTCGTCAACGGCGCGACCGACTTGAGGGAAGCGAGCAGTTCGTCCGGATAATTCTCGACCGGCGCGATGCGGTGGCGCGAGAACAATTCCGGAAACAGCCGCATCATGATTTCGCGGTTCTCCAGCATATAGGAGACGCCGGACGGCGTGCGCGCATTGTCCTCGAGCACGTAGAAGGTGTCGGCATCGACGCGGATGATGTCGATGCCGGCGATGTGCACATAGATATCGTGCGGTACGCGCTGGCCGTTCATCTCCGGGCGGAACGCCGGATTCCGGAACACGAGGTCTTCCGGAATGATGCCGGCGCGCAGGATCTCGCGCGCGCCATAGACATCCTTGATGAACAAATTGAGCGCGTTGACGCGCTGGGTCAGGCCCTTCTCCAGGAACCTCCATTCGGAGGCGGCCATGATGCGCGGGATAACGTCGAACGGGATCAGGCGCTCGGTGGCGTCGGCCTCGCCGTAAACGGCGAAGGTGATGCCGATGCGGCGGAAAATGAGTTCGGCCTCGCGGCGCCGGTAATCGAGAACGTCGGGCGGCACTTCCTTGAGCCACTGCGCCAGCTCGCCATAGGCCGGCCGCACCTGGTCACCGTCGTGACCCTTCATCTCGTCGAAGGCCGCAGCCATACTTAAAAACCCCCAGCAGCACTCTTGAACGCCTCAACCCCGACTTTGTGCCCAAATGGGCAACCTGGGTAGGGGCGAAGCGCCAGCCTAGTCCTTAATCTGCAAGCTTCAGGCCAAAAAATACCCAGGGAAAACAACTATTTACGGTAGAGGCGCGGGCACTGGACCGAGCATGTGCCTAAATTATAGGCTATTGGCTAGGCCGGCGACATCAGGCGTGGACGCATATGGCGTGGACGCTTGCCGGCCGCCGCCTTGAGCGGCCTGCCCGGGCACGCTACGTCTTGGCCCTGGCCAGTTCGGCCCCTTCCGCCGTTCCCTTTCGCAAGCCGACCGTGAGCAGACTTATGACAGCTGAGATCGTCACAGCGGCTATTCTTGTCATCGGCGACGAGATCCTGTCGGGGCGGACCAAGGACAAGAACATCGGCTACATCGCCGAATACATGACGGCGATCGGCATCGACGTGAAGGAAGTGCGCGTCGTCTCCGACGACGAGCCGGAGGTGATCGCCGCGCTCAATGCGCTGCGCAACCGCTACACTTATGTGTTCACCACCGGCGGCATCGGCCCGACGCATGACGACATCACCGCCGACTGCATCGCCAAGGCCTTCGGCGTCTCGATCGATTATCACCCCGAGGCGGTGGCGATCATGAAGGAGCGCGTCGCCAAGATGGGCGGCGAGTTGAACGAAGCGCGCATGCGCATGACCCGCATCCCGAACGGCGCGGCGCTGGTTTACAACAAGGTGTCCGGCGCGCCCGGCTTCTGGATCGGCAATGTCATCACCATGGCCGGCGTGCCGTCGATCATGCAGGCGATGCTCGACGAGGTGGCGCCGAAATTGAAAACCGGCGTCAAGATGCTGTCGGTCAGCATTCGCGCCGACGCCAAGGAAGGCGACATCGGCACCGAACTCGGCGCGGTGGCAAAAGCCTATCCGGACGCGATCATCGGCAGCTATCCGTTCCAGGACGACAAGCTTGGGCCGAACACCAATATCGTCGTGCGCTCGCGCGACGCGGCGCGGCTCGCGGAAGTGCGCGCCGCGGTCGAGGCCATGCTCGCCAAGGTCAAGGCGCAACTCGCCGGCTAATTCCGCTTCACAGAAGGTTCGCCTATGGCATCTGCCCCGACTGACAACGCGCCCCGCCCGGAAAAGATGTTCCCGGTGTCGTGGGATCAATTCCACCGCGACACCCGGGCGCTGACCTGGCGGCTGCATGAGGCGGGGCCGTTCGAGGCGATCGTCTGCATCACCCGCGGCGGGCTGGTGCCGGCGGCGATCGTGGCGCGCGAACTCAACGTGCGCATCATCGAGACGATCTGCATCGCCAGCTACATGAACTACAAGAACCAGGGCGAGATCCAGGTGATGAAGGGCATCGGCCACGAGGTGACGTCGATGCGCGCGGCCGGCAAGGGCGTGCTCATCGTCGATGACCTGGTCGATACCGGCAAGACGGCGCGCGTGGTGCGCGAGATTTTGCCGGCGGCGCATTTCGCCACCGTTTACGCCAAGCCGATGGGCCGGCCTTTGGTCGACACCTTCATCACCGAAGTGTCGCAGGACACCTGGATCTATTTCCCGTGGGATACTGGCCTTGCCTTCGTGCCGCCGATCCGCGCCGGCGGCGATTAGAGTCCGCTGCGTTGAACGAACAAAAATAATCATAAGGGAGAAACACATGCTGACCCGACGCAGCCTCTTGGCCAACGCGGCAAGCGTCGCCGCCGTCGGCGCGATAAGCCCGGCCTTGATGAGCCAGGCCTTGGCGCAGACCGTGGCGCCCGCCTATCCCGACCGCCCGATCCGCATCATCGTCGGCTATGCCGCCGGCGGCGGCGTCGACATTGTCGCGCGACTTCTCAGTGAGCCAATGAAGCAGGCGTTCGGCGGCCAGACCATCATCGTCGAGAACCGCACCGGCGCGTCGGCGATGATCGCCGCCGGCGCGGTGGCGAAGGCCGCGCCCGACGGTTACAGCCTGCTGATGGCCGCCTCCGGCGAGGTCGCGATCAACCAGCATCTGTTCAAGGACAAGATGGCCTACGACCCGCGCCGCGAACTGATGCCGGTGGCGCTGGTCGGCATCGTGCCGTGCGTCGTCGTCGTCGCCGAGGGCACGCCGGTGCACAATCCGCAGGAACTGATCGCCTACGCCAAGGCGAACGCCGGCAAATTGTCGTTCTCGTCGTCCGGCGTCGGCAATCCGCAGCAACTGGCCGGCGAACTGATGAACTCGATGGCCGGCACCAATGTGCTGCATGTGCCGTATCGCGGCTCGGCGCCGGCGGTGACCGATGTGGCGACAGGCGCGGTGACGATGAGCTTCTCCAGTTTGGCGGCGGCGTTGCCGCTGATCCAGTCCGGCAAGATCCGCGCCGTGGCGGTGACCTCGAAGGAGCGCATGCCGCAACTGCCCGACGTTCCACCTTTAAGCGAGGGCGCGCCCGGCCTGGCGCAATACGAACTGCTCAACTGGTTCGGCCTGTTCGCCACCGCCGGCACGCCGCCGGACGTGGTCGAACGGCTCAACGACATCGTCAACAATGCGCTGGCCACCCCGGCGATCGCCGACAAGCTGATGCCGCAGGGCATCGTGCCGAAGCCGATGTCGGTCAAGGAATTCGGCAGCTTCGTCGAATCCGAGACCGAGAAGTTCGGCGCCATCGTCAAGGCCGCCGATATTAAGTTGGGCAACTGAGCCGGGCTTCGCTATAATCGAGCCGCCGCCGCAACGGGAGGACGCCGATGAACGTCAATGTGCCGAATGCAACGCCCGCCGATCTTCTCTCGCGCGTGGTGCGGGCCAAGGACATGCCGTGGCAGAAGATGCGCTTTGACGGCTGCGAGATGAAGACGCTTTTGTTCGATCCGTCGAGCGGGCTGGCCACCGCCTTGATGCGCATGGCGCCCGGCGCGGTGCTGCCGGACCACGAGCATGTGCTGATCGAGCAGACTTATGTTCTCGAAGGTTCGCTGGTCGACAAGGAAGGCCCCGATGCCGGCATTGAGGTCGGCCCCGGCGAATTCGTCTGGCGTCCGGCCGGCAGCCGGCACACCGCGTGGTCGCCGAAGGGCGGATTGTTTCTCGCCATGTTCCAGATCCCGAACAAGTTCTTCGAGAAGGACGGCCGTGTCACCGATGCGTCGGGCCAGGATTGGGACCCGGCCTGGAAGGCGTTATTAACGGCCTAGGGTTATCCCGCCGCGCGCCGGAGATCATCCGCCGTGCCGGCGGGTGAGCAAGGTTATGCGGGCGTGGCGAAATGGTAGACGCATGGGACTTAAAATGATTATTGATATACTATTAAGTCATTGATATTACTGTATAAATTATCTTTTAACGACACTACACATGCGCTACACACAAAAAATATGCTAAACTGCTTTCATGGCAGAAGCATCTGGACTCAAAAAACAGACTCGATTCGACGGGCGACTGCATATCTTCGCTCGTCCCAATAGTCCCTTCGTGTGGTGCGGCTTTCACCACAAAGGAACTTATGTCAGGAAAAGCACGAAAGAAGTTCAGTGGTCAGCAGCAATAAAA
>CAIMEA010000134.1 GCA_903839845.1 uncultured Hyphomicrobiales bacterium
CTTGGCAAACCTCTTAAGAGGGTCTAAATGAGGTCCATCGGGCGTGCCGGCCCAGTTTGTCGGCACGCCTTTGCGCGTCTCTCAAAATCGATGGTGGTCGGAAAGAATTCCTTTTAGAAGCCCAAAAGCGGGAACTCTGAAAGGGAGAAACCGACGTTTTCGAGTTGGAGATGCGCAAATCCGCTTCCCAGCGGCCCCGCAAGGGGGCGTTTGAGGGCGGACGACCTGTCCAAGACTGCCGGCGCCGATGGCCTGAGACGGCCTGACGCTTAAACCCTTTGCTTTCAGGGACCAGCATAGACGGGGATGAGACCCGAATTTGCCGGGGCCGCAAGGCCTTGGCCAAGTCGGTTCGAACCTCGGAAACCCGTTCATGACCGCAAGTCATGTCTCGGGGGGCAGGCTACTCGTGGTCGTCCTGATCAGAATCTGCTTCGGCATTTTCAAAGCAGGGCGGCTGGGTGCAACCCCGGCGGCTTCCGCGTGAATGCGGCAGGCCGCCAATACCGGAAAGAGCTTGCAGTGGAACGAGCGGCTAAAGCAGAGTCCATCGCCGAACTGAGCGGGGTTTTCAAAACCGCGCAGGTCGTCGTCGTGGCTCATTATGCGGGCCTCACCGTCGCCCAGATGCAGATTCTGCGGAAGCAGATGAAGCTGGCCGGCGCCTCGGTGAAGGTCGCCAAGAACCGTCTCGCCCAAATCGCTCTCAAAGACACCGACTGCGTTGCTATTGCGCCCCTGCTGAAGGGGCCGACCGTGCTCGCTTATTCAAGCGACCCGGTAGCCGCGCCGAAGGTGGCCATCGATTTTGCCAAGGCGAACGAAGCGTTCGTCATCCTGGGCGGAACGATGGGCAAAACAGCTCTGGATCAGAACGGCGTCAAGGCGCTCGCCTCGCTGCCGTCTCTGGATGAACTGCGTGCCAAGATCCTCGGCCTCCTCGTGTCGCCGGCGACCAAGATTGCGCAGCTCACCAACGCTCCCGCGGCCAAGGTCGCGCGCGTCATCCAGGCCTACGCTGCCAAGAGCGAAGCGGCCTGACGGCTCACTGATCAAACAAACCCGACTGGTTCGAACCTAGATAGGAACTAAACAATGGCTGACCTGCAGAAGATCGTCGACGAATTGTCGAAGCTGACCGTCCTGGAAGCGGCGGATCTGGCGAAGTTGCTGGAAGAGAAGTGGGGCGTTTCCGCCGCTGCCGCCGTCGCGGTTGCCGGCCCGGCCGCCGCCGGCGCTGCCGCCGCTGAAGAGAAGACCGAGTTCACCGTGATGCTTGCCGCCGCCGGCGACAAGAAGATCGAGGTGATCAAGGAAGTGCGTGCCATCACCGGTCTCGGCCTCAAGGAAGCCAAGGACCTGGTTGAAGGCGCGCCGAAGGCCGTCAAGGAAGGCGTCAACAAGGAAGAAGCCGAGAAGATCAAGGCGACCCTTGAGAAGGCCGGCGCCAAGATCGAGCTTAAGTAACCTCCGGTTACCTAAGCGAAATCCCCCGGCCGCGCCCTTGCGAGGCCGGGAGATCGCCATAAATACCGATACCCCCGGGACGTCATGTCCCGGGGGTATCGCACCAAAAAGCGCGGCGGCCGGTTTTTCCGGGCGGAGGCGGATCGTGAAACGGCGCAGCTTCGGCCCGGTCACGATGGAGTGTAGTTGAAGAGTGCGGCGGTTCGGACGCGGTCCGAATCACATAGAAACGGGTAGCCCCGACGCCTGTCCTGATGGTCGCGATGGAATGCGGCTGTTCGGAGAGGCGCCCGCGCTGGCCCCCGACATTGAATCGAGAGAAAAAACGATGGCGCAGACGTTTACCGGTCGCAAGCGCGTAAGAAAATTTTTCGGATCAATCAAGGAAGTGGCGGAGATGCCGAACCTCATCGAGGTTCAGAAGGCGTCCTATGACCAGTTCCTGATGGTCAAGGAGCCGGTCGGCGGCCGTCCCGATGAGGGCCTGCAGGCGGTGTTCCGTTCGGTGTTCCCGATCTCCGATTTTTCCAATTCGTCGATGCTCGAATTCGTCAAATACGAATTCGAACCGCCGAAGTATGACGTCGACGAGTGCCGCCAGCGCGGCATGACCTTTGCCGCGCCGCTGAAAGTGACGCTGCGCCTCATCGTGTTCGATATCGATGAAGAGACGGGCGCGCGTTCGGTCAAGGACATCAAGGAGCAGGATGTCTACATGGGCGACATTCCGCTCATGACCATGAACGGCACCTTCATCGTCAACGGCACCGAGCGCGTCATCGTCTCGCAAATGCACCGTTCGCCCGGCGTGTTCTTCGATCACGACAAGGGCAAGACCCATTCGTCGGGCAAGCTTTTGTTCGCCGCGCGCATCATTCCGTATCGCGGTTCCTGGCTCGACATCGAGTTCGACGCCAAGGACATCGTCTATGCGCGTATCGATCGCCGCCGCAAGATTCAGGTCACGTCGCTTCTGTATGCGCTCGGCCTCGACGGCGAGGAAATCCTGCGCACGTTCTACAAGCACGTCACCTACAAGCGCGCCAAGGATGGCTGGCGCGTGCCGTTCGACGCCAACCGGCTCAAGGGCTACAAGGCGATCAACGACCTGATCGACGCCGACACCGGCAAGGTCGTGGTCGAAGCCGGCAAGAAGCTGTCGGTGCGCCAGGCGCGTCAGTTGCAGGAAAAGGGCCTCAAGCACCTGCGCATGGCCGACGAGGAACTGATCGGTCATTACATCGCGGAAGATCTCGTCAACACCAAGACGGGCGAGATCTACATGGAAGCCGGCCAGGAAATCGACGAGAAGAACCTCAAGGTTCTCATCGAAGCCGGCTACAAGGATCTGCCGCTGCTCGACATCGATCACGTCAATGTCGGCGCCTACATCCGCAACACGCTGACCGTCGACAAGAACATGACGCGTGAAGACGCGCTGTTCGACATCTATCGCGTCATGCGCCCCGGCGAGCCGCCGACCGTGGACACCGCCGAGGCGATGTTCCGTTCGCTGTTCTTCGACTCGGAGCGCTACGACCTCTCGGCCGTCGGCCGCGTCAAGATGAACATGCGTCTCGAACTCGACGCGCCGGACACAATGCGCGTGCTGCGCAAGGACGACATCATCGCGGTCATTCGCACGCTCGTCGATCTGCGCGACGGCAAGGGTGAAATCGACGACATCGACAATCTCGGCAATCGCCGCGTGCGTTCGGTCGGCGAGTTGATGGAGAACCAGTACCGCATCGGTCTGCTGCGCATGGAACGCGCGATCAAGGAGCGCATGTCGTCGGTCGATATCGACACCGTCATGCCGCAGGACCTGATCAACGCGAAACCTGCCGCCGCCGCCGTGCGCGAGTTCTTTGGCTCGTCGCAACTGTCGCAGTTCATGGATCAGACCAATCCGCTGTCGGAAATCACCCACAAGCGCCGTCTCTCGGCGCTTGGACCGGGCGGTCTGACCCGCGAGCGCGCCGGCTTCGAGGTGCGCGACGTGCATCCGACGCATTACGGCCGCATCTGCCCGATCGAGACGCCGGAAGGCCCGAACATCGGTCTGATCAACTCGCTGGCGACCTATGCGCGCGTCAACAAATACGGCTTCGTCGAAACGCCCTATCGCAAGGTGAAGGACGGCCGCGTCACCGACGAGGTCATCTATCTCTCGGCGATGGAAGAAAGCCGTCACGCGGTCGCGCAAGCGAACGCGCAGATGGATGCCAAGGGCAAGTTCATCGAAGACCTCATCATCTGCCGTCAGGCCGGTGACGTGCATCTTGTCCCGCGCGACAAGGTCGACTTCATGGACGTGTCGCCGAAGCAGCTCGTCTCGGTCGCCGCGGCGTTGATCCCGTTCCTCGAGAACGACGATGCCAACCGCGCGCTGATGGGCTCGAACATGCAGCGCCAGGCGGTGCCTTTGGTTCGCGCCGAAGCGCCGTTCGTCGGCACCGGCATGGAAGGCGTGGTCGCCCGCGACTCGGGCGCCTCGATTTCCGCGCGCCGCACCGGCATCGTCGATCAGGTCGACGCGACGCGTATCGTCGTTCGCGCCACGGGTGAGACCGATCCGACCAAGCCGGGCGTCGATATTTATCGCCTGATGAAGTATCAGCGCTCGAACCAGAACACCTGCATCAATCAGCGTCCGCTGGTGAAGGTGGGCGACCACGTCAACAAGGCCGACATCATCGCCGACGGTCCGTCGACCGATCTCGGCGAACTCGCGCTCGGCCGCAACGTGCTGGTCGCGTTCATGCCGTGGAATGGCTACAACTTCGAGGACTCGATCCTGCTGTCGGAACGCATCGTCAAGGACGACGTGTTCACCTCCATCCACATCGAAGAATTCGAAGTGATGGCGCGCGACACCAAGCTCGGCCCTGAGGAAATCACCCGCGATATTCCCAACGTTTCGGAAGAAGCGCTCAAGAACCTCGACGAAGCCGGCATCGTCTATATCGGCGCCGAAGTGCACGCCGGTGACATTCTCTGCGGCAAGATCACGCCGAAGGGCGAAAGCCCGATGACGCCGGAAGAAAAGCTTCTGCGCGCCATCTTCGGCGAGAAGGCCTCGGATGTGCGCGACACCTCGTTGCGCGTGCCGCCGGGCGTGCAGGGCACCGTCGTCGAAGTGCGGGTATTCAACCGGCACGGCGTCGAGAAGGACGAGCGCGCGCTCGCCATCGAGCGGGAAGAAATCGAACGTCTCGCCAAGGACCGCGACGACGAACAGGCGATCCTCGACCGCAACGTCTATGGCCGCTTGGCCGAGTTGCTCGAAGGCCGTCAGGGCGTCGCCGGACCGAAGGGCTTCAAGAAGGATTCAAAGATCACCAAGGCGATCCTGGATGAGTATCCGCGCTCGCAGTGGTGGCTGTTTGCCTCGCCGAACGACAAGCTGATGACCGAGATCGAGGCCATCCGTAAGCAGTACGACGAGTCGAAGAAGCTCCTCGAACAGCGCTTCCTCGACAAGGTCGAGAAGCTGCAGCGCGGCGACGAATTGCCGCCCGGCGTGATGAAGATGGTCAAGGTCTTCGTCGCGGTGAAGCGCAAGATCCAGCCCGGCGACAAGATGGCCGGCCGTCACGGCAACAAGGGCGTGGTCTCGCGCATCGTGCCGATCGAAGACATGCCGTTCCTCGCGAACGGCACGCATGCCGACATCGTGCTCAATCCGTTGGGCGTGCCGTCGCGCATGAACGTCGGCCAGATCCTTGAAACCCACCTTGGCTGGGCTTGCGCCGGCATGGGCCTCAAGATCGGCGAAGCCGTCGATCTCTACAATTCCGAGAAGGGCAAGCACGACATCAAGCCGCTCAAGGAAATCCTGAAGAAGGTCTATGGCGACGACGAGACCATCAAGTCGCTCGACGAAGACGGCCTGATCGAACTCGGCGGCAACCTGCGCAAGGGCGTACCGATCGCGACGCCGGTGTTCGACGGCGCCAAGGAAAAAGACATCGAGAACATGCTCGATCTCGCCGGCATGGATCGCTCCGGCCAGTCGACCGTCTATGACGGCCGCACCGGCGATCCGTTCGACCGTCAGGTCACCGTTGGCTACATCTACATGCTCAAGCTGCACCATCTCGTGGACGACAAGATCCACGCCCGTTCGATCGGTCCGTACTCGCTGGTCACCCAGCAACCGCTCGGCGGCAAGGCGCAGTTCGGCGGCCAGCGTTTCGGCGAAATGGAAGTGTGGGCGCTCGAAGCTTACGGCGCCGCTTACACCTTGCAGGAAATGCTCACCGTCAAGTCGGACGACGTCGCCGGCCGTACCAAGGTGTACGAGGCCATCGTTCGCGGCGACGACACGTTCGAAGCGGGTATCCCCGAGTCGTTCAACGTCCTGGTCAAGGAAATGCGCTCGCTCGGCCTCAACGTCGACCTGCACAATTCCAAGGCGCCGGGTCTTGGCGGCTCGCCGACGGCGGAAGCCGCCGAATAACAAGTGTCTGGCCGGGCTCCATAAGCGCGAAGCTTAGTCTTCACGCAAAAAGAGCCCGGCCGCTTACGCCCTTGTTTTTAGAATTTGCGGCCGGTGGCATGCCGGCATAGCGGAGATGGCAATGAATCAAGAGATCATGAATCTTTTCAGCCCGACGGCGCCGGCTCAGGTCTTCGACCAGATCCGGATCTCGATCGCGAGCCCTGAGAAGATTTTGTCGTGGTCCTACGGCGAAATCAAAAAGCCGGAAACGATCAACTACCGTACCTTCAAGCCCGAGCGCGACGGCCTGTTCTGCGCCCGCATCTTCGGGCCGATCAAGGATTACGAGTGCTTGTGCGGCAAGTACAAGCGCATGAAGTACAAGGGCATCATCTGCGAAAAGTGCTCGGTCGAAGTGACCCTGTCGCGCGTCCGGCGCGAGCGCATGGGCCATATCGAACTGGCCGCCCCGGTCGCGCACATCTGGTTCCTGAAGTCGCTGCCGAGCCGCATCGGCATGCTGCTCGACATGACGCTCAAGGATCTCGAGCGCATCCTGTATTTCGAATATTACGTCGTGCTTGAGCCGGGCTTGACCCCGCTCAAGGACCGCCAGCTGCTGTCCGAGGACGAGTACCTCAAGGCGCAGGAAGAGTTCGGTCCGGACAGCTTCACCGCCACGATCGGCGCCGAAGCGATCCGCGAAATGCTGAAAGGTCTCGACCTCGACAAAATGCAGTCCGACCTGCGCGTCGAGCTGGCCGAGACCGAGAGCGACATCAAGAAGAAGAAATATGCCAAGCGGCTGAAGCTGATCGAGGCCTTCATCGCCTCGGGCAACAAGCCGGAATGGATGATTCTGACCGTCGTGCCGGTGATCCCGCCCGACCTGCGTCCGCTGGTGCCGCTCGATGGCGGCCGCTTCGCCACGTCGGACCTGAACGATCTCTATCGCCGCGTCATCAACCGCAACAACCGTCTGAAGCGGCTGATCGAACTGCGTGCGCCGGATATCATCATCCGTAACGAAAAGCGCATGCTGCAGGAAGCCGTCGACGCGCTGTTCGACAACGGCCGCCGCGGCCGCGTCATCACCGGCGCCAACAAGCGTCCGTTGAAGTCGCTAGCCGACATGCTCAAGGGCAAGCAGGGCCGTTTCCGCCAGAACTTGCTCGGCAAGCGCGTCGATTACTCCGGCCGTTCGGTCATCGTCGTCGGCCCGGAACTCAAGCTGCATCAGTGCGGCCTGCCGAAGAAGATGGCGCTCGAACTGTTCAAGCCGTTCATCTATTCGCGGCTCGACGCCAAGGGTCTGTCCACCACGGTGAAGCAGGCCAAGAAGCTGGTCGAAAAGGAAAAGCCGGAAGTCTGGGATATCCTCGACGAGGTTATCCGCGAGCATCCGGTGCTGTTGAACCGCGCGCCGACCTTGCATCGTCTCGGCATTCAGGCCTTCGAGCCGGTGCTGATCGAAGGCAAGGCGATCCAGCTGCATCCGTTGGTCTGCGCCGCGTTCAACGCCGACTTCGACGGCGACCAGATGGCCGTGCACGTTCCGCTGTCGCTTGAAGCGCAGCTGGAAGCGCGCGTCCTGATGATGTCGACCAACAACATTCTGCATCCGGCGAATGGCCAGCCGATCATCGTGCCGTCGCAGGATATCGTGCTCGGCCTCTACTATCTGACGCTCATCCGCGAAGGCTCGCCCGGCGAGGGCAAGTCGTTCGGCGACATGGCGATGATCGAGCACGCGCTGGCCGAGAAGGTCGTCTCGCTGCACACCAAGATCCGCTATCGCTGGGTTGGCGTCGACGAGAAGGGCGAAGAGTACAATAAGTGGTACGACACCACGCCCGGCCGCGTGTTGCTCGGCAACGTTCTGCCGCGCAGCGTCAAGGCGCCGTTCGACATCGTCAACAAGCTGATGACGAAGCGCGAAATCTCCGGAATGATCGATCAGGTCTACCGCCATTGCGGTCAGAAAGAGACGGTCATTTTCTGCGATCGCATCATGGCGCTCGGCTTCTATCACGCCTTCAAGGCCGGTATTTCGTTCGGCAAGGACGACATGGTTGTGCCGGCGTCGAAGTGGGCGACCGTCGACAAGACGCGCGAACTCGCCAAGGAGTTCGAGCAGCAGTACAATGACGGCCTCATCACCCAGGGCGAGAAGTACAACAAGGTGGTCGACGCCTGGTCGAAGTCGACCGACGCCATCGCCGAAGCGATGATGAAGGAAATCTCGACGACCAAGAAGGACAAGGAAGGCCGCGATCTGCAGGTCAACTCGATCTACATGATGGCGCATTCCGGCGCCCGCGGTTCGCCGGCGCAGATGCGTCAGCTCGCCGGCATGCGTGGCCTGATGGCCAAGCCGTCGGGTGAGATCATCGAAACGCCGATCATCTCGAACTTCAAGGAAGGTCTGTCGGTTCTCGAGTACTTCAACTCGACCCACGGCGCCCGCAAGGGTCTGGCTGACACCGCCTTGAAGACCGCGAACTCGGGCTATCTGACGCGCCGTCTGGTCGACGTCGCGCAGGATTGCATCATCACCGAGCCGGATTGCGGCACCACCGACGGCATCAAGGTCCGCGCCATCATCGACGCCGGCACCGTGGTCGCCTCGCTGGCCATCCGTATTCTCGGCCGCACCACGGCCGAGGACGTCAAGGACCCGGCGACCGGCAATGTCGTGCTCAAGGCGCACACCTTGATCACCGAGCCGGAAGTCGAGAAGGTCGTCAACGCCAGCGTGCAGGAACTCAAGATCCGTTCCGTGCTGACCTGCACGACCAAGATCGGCGTCTGCGGCGCCTGCTACGGCCGCGATCTGGCGCGCGGTACTCCGGTCAACATGGGCGAGGCGGTGGGCGTCATCGCCGCCCAGTCGATCGGCGAGCCGGGCACCCAGCTCACCATGCGCACGTTCCACATCGGCGGCGCGGCGCAGATCTCTGATCAGTCGTTCATCGAGTCGAATTTCGACGGCAAGATCACGTTCAAGAACAAGAACATTGCCAAGAATTCGGACGGCGACACGGTGGCGATGGTGCGCAACATGGTCGTCGCGGTGGTTGATCCCGACGGCACCGAGCGCGCCCATCACCGCATCCCGTACGGCGCGCGCATGCGCGTCGACGAGAACGACAAGATCAAGCGCGGCCAGCGTATCGCCGAATGGGACCCCTACCCCCGGCCGATCCTCACCGACGTCGATGGCGAAGTCGCCTTCGAGGACATGGTGGATGGTCTGTCGATGTCGGA
>CAIMEA010000135.1 GCA_903839845.1 uncultured Hyphomicrobiales bacterium
CATTCAAGAGATGCCATGCCGCCCCGCCTGCGCCGATTCATCGGAACCATCGCTCTGCTCACGCTTGTCATCGTCTGGGCGCTGCTCGCCATGGCGCTGGCGCAGTCGGTGCTGACCGATATCAACGGCTTTGTCGCGGCGCTCTATTATGTCGTCGCGGGGCTGGGCTGGGTGCTGCCAGCCATGCCGATCATCTCGTGGATGGCGGGCGCGGACAGGAAGAATGCTAGCTCACGCTGATGGCCTCATAGGATAAGAATAAAACCTGCATAGGATTATCGCTAAGATAGATTCCCCATTACAGAGGTTTCTGAATGTCAGCGAAATGCATTTTCTTTATCGGCTTCGTTCTCGCTATTCTAAACACTACGGTGGAGGCGCAATCATACAATCTTGAAAATCTGTGCGCGGAGCGCGCAAAGGCTACCTTTCTTTCAGAGGGCCTCTCAGATAGGACATGGCGTGTTAACGCTGGTTGGACTCGTGTAGCCGAGAGATTTCAAAGCCATTACAATACAAAAATCGCTAAGTGCCTTATATTGATTGAAACAGTGGATACAAACGGTGTTGTTAGCGACTCTAATTCTTCGTTGCGCAGCGGCGATCTTTCCTCAGAATTGCAACACAAATTCAATCAAGCCAAATGGTGGAATACGGCCCCCTACGCTTCATTTCATACCTATAACGGCAAAGTAAGTAACCTTTCTACTTATGCGTCCGAAAAACAAAATGTGCCGGGGCATTTCGTATCTCACGAGCAATTTAACGAATTTGTCGCGAATTTTATGGAGTAACAGAATGTCGGATTAGGTGCGGCCGCCCCAGTCTGTGCACTAGCTTTTATCCTCGCTCATCTTATTTGACACTCATGCCCGACGCCGTCCGCGACAATCACGCCCGCAACCGCTTCGAGCTGGCGACGCCGGCCGGCACGGCCTTCGCCAGCTACCGGCGCGACGACATGACGATCACGATCATGCACACCGAGGTGCCGCGCGCGCTCGAAGGCCGCGGCATCGGCTCGCAACTCGTCGGCGGCATGCTCGATCTCATCCGTGCCGAACGCCGCAAGGTCGTGCCGCTGTGCTCTTTCGTGCGGCACTACATCAACACGCATCCGGCCTACGCCGACCTTATTTAGCGCCGGCCGAGAAACCAGCCCGCCGCCAGCGACACGACGCCGGCAACCGCGGCAATGAGGCCGTGCTTGACGCGCACGCGGGCAAGGCCGGTCTCATGGCCGGGGAAGAACGATGGCAGCGCGTCGGCGGGCATCAGGAAATAGATCGCGGCGACAACGAGCAGCGCGCCGCCGAGCACGGTGAGCAGCATTTTCATGGGCGGGGTTTCCTTGGAAAAGCCGAATCCGGTTGATGGTGCGACCATACCAATATTTGCGATGTTCGACCACAATGAGAGTCCGGCTTGTCGCTTGGCGTTTGCCCGGAATCGACTACGCCCGCGCCAGCGTCCGCCGCAGCGACTCCGTCCATTGCGGGATCCAGTCCATGAACAGCGCATGCCAGGCCACGTCGTCGCCCGGCGCCGGATCGAGCACGACCGGCCATTCGATGAAAGTGCGCTCGCCATCGACGATGCGCGCAAGCCGGATTGTCCCTTCGTAGGCGACCGGCGCCGGCGAACGCGCGGCCTGTCCCGGCGGAAATGCCAACCGGTCGATCCCTTGATAGGTCAGCAAGCGCTCATCGTCGGAATGACGCAGCAGACGCTGCCTGATCCAGTTGCCGCCGTAATTGAACCTTCGCACCGCGCCGACTTCATCGCCGCGTTTGTCGTCCTCGATGACGCTCTCGGTCACGCCGTCGATGTAGACTGGATAATTATTGAAATCGCGCACCATGCCCCAGACGCGCTCCACCGGCTGATCGAGAATGCTGCTGTAATAGGCTGTGATCATTGGACCTCCAAAGTGTTGCGCATTCTCTGAACCCGGCGCCGTCCGGCCGACACCCGATTTCCAATCGCTCGCGCACCGTGGAAATTTCCTCGCTTTGCCCCTTGACTACTATCCTATGCTAATATACCTATATTCCCGTCCGTTCCCCCTGAGGGGCATGATCCGGTAGCGCCGGCTCGTGGGGAATGGATCGGCGTCCGCGGGCGCGGGGTTAAGCTGACCCTGCGCGCTCGGGCGGTGCCGGGGCTCCACCCGGGGACACTAGGATCCCCCGCCGGGAGCCGGCTGACGGTGCGTAGCCGTTGGCCTTGCCGGGGCAAAAGGAAACTCGGTGCCCAAAAGGGCCGAGGGTCCGGCCGCCCCCAAAAGGCCAATAGCCGCCGGAAGCGTGGCCCGGCTGCCGCGAAAGCGCCGGACGGCGCGCCGAGAGGCGCCACGCATCCGCGAATGGATGCGTGAAGCAAATGGACTGCCGCGCCTTTCGGTGCGCCGTCCCCCTCTTCTTTTGAAGAAGAGGGAAATTACGCAAGCCTCGGGCGCTACTGCGCCGCGAGAACGAGGGCGCTTGCCCTTTTCCGGAAAAACAATGGAGCCGCCATGAACAAAGCCGACCGCCAGAAAATCAACGACCACATTGCCCGCGTTCAATTCAAGATCGTCGACACCGCCGAGCACATTCTCGATATCGTCGCGGCCGATCTGAAAAAGCCCGCGGCCGGGCCCAAGGCGCCAGCGACCGTCACGCGCCGGCAGATCGCCAATATGCTGCGCGTCTCGCAATTCTGCGCGCTCCGCGCCTGCCGCCGGTCGCATTGCTGCCGCGGCGAACCGGCACATTGCCTGCAAGCGATCGTGCCGCTTTTGCCGGCGCAAGCCTTCGACGGCCTGTTGCGCGTCAAGCGACCGCGCGGCACCGCCCGGCAAAACCATGCTAGCCTGCGGCCATGATCGACCGCCGCGCCCTCCTCGTCTCGCTCGCCGCGATTTTTGCCGGCCGCCCCATTGCCGCCGCCGAAAGTCCTGATGCCATCGTTGCCGCGATTTACAAGCGCATCATCGCCACCTACTCACCCGCCAAGCGCAACACCATCAATGGCGCCTTCACCTGGTCGACGAGAAAAGAGCGTCATCATTATTATTCGGCGGGTCTCGCCAAAGCCTGGGATCATGCCGATGCCATCACCGCCAAGGGCGACCAGAACCCGCCCGCTGCCTGTCCGATCACCAATTCACAGGATCCTTTGGTGCGCGCCTTCGACGTGGCCATCGAGCGCCGCGATACAAGATCGGCAACAGTCATCGCGCACATTTCCCAAGACCCAGGGCCGGTCAAGCCTTCCGATTGGGGCACGATCGCTTACGACATGGTGTTCGAGCGCGGCCGCTGGCGCATCGACGACATCCGCCCCGGTGTCGGCAAAGACGCATGGTCGTTGCGCCGCGAAATTATCAATCACAAAGGCTAGACGCAAAGCATGACCGACATCGCCGATTTGTCCCACCCGCAGGCCGTCGCCTCGGAAGTGCTCGCCGCCTATACGGCGCACAAGTCGCTGACGCCGTTCTCGTCGCGCCCCGGCGGCCTGACAATGGAACAGTCCACGCGCGTATTGCCGATGCTGCGCGCCGCTTTTGAAGCGCGCGGCGAGAAAATTCTTGGCCGCAAGATCGGCTTCACCAACCGGTCGATCTGGGCGCAATACGGCGTCGACGCGCCGATCTGGGGCTATGTCACCAGCGCGACGACACATGATCTCGCCTCTATGCCCGCGTTGGCCGTTCGCGACTTCTGCGAGCCGCGCATCGAGCCGGAAATCATGTTCGGTCTGAAGACTGCACCGTCGCCGGATATGGATGACGATGCGCTGGGCGCCTGCATCGACTGGCTGGCGCTCGGCTATGAAGTCGTGCAATCGCCGTTCCCGGACTGGAAATTCAAGCCGGCCGACACCGTCGCCGCCAATGCGCTGCACGGCGCGCTGCTGATCGGCGAACGGCATGCCTTTGCGCCGCGCACCGACGCCTGGCGCCGCGAATTGGCCGGCTTCACCGCGCAGCTTTATTGCAATGACCGGCTCATCGACAGCGGCGGCGGCGCCGCCGTGCTCGACAGCCCGCTGCACGCGCTGCGTCACCTCGTCGATATGCTTGCCCACGATCCGCACAATCCGCCTTTGGCGGCGGGCGAGATCGTCTCGACCGGCACGTTGACCAAGGCTTTTCCCGTGAAGAGCGAAGAAACCTGGCATACCTCCGTCGCCGGAATTCCGCTTGCTAGTGTGAGTTTGCGATTCGTCTAGTCACTTTTGCTCACATCGGAGATTCGTTTCGGTCGCAGCGCACATCAGAGCGGATCAGCAAGGACGCTTACCTTTTTACCGTTTTTACCGTTTTTGACGCGTTGCGCAGCAAATTTTGTAACGCCGCGACCGTTTGTAGGTCTTTGAGTGCCCCTGCGGCAAAATTTAATGTTTGGCGACGAATTTTGTTTGCGTGAGCCCTGCATATTTGCAACCGTCAACTCATGTTAAATTGGAGACGCTGAATAGATGCTACTTTTATTTCCGGGCGAAAACGCCGCGCGCGATACATTGCGGTTCGCCGAGGAAATTGCCGGTTACGGTCTTTGGCAAGTCGACTTTGTCACCGGCAAGATGAACTGCTCGCCCAACACCTATCGCCTGCTCGGCCTGGCGCCTGTCACCTCGGCGATGGGTGACGACGGCGAGCCGTTAAGTTTCGCGACTTTCGAAAAGGTCGCTCACCCCGAAGACGTCCCGGTTGTCGCCGAAATACAGCATATCCTGAGCGAAGGCCTGCCAATCAACCGTCAGTTCCGTGTCGTGCATCCCAACGGGCGCATTCGTTCCTTGGTCATTCACGGCGAAGCCTTGATCGGCCGTGAGGGTAAACCGGAGCGCGTTATCGGCGTCCTGATGGACATGACTCGACAGGTTGAATCGGTGATGACCTCGCAGATCAATTCCGATCGGGTGCACAGCCTGATGGCGGCGATTGGCGGAGCGATCTGGATCACCAGATCCGACGGATTCTACACTGATTTTCTTTTGCGCGATCAGAAAGGCCACATTCCCGCGAACTTTCAAGGCAATAATTGGCATAACGTCGTCCACCCCGACGATCTCGGCAAAGTGCTGCGGAACTGGCAGATCGCTGAAGACAACAAGACCTTATTTGCCAGTGAGCATCGAGTCCGCGGCAAGAATGGCGAGTACCAGTGGCGGCGAGCCTATGCTACGCCAATTTTGGCGGATGACGGCTCGGTGCGAGAGTGGATCGGAATATCGTTGTCGATGCACGAACGGGGCGCCATGGTCGCATCGGCCCCCCCTTTGACCGCCGCGCAAATTCGCGCCGCGCGCGGCATATTGAACTGGTCGGTCCGAGATCTCGCCAGCCGCACCGGCCTGTCGGTCGGCGTTGTGCGCCGGCTCGAGGAGACTGAGGATGCCGGCAAGAACGCCGCCGACTCCCTGATCCTGATAAAAGACTCCCTTTCGGCCGGTGGCGTCGATTTTTTTGTCCTGCCGAGCGGCGAGGCCGGCGTCTATCCGACAAAAAAAGAGAACCGGCTCAAAATTGTTGCCAAGAACGGCGGCCGAAAAATAAGTTCGGCGTAGAGCCGGGCATTTGCGAAGAAAATGGTACCGACATGCGCGGTACATGGATCATGGACGCTTCGTTTTGCGGTTTTCCGCCTCTGGCCCGGCAAAAAATGTCGCTGCGGTCGCATTTTTGATTCAGCGCAATCGCGGACCGGCATTTTCTGCGGCCGGCGTGCAATTCTGCGCTCTTTC
>CAIMEA010000136.1 GCA_903839845.1 uncultured Hyphomicrobiales bacterium
CCCAAGAGCGAAGTCGACAAGCTCGTCGCCGGCCTCGAGAAGTGGCCGGATGTCGCCATCATGTCGGACGAGATCTACGACCACATGGTCTATGACGGCGAGAAGCATGTCTGCTTGCTGTCTTATCCGTCGATCCGCGACCGCCTGATCCTGCTCAATGGCTGGTCGAAGACTTATGCGATGACCGGCTGGCGGCTCGGTTATGCGATCTTCCCGGGCAAGCTCTACGACTACGCGCGCAAGCTCGCGGTCAATCTGCATTCCTGCGTCAATGCCTCGGCGCAGTTCGCCGGGCTCGCGGCACTGACCGGTCCGCAGGACGAAGTGTGGAAGATGATCGCCGAATTCGACAAGCGGCGCGGGGTCGTGGTCGCGGGCCTGAACAAACTGCCCGGCGTGTCCTGCGTGGTGCCGAAGGGTGCGTTCTACGCGTTCCCCAACATCAAGGGCACCGGCTGGAAGGCCAAGGAACTGGCCAACACGCTGCTCAACGAAACCGGCGTCGTCACGATTGGCGGGCCGGACTTCGGCATTCTCGGCGAGGGCTATCTGCGCCTGTCTTACGCCAATTCGACCGAGAACATTCTCAAGGCGCTCGACCGCATGGGCGAGTTTTTGGCGACCAGGAAGGCGGCGTGATCTTTTCCTTTCCCTCTCCCCGCCGGGGGAGAGGGAAGAAAGGCTCACCCCGGAAACGGCGATTGGCCCCGCGGCGGCGCGTCTGCGCCGTGCGCGGCTTTATCTTTTGCCAATTCGTAGATCACGCGCGCCGGGCCTGGCTTCGGGATGTTCACGCCATGCTGGCCCAGCGTATCCCACAGTGCCAGCAGCACGTCGCTTTTGACATTGGTAACGCCGGCGGCCGGATCCTTGATCCAGAACCACAATTCGAATTCGATCGACGTCGAGCCGAACTCGGTCAGCATGCATTGCGGCGCCGGCTTTTTCAGAACGCGCTCGATGCTGAGCGCGGCTTCCACCGCCGCGGCCTGCGCCTGGCGCGGGTCGCTGTCGTACGTCGTATTGAATTTCACGAACAGGCGCACAAGGTCGCTCGAATAAGTCCAGTTGGCCACGCGCTGGGTGATGAAGTCCTCATTCGGAATGAGATATTCGCGGCCATCGCGCGTGTCGACCGAGGTGTAGCGCGCGCCCATATTGCCGACGCGGCCGAAATGATCGCCGACGGAAATCACGTCGCCGGGTTTGATCGACTTGTCGGCGAGCAGGATGATGCCGCTGACCAGATTGGACACGATCTTCTGCAGGCCGAAGCCCAGGCCGACGCCGACCGCGCCCGAGAACAGTGCGAGCGCCGACAGGTCGATGCCGACGGTCGATAAAACGATCAGAATGGCAAAGGAGATCAGCAACAGCCGGATCAGCTTGCCGATCAGCACCGCGATCGACGGCGTCAGGTCGGTGGAGCTCTGAACCCGCTTGTCGAGAAAATCGCTGGCCGCGTTCGCCGCCCACAGCGTGACCATCATCAGCACCGTGGTCTTGATGGCGAGTAGCGGCGTGATGCGCAGGCCGCCGACGACGACCGCGACGGAATCCAGCGCTTCCGTCGTCGGTTGCAACAGACCGAGAATGCTGAGCGCCGCGAGCGCCCAGGCTGAAAACGCGACAAGGCGATAGACGAACTGGTTGCGGATCAAGCCGGCGACCAGAGCGATCACCACCCAGGCGGTGGCCAGACTCGCGGCGACGCCAAGCAGGTAGGACCGGCTCGGCCAGGTCATCGCCAGCATGCTGTGGCGCATGCTCAGAATCAGCAGTACGAAAATGATGGTGCCGATATTGTCCAATACGTGCCGCGCGAAAATCCGCAACAGCGGCGGCCAGCCCATGCTCAGCGACACGATGTCGAGGCGGCGGCGCAATACCGCCGCGGTCAGAGTACCGATGACGCCGGCGAGCGCGATCATGCCGAGCTGGACGATCAGCCAGACCGAGGTGAATTCATTGCCGAATGTTTTCAAGGCGTCGGAAATGCCGGCGGTCAATTGCTGGAAATCGTCCATGGCCAACACTCCTTGCGCGAAATCGACATAGGGGATGTGCGCGATGGGCAGCCCCCTTGGAAAAGGCCCGCAAACCAGATCAATATCAAATTTGAACCGGCGCTGGGCATTCGCAGCGGCCGGAAGCAAGAGGTTATACACATGCAAGACCGAGGGTTGACTGAAGACCAGAGAATGATGCGGCAGAGCTGCCGCGATTTTGTCGACGATGTCGTCATTCCGTTCGTCAAGGCGAACTGGAAGCAGGAATGGTCGATGACTCCGGAATCCCGTTTGCCCGACAGCATTCTGGAAGGCGCCGAGAAGGTCGGCATCCGCACCCTCGGCGTGCCGGAGGAATTCGGCGGCCTCGAACTGGAGAAGGGCACCGAGGTCAAGACCTTCGCCGTCATCTCCGAGGAAATCGCGCGCGGCGATTCAGGACTGGCCGACAAGCTGGTGCAGAACTGGAAAGTCTCGGTGCTGCTGCGCCAGTTCGCGCCCAAGCATTTGCAGGAAAAGTGGTTCAAGCGGTTGCTCGAAGATCCGCAGTTTCTGCTGGCCCATTGCCTGACCGAGCCGCGCGGCGCGTCGGATCGCTGGCTGCCGTACAACGTGCCTGAAGCGGCGATGCAGACCAAGGCGGTCAAGACCGATGGCGGCTGGATCATCAACGGCCGCAAGCAGTTC
The DNA here is from genome assembly GCA_903839845.1 of uncultured Hyphomicrobiales bacterium. Taxonomy (GTDB): domain Bacteria; phylum Pseudomonadota; class Alphaproteobacteria; order Rhizobiales; family Xanthobacteraceae; genus Pseudolabrys. Next base: position 2,697 of record CAIMEA010000136.1, read on the forward strand.
ATTTCAAACGGCTACGACGCCGGGCTCTATGTCGTCTATGCCAACACCAACACCAAGGTCGGCATGCTGCAGGGGACCTCGTCATTTCTGGTGCCGCGCGAGACCAAGGGTTTCACGGTCGCGCGCTGCAACGAAACGCTTGGCTGCCGTTACATGAACAACGGCGAACTGGTGTTCGAGGACATGTTCGTGCCCGACGATCACCTGATGGTTCAGGACACCGCGCTGGCGACCGCCGGCATCTATTTCCGTTCCGGCAAGATCATCCAGGCCTCCAAGAATCTCGGCGTCGGCGTTCGCGCCTTCGAGGTTTCGGCCGAATACGCGCAGAACTACGTTCAGGGCGGGCGCATCCTGATCAAGCATCAGGCCGTGGCGTTGCGATTGGCCGACATGGCGACGCGTATCGAAGCCGTGCGCGCGTTGCTCGATCACGCGTCGCGCGCGGTCGATGATAAATCACCGGACGCCGACGTGCTCTGCAACATGGTCAAGCTGTTCGCCTCGGAAGAAATCATGAAGGTCGCACAGCACGCGGTCGAACTGCATGGCGGCAACGGCATGATGCTCGACTTCGGCGTCGAGAAGCTTTTCCGCGACGCGGCGATCTTCCTGCACATGGACGCGTCGGTCGATATTTCGAAGATGAAAATCATCAAGACGATGTTCCCGGAAACCGCCGGCAAATATGCCGGGCCGGAGTGAGCGAGCGCGTCATGGCCGGGCTTGACCCGGCCATCCACGTCTAGCTTCTTCGCGCTACTTCATCGTCAGCCGGAAGCCGATCAGCACGATCGCGAGGCCGACGAGCTGGGCGATACTCGGAATGACACCGAGCGCCAGATAGCCGATGATGAGTGAGAAGCCGGGAACCAGCGCCGGGAAAGTCGCCGCGCGCCCGGCGCCCAACAAAGTCACCGCGCGAGCGAACAGGAAGATCGGCAAGACGCCGGCGATGATTCCCTGCGCCACGACCTGCAATAAATTCTCCATCAGCCCCATGCGCCAGATGCCGTCGTAGCCGACCAGAACGGCATGCAGCGGCGCGAACACCAGGACGGACAAGGCGCCGACGGCGGCGACCACGCGCGTGCCGGAGATTTGCCACTGCCGCAGCAGAATGCCGAAGCAGGCCCAGAAGGCGCCGGCGGCGGCGAACAAGAGGTCACCGCCGATGCCATGGGTGCCGATGGTCATCAGCGATTCGAAACCGAACACCATCAGCCCGGCGGTAATGGCGGCGCCGCCGAGAATGCGCGCGGCCGACGGCCGCTCACGCAGAACAACCGCCGCCAGGATGATGCCGCAGAGCGCGGCGGTGGCCGGCTGGATCGTGGTGCCGTGACCGAGCGGCACGAGGATAAAGCCGGTATAGGCGACCAGCGCCTGCGGCGGCCCCGACAGAATCGACATGACGATGCCGCGGCCCCAGCCGATGCCGCCAAGGTCCTTGATCCCGGCGCGCAGCGCCAGCGGCATTAGCAGCAGGCCGGACCACAGGAAGCGGTGCAGCGCCAGATCGGCCGGCGAAAAGCCGATGCTGATGCCGTGTTTGGCGACGACGAAACCGGCGGCCCAGGCCAGCGCGGCGCCGGTGCCGCAAAAGGTGCCGATCAGGACGCCCGACATGCGGGCCACCTTGGGCTGTTGCTCGTGCAGGATGGCTGTCCTTCGTCCGCCGCAGGTGACTTCAAGCCGCCTAGTAACTAGGATTGCCCTCGACGTCTAACAAAGAAACCGCAACGCTCATATCACGGGGATGGATAACTCATGGCGAAGTCGCCCAAGGTCATCATTACTTGCGCCGTTACCGGCTCGATTCACACGCCGTCAATGTCGCCGCATCTGCCGGTCACCGCCCAGGAGATCGCCGACGCCGCCATCGGCGCCGCTGAGGCCGGCGCCGCCATTGTTCATTTGCATGCCCGGAACCCGCAGGATGGCCGGCCGGACCAGACGCCGGAGGCGTTCCTTCCCTTTCTCAAGGTAATCAAGCAGCGCTCGAATGTGGTGATCAACCTCACCACCGGCGGCTCGCCGACCATGACGGTGGAAGAGCGCGTCAAGCCCGCAGCTGCCCTCAAGCCGGAAGTTGCCTCGCTCAATATGGGCACGATGAACTTCGGGCTTTATCCGATGATCCCCCGCTTCAAAGGCAAGTTCAAACACGACTGGGAAGAACCGTATCTCGAAGGGTCCCGCAAGGGCTTCTTCAAGAACACGCTCGCCGACATCGAGTTCATTCTCACCACCTGCGCCGAGAACAACACCCGCTTCGAGGTCGAATGCTATGACATCGGCCATCTTTACACGCTGCGGCATTTCCTCGACCGCGGCCTGATCAAGGCGCCGGTCTTCGTGCAGTCGGTGTTCGGCCTTCTCGGCGGCATTGGCGCGCACCCCGAAGACGTCATCATGATGAAGCGCACCGCCGACCGCCTGCTCGGCGACAATTATCACTGGTCGGTGCTCGGCGCCGGTGCGAACCAGATGAAGGTCGCGGCCATTGCCGCGGCGATGGGCGGCAATGTCCGCGTCGGCCTGGAAGATTCGCTCTGGATCGGCGCCGGCAAACTGGCCGAGTCCAATGCCCAGCAGGTGACCAAAGTACGCCAGATCCTCGAAGGCCTCGGCCTCGAGATCGCCAATCCGGATGAGGCGCGCGAAATCCTCTCGCTCAAGGGCGGCGACAAGGTGAACTTCTAGTCCTCGAACGTGCCGCGCGCGCTCCTTCCCTCTCCTACAAAGGGAGAGGGAAGGACGAGCGGGTGCGACTGATTTCCCGTTGCCCTCGGCGCTGCGAATCCCTTCTATTGTCCCGAAGGGATTCGCATGGCCTCGCTCGACACCGTTAGTATCGCGATACTCCTCGGCAGCCTGCTGGTCATGGCCGGCATTCTGTCGAGTTTGATCGCGTTGCGGTTCGGCGCGCCTTTGCTGCTGGTGTTCCTGCTCGTCGGCATGCTGGCGGGCGAGGGCGGCCCCGGCGGCGTCAAATTCGACGATGTCGCCACCGCCTACACCGTCGGTTCCATTGCGTTGGCCTTGATCCTGTTCGATGGCGGCCTGCGCACCCGCTTTGCCAGCATCCGCAGCGTCGTCGCTCCGTCGGTGATGCTGGCAACCGCCGGCGTGCTGATCACCACGCTGCTGACCGCGCCGGTCGCCAGATACGTCCTCGGCATAGGCTGGATCGAATCGTTGCTGATGGGCGCCGTGGTCGCTTCCACCGACGCCGCCGCCGTGTTCCTTTTAATCAATGCCGGCGGCCTGCGCCTGCGGCCGCGCGTGCGCGGCACGCTCGAAGTAGAATCCGGCACCAACGATCCCTTCGCGGTGTTCCTGGCGTTGCTGCTGGTCGAGATTCTCGCCGTCGGCGGCCAGAGCTGGTCGCAGGCCGCTGTGACACTGCTGCGCGACACCGTGCTCGGCTGCATCATCGGCTACGGCGGCGGCCGGGTCATTACGCTGGTGCTCAACCGCGTGCCGCTGGCGCAGGGCCTGCATGCGCCTTTCGTGGCGGTCAGCGCGCTGGTCGTCTTCGCCTTCGGCAACGCCGTGCATTCGTCCGGCTTCCTCGCCGTCTATCTGGCCGGCCTCGTCGTCGGCAACCGGCAGACGCGCGCACACAATTCGGTGGTGGTGTTTCTCGACGCCATCACTTGGCTGGCGCAGATCGTTATGTTCGTGCTGCTCGGGCTTTTGGTGTGGCCGGAGCGGCTGGCGACCAACCTTTTGGGCTCCATCGCGGTGGCGCTGGTGCTGATGCTGGTGGCGCGGCCGGCGGCCGTGTTCCTGTGTCTCGCGCCCTTCACCTATTCCTGGCGCGAGAAATTGTTCATTTCCTGGGTGGGCCTGCGCGGCGCGGTGGCGATCTTTCTGGCGTCGATCCCGCTGCTGGTTGGACTGCCGGGCGCGCATCTTTATTTCGACGTCGCTTTCGTTGTCGTCCTGTCGTCGCTGCTGATCCAGGGCTGGACCGTGGCGCTGTCGGCCCGCAAGCTCGGTATGTCGTTCGCGCGTAGCGATCCACTGCCGCGCCGCATCGAACTCGACCTTCCCGGCCAACTGGCCCGCGAGATCGTCGGCTATCCAGTGCCGGCCAACAGCCCCTATTTGCGGCGCGGACTGATCCCGAACTGGGCGCGGCCGACGCTCGTCATTCGCAAGGAAGAGATACTGACGCCGGCGGAAGCCGATCCCGTGCGCGTCGGCGACTACGTTTATTTGTTGGCGCCGCCGGAAAAGGCGCAGGCGCTTGACCGCTTTTTCATGAACATGCCGCCGCCGCGCGTGCCCGATCCGGAATTGCTCGGCGATTTCTTCGTGCCCGGCACGGCGGCGCTCGGCGCGCTCGCCGACATCTACGGATTACAGGTTGCCGCCGATCATACCGAGGTGAGCCTGGCGGACTTTTTCACCGAGAATCTCGGCCGGCCGGCCAGGGCTGGCGATATCGTCAGGCTGGGGCCGATCGCGCTTCTGGCGCACAAGGTTGAGAACGGCCGCGTCAGGACGGTCGGCCTGCGGTTGGCTGAGGTGGAAGAACAGGCCACGTTGCCCGGCCGCGCCAAGGCGCTATGGCGGCGCCTGCAGAAGTGGATTGGCTGATCCGGAAGCGGCTTTAGTGAGACGAGCGCCGCGCCAGCGCGGGAACCTGCTGGATGGCCCAATAGCCGCCGAACAGCACCGCGGTCCAGAACATGTCGCCGGCGACGGTGTATTGCAGGAACGGCAGCGCCGCGATGTAGCACTGGGTCAGACCGGGGAGATCGAGGCTATAGAGGCCGCTGAACGCCCACACCGCGAAATTGGAGAGCGCAAAGAACGCCAGCGAGCAGGGCAGCATGATTGCCACCGTGCCGACGGCGCCGAATTTGCCGCGCGACAGAATGCCGACAACGGCCGGGATCGAGATTGCCGTATAGACGATGAGCGCCACGCGCCAGTCGTCATGACCAAAAGCGAGCCACGACGAGATCGACATCGCCACGACCGGCACGACGACTGCCAGCACCGGAAGCTTCAGAACCCGGGCCGCGAACAGACCGCTCGCCGCGATCGGCAGGAAGCCATAGGCGTGCGGCAAGAGCCGTGCGATCACATCGAACGCGATCAGAAAGGCCACCAGAGCCAGATCCGGCCAGAGGGCGGACAGCGTAACGGCGGGCTTTTGCGTCTGGACGGGCATCGATCGAATTCCTTGTTTTCCGCGGCGAAACTCATCCTAGCACGGTGGCGGGCTGGTTTTCCACCCATTCGGCGATGATACCGGCAAGGGCGTCGAGACCGTCGGTGAGTGCCGCCGGGCCGGGTTGCAGGATAATCGGCGACTTGATCTCGCGCAGCCAGCCGGTGGCGACCGCCGGAATTCGCCCAAAACCGGGACGGGCAGCGACTTTGCCCGGCACGAATTTCTTGCCGCACCAGGAACCGATGATGATGTCCGGCTGCGCGGCGATGACGGCCTCGGCTGAGACGATTCGGTCCTTGGCATTCTTTTGCTGGCTCAGTTCGGGGAAAACGTCGATGCCGCCGGCGGCCTCGATCAATTCAGACACCCAGCGGATGCCGGAGATCATCGGCTCGTCCCATTCTTCGAAATAGACGCGCGGGTGACGGGGCAGGGCTTTGCCCCGCGCACGGACCAGCTCGAGACGACTCTCGAAAGTCCGCGCCAGCATGGCGCCATTTTGCGGCTGGCCGGCCAGCGCGCCGAGGGTGCGGATCATGTCAAATATGCCGGCGACGTCTCGCTGGTTGAAAGCATGCACCGCGACATTGGCGCGGATCAGGTCGGCGACGATATCGGCCTGCAAATCGGAAAAGGTCAGGACAAGGTCCGGCTCCAGCGCCAGAATTTTCGGCACGTCGGCGGAGATGAAAGCGGACACGCGCGGCTTCTCCTTGCGCACCTGCGGCGGCCGCACCGCGTAACCGGAGACGCCGACAATGCGCGCGTCCTCGCCGAGGAGATACAGCGTCTCGACGGTTTCTTCGGTGAGGCAAACGATTCGGGAGGGCGGGAACATGGCGGCAAGCATACACGCTCTTTGCTTACCTCTCCCCGTTTACGGGGAGAGGTCGGCGCACAAAGTGCGCCGGGTGAGGGGCTCTTTCTCGGTGTCCCTAAAGATGCCCCTCACCCCAACCCTCTCCCCGCAGGCGGGGAGAGGGAGCTCACCGCGTTCGCCGTCAATTCAGAAACTCCACCCCGCCCGTCGCCACCACCTTGCCGCTCTCGACTCGCACCACGCGCGAGGCGATGCGCTTCACCTCGTTGGCGTCGTGGCTGACATAGATCATCGGCACTTTGGCTTCGTCCCGCAGCCGCTCGAGATAAGGCAGGATGTCGTCCTTGCGCCCGGCATCGAGCGAGGCCAGAGGCTCATCAAGCAGCAACAACCGCGGCCGCATCAGCAAAGCGCGGCCGACGGCGACGCGCTGGCGTTCGCCGCCCGACAGCTTGCCCGGCCGCCGATCGAGCAACTGGCCGATATTGAGCAGATCGACCGCGTGCGCGAAGGTGGCCGGATCGGCCGGATGGCCGCCCATCCAGCGGCCGTAATCGAGATTGTGCCGGATCGACATGTGCGGAAACAGCCGGCCTTCCTGGAAGACGGTGCCGATGCGCCGTTGCGCTACTTTCATATCGATTCCGGCGGCGCTGTCGAACAGCACCAGATCGTCGAGCGCAATGCGGCCACGGTCCGGCGTCATCAGTCCGGCGATCATGTTGATGATGCTGGTCTTGCCGGCGCCGGATGGCCCGAACAAAGCGGTGACGCCGCCTTCGCTGTCGAAGCGGGCGTTGACCGAAAAGCTGCCGAGATTTTTTTCGACTTGAACGGAAAGCATGTGTCAGGACCCGTGCAATCTGGTTTGCGCGCGCCGCGCCAGCCACTCCGACGCCACCAGCGCGGCAACGGAGATGACAACGGACACCAGCACCAATTGCATCGCGGCGCGGTCGCCGTCGGGCACTTGCGTCAGCGTGTAGATTGCCGCCGAGATGGTTTGCGTCTCGCCGGGAATATTGGAGACGAAGGTGATGGTGGCGCCGAATTCACCGAGCGCCTTGGCAAAGCCGAGCATGGCGCCGGCAATGATGCCGGGCAGCGCCAGCGGCAGCGTGATGGTGGCAAAGACCCAAAAGCCGTTGGCGCCGAGCGTGCTGGACGCTTCTTCAAGCCGCCGGTCGATGGCCTCGATGGAAAGCCGGATCGGACGCACCACCAGCGGGAAGGCCATGACGCCGCAGGCGAGCGCAGCGCCCGTCCAGCGAAACGAAAAGACGAGGCCGAGATGCTCGGCGAGCCAGGCGCCAATCGGCGCGCGGCGTCCGAGCGTGATCAGCAGCAGATAGCCGGTGACGACCGGCGGCAGCACCAAAGGCAGATGCACCAAAGCGTCGAGCAGCGACTTGCCCCAGAAATCCTTGCGCGCCAGCAGATAGGCGACCGCGACGCCGAACGGCAGCGCCACCACGGTCGCGACCAAAGCGACGCGCAGCGACAGTTGAACCGCGATCCATTCCTGGGGCGAGAGGTCGAACATTCGTTGCTATGAAACCGGCTTGATCAAAAAGCTGAAGCCGTATTTCTCGAAAATCGCCTTGGCTGCGCCGGCATGCAGGAAGTCGAGATATTTCACCGTCGCGGCATTCGTGGAAGTCGATGTCGCGGCGACGGGGTAGACCACCGGCGGATGCGAACCCTCAGGAAATACGCCGATAATCTTCACCTTGGGCTCGACCTTGGCGTCGGTCGCGTAGACGATGCCGACCGGCGTCTCGCCGCGTGCGACGAAGGCCAGCGTGGCCCGCACATTTTCGGCCATGGCCAGTTTCGATTCGGCGGCCTTCCAGCCGTCCAACGCTTCGAGCGCCGCCTTGGCGTAAAGCCCGGCGGGCACGGCCTTAACGTCGGCAACCGCGATGCGGCCGTCGCCGGCGAGTTTGGCGATATCGAATGGCAAACCTCCAGGACCTTTGGCGATGGTCACCGGGCCGAGCTTTGAATCCGATGCGGCGATCAGCACCAGTTTGTTGCCGAGCAGATTCACGCGCGTGTCCGGCTTGATCAGCTTTTTCTGCGCGACATAGTCCATCCATTGCAGGTCGGCGGAGATGAACACATCGGCCGGCGCGCCTTGCTCGATTTGCTTGGCCAGCGCGGAGGAGGCGGCGTAGCTCGCGGTCACCTTCACGCCGCTCGATTGCGTAAACGCGGCGTTCACGTCGTCGAGCGCGTTCTTCATCGAGGCGGCGGCGAAGACCGTGATGGCTTCCTGAGCGGCGGCCGGTTGGGCTGCGCCCAGCAACAGACCGACGATTGCAAAAATACGCGGTGAAATTCTGGCAGACATGGCGGTTCTCCTCGGGCGCCCTAACAGCGCCGCTGGCAAAAAATCGTGATAGTGACGATCTTGGTCGGAACCGCCGTTCCGGCTCGCAAGCGGCGCACGCACAGCGCGCCGCGGGACAGGACACAAGCCTAGCAAGTCTCGCCGGTCTAGGTAAAGTCCGATCCGAGGAAACCTGCAGGGGACAAGAATGGCCGCGGCTACGCCCATCGAGGGCGATTTTGACTACATCATTGTCGGTGCGGGATCGGCGGGCTGTGTGCTGGCCAACCGGTTGTCGGCCGACCCGTCCAAGCGGGTGTTGCTGCTGGAAGCCGGCGGCCGCGACAACTGGATCTGGTTTCACATCCCCGTCGGCTATCTGTTCGCCATCGGCAATCCCCGCGCCGACTGGATGTTCAAGACCGAGCCCGAGCCGGGTCTCAATGGGCGGTCGCTGAATTATCCGCGCGGCAAGGTGATCGGCGGATCGTCGGCGATCAACGGCATGATTTATATGCTCGGGCAATCGACCGATTATGACCAATGGCGCCAGCTCGGACTGCCGGGCTGGTCGTGGAACGACGTGCGGCCTTATTTCCGCAAGCACGTCGACCACTTCATGACCAAGGGACATGTTCACGGCGCGGGCGGCGAGTGGCGCGTCGAGCAGCAGCGCCTCTCCTGGGAAATTCTCGAAGCGTTCCGCCAGGCGGCGGTGCAATACGGCATTCCGGCGGTCGATGATTTCAACACCGGCGACAACGAAGGCATCGGCTATTTCCACGTCAATCAGAAGCGCGGCCGGCGCTGGTCGGCGGCGCGCGGATTCTTAAAGCCGGCGATGGGGCGCAAGAATTTGCGCGTCGAGTCTGGCTGTCTGGCCGAATCCGTCGAATTCGCCGGCAAGCGAGCAAACGGCGTGCGCTGGCGACAGAATGGCGAAACCCGTTCGGCCAAATGTCGCGGCGAGGTCATTCTTTCGGCCGGCGCCATTGGCTCGCCGCATCTTTTGATGTTGTCCGGCGTCGGACCTTCGGCGCAACTGGCGCAGCACGGCATTGCGACGGTGCTCGACCGACCCGGCGTTGGCGGCAATCTGCAGGACCATCTGCAATTGCGCACGATCTACAAGGTGTCGGGAGTCAAGACCCTGAACGCGATCAATGCATCGCTGGCCGGCCGCATCGGCATGGGGCTCGATTATGTCCTGCGCCGGCGCGGGCCGATGACCATGGCGCCGTCGCAACTCGGCGCTTTCACCAAATCCGACATGACGCAGGATCGCGCCAATATCCAGTATCATGTGCAGCCATTGTCCCTGGAAAAGTTCGGCGATCCGTTGCATCCGTTTCCGGCGTTTACCGCCAGCGTCGCAAACTTGAGGCCGACCTCGCGCGGCGCGCTGACACTGAAATCCGCGAATCCGGCGCAGCCGCCGGCGATCGCACCCAATTATCTGTCGACACCCGAAGACCGCCGTGTCGCCGCCGATTCGATCCGCGTCACGCGCGCAATCGTATCGCAAGATGCGTTGCGAAAATATGCGCCGGTCGAATATCTACCCGGCCAACAGGTATCGAGCAGCGACGAGGCGGCGCTGGAGAAAGCCGCCGGCGATATCGGCACGACGATCTTTCACCCGGTCGGCACCGCGCGTATGGGCCGCGACGACGATGCGCGCGCCGTGGTCGATAGCAGACTGCGCGTCATTGGCATCGATGGCTTGCGGGTGATCGA
>CAIMEA010000137.1 GCA_903839845.1 uncultured Hyphomicrobiales bacterium
AGTGGGCGGCCTTGATCCGGCGCTGAACCGAATGCCGCTCTCGTTCGATCAGCTCCAGTTCGAGCAACCGCAGCAGAAAGCCGACGAAGTCGACACCTTCGGCCGCGCACTGGCGAACAACTTTTTCATACTCGCGCAGAATAGTCGGCAGCTTGAGCGCCTTGAGGTGATGGGCGAGCAGGACTTGCGGTATCTCGGTCATGCGGCCTCCTTACCCACCAGGGTCAGGTAGTCGCATGGTGAGGTGCTCTTGACTGTCGCCTTGGCCAGATAGGGGTAGGCGGTCATATCCAGTTTCACCGGCCGCTTCTCGATCCTGCACAGCGTGATCATTTTGACGGCGTCGAAGCTGATTGCGCCGCGATCAATGGCGTCGCGAATGGCGGCGGTCACTTCGGCCAGAGGAAACACCTCCAGCAGACGCAGCACCTGGACGAATTCCCGCCGACCCTTCGTGTCCTCGCGCGCCTCCAACAAGCGCCGGAGCACGGCGAACACCTCGGGCAATTTCCAGCCCTGGAGCGGCGCGGCCTGATCCAGGGCGCGGGTCTTTCGCTCCAGCAAGGCCAAGTAGTGCAACGGGTTGAACACGAAGTCGCCTTCGGTGTAGGAGCGCGGGTGCTCGGCGATGATCTGGTCGGCGTGGCAGATCACCACCTTGTCCACAAAGCCTTTCACCGCGACGATACGGTGGCCGTACTCGGTCGGAACCGAGTAGTCGTTGCCGCGATAGCGCACCAGGCTGAGCGGACTCACCCGGCCATGGGACTTGTCGCAGGCCTCGAAGGGCACTGCGGGCAAGGCCCGGAACGCCGCAAGATCGGCTGCTAGGCGCTGCTCGATGGGCTGGTCATAGCCACGCAATATCTCATTCTGCCGCTTCAGGCATTGCTCCAGAAGATAGGCATTCAACGCCTCGTAACTGGGGAATATCGGCATCGGAACCAGATAGTTCCGTCGAGAGAATCCGATCATGCCTTCGACGTTTCCCTTGTCGTTTCCTTTGCCGGGGCGACCAAACTTGTCTTCGAACAGGTAGTAGGAGAGCAATTCTGTAAAGGCTTGCGTCCGTTTACGTTTGCCATCACCTAATATCTTCGCGACCGCGATCTTCGTGTTGTCGTAAAGGATCGTCAGCGGCACGCCGCCAAAGAAGTCAAAGGCAGCCACGTGGCCGTCGAGAAAAGCTTCGGTGATTTCTGCCGGATAGGCTTTGACGAAAACAGCATCGGAATGGGGAAGGTCCATGCAGAAATAATGGATCTTCTGTGAAATACCCCCAATAACGGCAACAGCCTCACCAAAATCGACCTGAGCATGACCAGGGGGATGGTGAAGCGGAACAAACATCTCCTGCGAACTTATTTTTCTGTCGTGGACATAATCCTTGATGATTGTGTATTTTCCCGTGAAGCCGTACTCGTCGCAGAGGCGCTCGAAAATGCGCTTCGCCGTATGGCGCTGCTTCCGGGGCATCAGCTTATCGGCCGCCAGAATCTGGTCGATGATCCCAGTGAAGCCATCCAGCTTCGGCTTGGCCGGTGCCGACTTACGGCGGTAGCCCGGAGGTACCGCGAACGTGCACATCTTCTCGACGGTCTTGCGCGCAATTCCAATATGGCGCGCCGTCTCTCGCTGGCTCCGGCGTTCTTTGAAGACCGAACGCCGCACCTGCAATTTAAGGTCCACGGATTTCAGGCTCCCGGCTCGCGCCCTCCAATTTGA
>CAIMEA010000138.1 GCA_903839845.1 uncultured Hyphomicrobiales bacterium
CGATGAGCTGCTCAACGGCGAGATCTTCTACACATTGAAGGAGGCCAAGATCGTTCTCGAGGGCTGGCGCCGCCACTACAACACCGTCAGGCCTCACTCGTCGCTGGGATATCGACCGCCGGCGCCTGAGGCCCTGGTCTGGCCAACAACAATGGTGGCGGAAATGCCGGCTCTAAACTAACATTCCAATCGGACCACTCAGAGGGGGCCGGTCAGCTGTCGAAACTTGCCGCGGTGGCGTCGAACTGTGCGCCCCACTCGCAGGCAACGGGAACCGAGAGCGAGCCGGTTGTTCCGTAAATCGATTTGTTGGCGTAGGAGCCGCCCCAAGCCGCGACCTTGCCGTTGACGCCGTCGACCGCTTGGACGCAGCCGCTCTTTGCCGCCTTGACCGGCATGTCAGCGCTAAACGCGGCACTGGCCGTCAAGCTAATCCCGGCAAAAATCACGGACGCGGCTACTGAACGAAATACTCCAACTGAACAATACATAAAAGAAACTCCCCGAAATTCCATGTGAGCACCCGCACAAATCTGCGCCACTATAGTTTCCTCTTAGGAACTTTTGCAACGGGCGGGGTCAGCATTTCTAACGGCTGTGGACTTCGTGCCACAAACGGCTTTCTGGGAGGGTACCATTCTGCCGTGATTAATGGCGCCACTTTAGCGCGGGCAAAAACGTACCTGCCGCCGTCGCGAGACCACGCCACCCTCGTGCGGCTCTCCGACGTTGCGCGCATATGGCCGTCCGCAAAAGGATCAGGCGCACTGCAGCCTGCTGCCAGGGCTGTTGGGTAACAGGCGCGGTCCGGAGTCGAACTGCGGCGGCTGTACGAGTCGAAATGAAATGGAAGCTTACAAAATGGGACGCAATATCAATAAGATACTGGCGGGAGCGACGGGACTCGAACCCGCGACCTCTGCCGTGACAGGGCAGCGCTCTAACCAACTGAGCTACGCCCCCGCGGGCGTCGGATCGAGATAGAGGGGGCCATACCCCAAGTCAAGGCGAACCCGAGGGATTCGGCCACAATTGCAGAAATGCCTTATTTACCGATAAGAATCGATGGTCAGACCGCACCCGAATCGTCTATGCGGGCATAACAGTTTGGCGCTTCGCCAAACCTGCGGATCAAGAGGAGGGTCCCCCTGATGGCTACGGCACCTGCAAAAGCCCCGGCACCGGCGACGGTCACGTTGAAGCATCTCGCCGCAGCACTCGCGGAATCGCACGAGATGTCGAAGAAACAAGCTGAAGCGGTACTCGGCGACTTCGTCGGCAATATCGTCAAGCATCTGAAGAAAGGCGAGCGTATCCGCATCGGCGGCCTCGGTATCCTTCAGGTGCGCAAGCGCGCTGCGCGTATCGGCCGCAATCCTGCGACCGGCGAACAGATCCAGATCAAGGCCAGCAAAAAGGTCGCTTTCCGCGCTTCTAAGGAACTGAAAGAGGCGGTCTGATCCACTTCAGACCGGGCCCTCCGGAATAAAAGCGGCAGGCTTGGAGCACGATGGTGCCCCGAGCCTGCCGTTTTTGCTTTAGGCGCCGGTTGCTTATTGAGCTTTGATATTAGCGTCCTTGATGATCGGCCACCACTTCTTGATTTCCTCGTCCTGAAGTTTGGCAAGGTATTCCGCCGTCTGCTGTTCCGGCG
>CAIMEA010000139.1 GCA_903839845.1 uncultured Hyphomicrobiales bacterium
CTCTGCGCCTGATAGTTCGAGCCGATGCCCTGGCCGTATAATTTTTCCGGCATGGCCAACATCTTCTCGTAGACCAGCCGGCCGACGATCTGGCCATGTTCGAGAATGAACGGCACTTCGCGCGAACGCACTTCGAGCACGGCGCGCGAGCCCTTGCCGCCTGCGCCGGCATAACCAAAACCGGGATCGAAGAAACCGGCATAGTGCACGCGAAACTCTCCGACCAAGGGATCGAACGGCACCATCTCGGCGGCGTAGCCTGGCGGCACCTGCACCGCTTCTTTCGACGCGAGAATGTAGAACTCGTTGGGATCGAGGATCAGGCTCTTGTCGGGGCGCGCCGTCATCGGCTCCCAGAAGTCGAGCACGCTGTAGCCGGCGCGGCGTTCGACATCGATCAGGCCGGTGTGGCGCTTGGCGCGATAGCCGACGATGCCGCCGGCGCCGAGCGCGCCGGACAGATCGACGCCGACGGCGATGCCGTCATTCATGTCGGCGTCGTCCGAATCCACCAGCCGCTCGCGCGCGTGCAGTTCGCGCAAGGCGACGGAGTCCAGTTGCGCATGGCCGTGGCGGAAACGGATCTGGCTCAGCCTAGAGCCTTCCCGCACCAGGACCGGAAAAGTGCGCGGCGAAATTTCGGCGTACAGTGGCCCATGATAGCCCGCCTCGATGCGATCGAAGCCGCGCATTTCGTCGGCGATGACGCGGGTGAAGACGTCGAGCCTTCCGGTCGAACTTTTCGGATTGGCCGCGGCCGACACATCGTCCGGCAGCGCCAGGCTTTCCAGCAGCGGCACGATATAGACGCAGCCGGTTTCCAAGACCGCGCCATCGGAGAGCGCGAATTCGTGCAGCTTCAATTCGTCGATGCGCCGGGCCACCGTGGTCGAGCCGGGCAGGAAGCTGGCGCGCACGCGATAGGCGATATCGCCCAGGCGCAGATCGAGACTGGCGGGCTGGATCTGGTCGGGCTGGAATTCGACCGACGGCAATATCCCACCGTCTGCGGCCAATTGCGCGATCATCCGATCTGGCAAAATGCCCTTGTCGTCCAGGGCGAAATCGAGTGCCACGGTGTCTTTACCCTTTGTCTGCGGGGGCCGATCTAACCCGACGGGCGGCTTGACGGGAAGCCGCGCGTCCCGGTACAACCAATTTATCCCGTGGTCATTTGAAGCCGGCCGGCTTGCCGCCACGTAAAACAACGCGCTAAAAGGCCGGGGACACGTGTGCCCGGCCGAGATTTTATCTCCGGCCGGTTTTTTATTGCGCCAACGCTTTTGGCGTATCGGCCACAGGAGCCCTGCGATGTCCTCTTCCAACGAAAAAAACTACCGCCCCGAAACCCGGCTGGTGCACGCCGGCACGCTCCGTTCGCAATACAACGAGATGTCGGAAGCGCTGTTCCTGACGCAGGGCTACAAATACGAGAGCGCCGAGGATTGCGAACTGCGCTTCTCCGGCAAGATCCCGGGCTACGTCTATTCGCGCTATTCCAACCCGACCATGGACATGTTCGAGCAGCGCATGGCCGCGCTCGAAGGCGCCGAGGCCGCGCGCTCGACGGCGACCGGCATGGCCGCCGTCACCACCGCCCTGATGGGGCTGGTCAGGCAGGGCGACCATGTCGTCGCCGCCAAGGCGTTGTTCGGTTCGTGCCGCTGGGTGATCGAGGACTGGCTGCCGCGCTTTGGCGTGCCGTGCACTCTGGTCGATGGCAAGGACCTCAAGGCTTGGCAGGCCGCCGTCACCAAGAACACCAAGGTGTTCTTCATGGAGACGCCGACCAATCCGACGCTGGAGGTATATGACATCCAGGCGGTCGCCGACATCGCGCACAATGCCGGCGCCAAGCTCGTGATCGACAACGTCTTCGCCACGCCTTTATACCAGAGCCCGCTGACGCTCGGCGCCGACGTGGTCGTTTACTCGGCGACCAAGCACATCGACGGCCAGGGCCGCGTGCTCGGCGGCGTCATCCTCGCCACGGAGAAGCTGATCGTCGATAACTATCATCAGCTCATGCGGCAGACCGGCCCGTCGCTGTCGCCGTTCAATGCCTGGGTCATGCTCAAGGGACTCGAGACCTTGGCCGTGCGCGTCGAGCGGCAGACGCAAACGGCGGGCAAGGTGGCGGATGCGCTCGCCGGTCACGCCAAACTCACCCGGCTGATCTATCCGGGCCGCGCCGATCATCCGCAGGCCGATATCGTCAAGAAGCAGATGAAGGCCGGATCGACTTTGGTGTCGTTCGAAATCAAGGGCGGCAAGGAGGGCGCGTTCCGCTTCCTCAACGGCCTGAAGCTGATCCTGATTACCAATAATCTCGGCGATGCAAAGAGCCTGATCACGCACCCGACCACGACCACGCATCAACGCCTGACGCCGGATCAGCGCGCCGAACTCGGCATCGGCGACGGGCTGGTGCGATTGTCCTGCGGGCTCGAACACGCCGACGATGTGATCGAGGATCTGCTGGCCGCGCTGGATAAGGTCTGAGGAAATCCGGAATGCGCCGGCGTCAGTCGGCGTATTCCCAGTGCACGGTCGGCACGACCTTCGCCGACACGACCGGCCGCTGCGCGGCCTCGGCGATCGCCATGCCGAGGCCCTTGGCCATGCAGGCATAGCCCCAATCGTTCATGTGCAGGCCGTCGGCGATCACGAAGCTGCTGAAAGGCAGGTGCTCGGTCTCGCTCCATTCCTTCATCACCTCGAACCGGCGAAACAGCCCGACGTCTTCCATCTTGGCGGTGGCGGCAATGAATTCGACCATCTTGCCAACCTGCGGCTTGGCGATGACCTTGGGCGCGAATTGCGGATCGATCAGCACAACGTCGGAGCCGATGGCGCGCGCCTTGTCGACGCCTTCGCGGATCGAAGCGCCACGGTCGTTGAGAGTGTGATCGCGGATCAATGAATTGGTGCCCATCTGCCACAGCAGCAAATCGGGCTTGTTGGCGATCACGGCCTCATCGAAGCGCTTGAGCATATCGGGGACTTCCTCCCCGTTGACGCCACGATTGAGTACGGAAATTCGATGCCCGGGGAAGTGCCGTTGCAGTTCGAGCGCGAGCTGGCTCGGATAGGAGTTGAGGCTCGAGCTGGCGCCGGCGCCCGCGGTCGATGACGAGCCGAGCGCGACGATGGTGATCGGCTCGCCGGTGGCGAGCTTGTGCGCCACATGTTTCAACGACGTCGAAAGCCGGATGAGGTCGTGTCGCGGATTGCACGGCGGCGCGCCCGCGGGCGGCTCGGCCTGCGCCGAAAGCGGCATGGCGATCGATGCAAAAAAGACGACAACAGCGAGCCGCTGAAAGGCCCGGCAGGCGAGATCGATAGTTTGCACCGTTTCCGTCCCCTAAGCCCGCCTACTTGCCCGGCTCTCGGCCACTGTCGGTATTTGGAACGCTTGCCTTTGATGCTTCCAGCACGAGATCCGCCAGCAGGCCCCCGAGGCAGCCATGTACACGCTCAGCCATATCAAGTTTTTTCGTGGCCGAATAGAGGTCGAAGGTCCCCAAATCCGCCCATGCTTTCATAAGGTTGAATCGGTCGAACAGGGGCACTTCATGCTGCAGTGCAACCCAACGGAGGTTCTCGACGTAAGTCGCCAGGGCAATCATCGATTCCGTGCGCGGACTGTATTGCGGGTTGATGAAAATGACGTCCGACCCGGCCGAACGGGCAATTTTGATGCCTTTGTCCAGCGCGTGGCTGAACTGGTCCGGGTCGACCGCCTGCATGGCGTCGACGGTCGCGGTCTGCCAGATCATCAGGGCCGGCTTCGCGTCCGCCAGCGACGTTTTTAGCGTCTTGAGCATTTCCACGGCCGTACGGGTCGGTTTGACGTCGGTCGCGACATTGACCTCGACTCCGGGCAATCTCGCGCTCAGAGCCTGTT
Organism: uncultured Hyphomicrobiales bacterium; assembly: GCA_903839845.1. Taxonomy (GTDB): domain Bacteria; phylum Pseudomonadota; class Alphaproteobacteria; order Rhizobiales; family Xanthobacteraceae; genus Pseudolabrys. Next base: position 3,908 of record CAIMEA010000139.1, read on the forward strand.
GCAGGCGCGCCGGATAGGCGTTTTTCGCGCCCGAGGGTCCCGGAAGCTGCGACGAACCGGCTCCCAGCACCAGAACGTTCAAATGTTTGGCGGCGATGGCCTTTTTCACCTGCGGCAGGGGAAAATCGATCTCGTTCTGCCGATTCGGCACATCGCATTCGGTTAAGGCCTGCGCCCAGGCCGGCCCTGGCACAATCTGGCAAACCCCCACCACGAGCGGCAGGGCCAGCAAAAAGATAAAGCGCCCCTTCATGCTTCGCTCCCCGCATAGCCCGGCTTGGTCGCAGGCGGCCGCGGTCCCGATCCTTGTCGCTCGATCCGTCTATACCACGAAATGAGCGCCCCAGCGCCAACCATTATGGCAATGCCGCTAAGGCTGACAACGACATGCATGAAAACACGGTTGGAAACCTCGGTGAACACGAAGTGTCCGGCGAAGGATAGGAAGACGCCGAGGCAGAATATTTCCAACGAATGCCTGCCACAGACGATCGCCGGCCAGCATAACGGCGACTTGAGCGCCGGCCAGTCAGGCGGCACCAGCCGGACGGTGATAACCGCCAACGACAGGAAATGCAGGATGCGCAGAACGTCGAGATTGGTCTTGTCGATCGGGTAGATGGCTTCGCCGACGATGCTCGGCACATAGGCGCCGAGCATCGGAAAATACCAGGTCATCGCTATGCTGAACGCGAAGGCGAGGTAGCAGAAAGCCAGCCCGACAACCACGCGCGACTTGGTCCAGCGCGCCAGCCTGCCCGCGCCGCCGAGCGCGCACCAGGCGCCGAACACGAACAGCAGTTGCCAGGCCAGCGGATTGAACGCCCAGTCGCCGCTCGGATAGGCCGGCAAATTCCACTCGAACATCCACGACAATGTGTAGATCGCGGCCGACACCAAAAGCGCCAAACTCGGCGAGCGCAGCAGCAGCCACAGGATCGGCGCGAACCAGAGCAACAGCACGATATAGAGCGGCAGCACATCCATGTTGACCGGTTTGAATTTCAGCAGCAGCGCCTGGATGATGGTGACATCCGGGTTGTTGAGAAAATTCAGCACGCCCATTTCTTCCGAATAGAGCGGATTGTCGAAGGAGTGCGAGACGTAGGAAATCTCGGCCAGATAAATCGCGAACAAAAAGACATGCGCGACGTAGATCTGCCAGGCGCGCTTGAGCACGCGGGCGGAAGCGATGATAAAACCGCTCGCCGCCATCGCCCGGCCATAGACGAAGGCGGCGGTATAGCCGGAGATGAACACGAAAATTTCGGTGGCGTCGGAAAATCCGTAATTGCGGATGGTGACCCAGCTCACCAGATTGGACGGAATATGATCGAGGAAGATCAGCCAGAGGGCGAGCCCGCGAAACAGATCAAGGCGGAGATCGCGTTCGGTCGGAACCGGGGCCATGAAGAGAATTTCTTTCGTCCAGCGTTTCAGCCATAGTCCCAGAACTGGGACGAATAGCGAGTTCCCGCGTCGTATAATAATAAGGCTTTTAAATGTACCGCGCGGTAACTCGCAAGATTGAGGTCACGGTGACGCCCCGCTTTATCGCCGAGCGGTCGTCGCCCAGCAATGGCTATTACTTCTGGTCCTATACGATCGATATTGCCAATCACGGCTCCGAGACCGTGCAGCTCAAGACCCGCCATTGGCGCATCACCGACGCTTCCGGCCGATTGCAGGAGGTCAAGGGTCCGGGTGTCGTCGGCGAGGAACCGGTGCTCAAACCGGGGGAATCGTTCGAATACACCAGCGGGGTGCCGCTACCGACGCCGTCCGGCTTCATGCTCGGCAGCTACGGCATGATTACCGATGGCGGCGAGCATTTCGATATCGAGATCCCGGCATTTTCGCTGGATGCGCCATCGGCCAGCGGCGTCCGCACGATCAATTAGTGATCCGTCCATGGCTCGCAGCTCAGGGTGACGGAGCCGGCAAACAGCCCTTGAAGCGATCCAGCGCCTGACCCGGCAGCACGGCCAGCACCGCGCCGCTGTCGGCGAAATCCTGCAAGCTGGCCAACTGCGGCTCGGGCAAGGCGACGCAGCCATTCGTCCCGTTGGCGCCGGGACGCCACACATGCATGAAGATGCAGGACCCGGCGCGCGCCGCGCGGTTGGTCGGATACTCGACCAGCAGACCGCGCCGATAGACCGGCACCCGCCACATATTCTCGCCGCGCACCTGCCAGCCGACATTCGCGCGCGAGGTGATGGTGTTGTAGGCGGGCGAGTTGGGATCATCGACGCAGGTCATGCCTTCCTCGATCCGCAAATAACCGGGGCGCTCCGATGGCGAGAAGCCGAACCGCCGGCCTATCTTGAAAAAACCGGCCGGCACGCGCTTGTCGCCATCCACCTTCACCGGCTCGCCGGGTTGCGCGAAGGCGCGGAAGGCATGCGCCCAGCCGACGCCCCTGAGCCCGATCAGGGCCGTGACCGGGCCGCTCTCCGCCGTCCACTTCGCGGACGGCGAAGCCCGGGTGAAGCGCTGAAGACTCGCGGTCGTCGCATGCATCGTGTCGGTCGTGACGAGAACGAGCTTGCGCGCGTCTTTAAGCGGCGCCGGGCAAGTTTGGGCGATGGCGTAATCTGGAATCAAAAGGCAGAAAAGAATTCCGCTCGTCCCCGCGAAGAGGGGGGCCCAGTTCTTCGTTCGACTGGATTCTCGCTTTCGCGGGAATGAGCGGCGTGTCAACGGCACGTGTCCTGCCTAATTCTCCGGCTTCGGATCGGTCTCGCCGGGCGCGAATGTGTAAGTCGAACTGCAGAATTCACAGGTAACGGAAATTTTGCCGTCTTCGACCATGTGATCGCGATCGTCCTGCGAGAAACTGCGCAGCATTGCCTCGACCGTCTCGCGCGAGCACGAACATTCGGCGCGCACGTCGAGACTCTTGAACACGCGCACGCCGGGCTCGTGGAACAGCCGGTAAGCCAGCCGCTCGCTCGACACCGCCGGATCGATCAGTTCGACATCCTCGACGGTCTCGAGCAGCGCGCGGCCCTGCACCCAGGCATCGTCTTCCGGCGCGGCGGTGACCTCGACGCCTTCCGGCGCATTGCCGGGATCGAGATCCATGCGCGCGCGCTCAGCCGACTTGGGCAGGAACTGCAGCATGATGCCGCCGGCGCGCCAGCGCTTGCCGCCGCCGGCAACCAGTTCCTCGGCTACCGCCAGACGCACGCGGGTCGGGATCTGCTCCGAGCGCAGGAAGTATTCATGCGCGGC
>CAIMEA010000140.1 GCA_903839845.1 uncultured Hyphomicrobiales bacterium
ACCACTCTGCCACCTCTCCGCGGCCAAAAAAGGCCCGAAAAGGCCCCAATTGGTCGCGCTATGTAACCAACAGGGCCAAGACAAACAAGTGATAAAGACAAACAAGCGATAAAGACAAACAAGAGACAATCAAGGCCCCGCCGGCGTATATATGCGCCCGCCTTCAAATAAATGTCTGCGGACCGGCTGCCGATGGCCTACACCTTCAAATTCAAGGGTTTTCGCAAGGAACTGCGCGGCCTGGTGCTGACCTTTGGCCTGGTCGTTGGCACCACCCTGCTGATTTTTCTCATTATTGTGCAGGTCGGACTGACCCGCGGCACCGTCGCCTATCTGATCCCGGTGCTGATCGCGGCGACCCGCTGGGGCATCGTCGCGGCGCTGTTTGCCGCCGCCCTCGGGGTGGCCGCCTCGGCGTTCTTCTTCTTCGAGCCGATGTACAGTTTCCACATCACCGATCCGCAGGAAGTCATCAACCTTGTCCTGTATGTCTTCGTCGCCATCGTGGTCAGTCAGTTGGCGACCCGGCTGAGAAGGCAACTGGAAATCTCGCGCCAGCGCGAAATCGACATGCGCGATCTGTACTCCTTCTCGCGCCGGCTCGCGGTTGCCTTCGACGTGTCGGATATCCAGTCGGCGATTGAAGATCATCTCAGCACGGTCATGCAGCACAAGGTGGTGCTGTTCTCCGGCGCGCGCGATTCCGCCGGCAGCAACAAACGGCACGCCAGTGCCGCAGTCCCCGACCAGGTTCTGGCCGCGGTCGAGGGATTCGCAGCCAGCCGCCGCGACTACGCCACCGGCGTGACCGTCGCCGGCGACGACGGAGACATCTGGCTGGTGCGCGCGGTGTCGCCGAAGTCGCCGGAATTCGGCCTGATCGCCGTCAATTTCGGCCGCCACTCGCAGGGCGCTTCCGACGAATTGCGCTCGCGCGTCGATACCGCTTTGGCCGACGCCACTGCGACGCTCGAGCGCCTCGGCATCGCTCACGCCATCAACGAAGCGCATATGCGCTCGCAGACCGACCAACTGCGCGAGGCATTGATCGGCTCGGTCAGCCACGAATTGCGCACACCTTTGGCCTCGATCCTCGGCGCCGCCACCGTGTTGAGCACCGCGCCGGCCTTGCAAAACGAGCCGAGTTTGCAGGCTTTGGTGCAGGACGTGCGCAATGAAGCCGAACGTCTCAACGACGACATCCAGAACCTGCTCGACGCCACGCGCATTTCCTCGGACGGCATCAAGCCGCAATCCGAATGGGCCGACCCGGCCGACATCATCGACAGCGCGCTGGAACGCTGCCGCGGCCGCTTGGCCGGCCACCGCGTCGTACTGAATATCCCGGCCGATCTGCCGCTCGTTCATATCGATCCGGTTCTGGTCAAGCAGGCGCTGGTGCAGATTTTCGACAACGCCGCCAAATATTCGCAGCCCGGCTCGCACATCAGCGTCGCCGCGCGCGCCCGCGACGGCCGCATGATCCTCAGCGTCAGCGACGAAGGCGCGGGATTGACCGAGAGCGAACAGCCGCGGATCTGGGATCGCTTCGTCCGCGGCGAACGCCACGCCGCCGTCACCAGCGGTTCCGGCCTCGGCCTGTGGATCGCCAACGCCTTTATCGCCGCCAATGGCGGCAAGATGAACGCCGTCAGCGACGGCCTCGGCAAGGGCACGACCCTGGCCATCGAACTGCCGGTGACGCAAGCCACCGTCCCTCAAATGGAAAGCGACGCAGATGAGTGAACCAGCCCCGATCGTTCTCGTCGTCGACGATGAAATCCAGATCCGCCGTTTCCTGCGCACCGGTTTTGAATTGAACGGCTTCGTCGTGCACGAGGCCGGCACCGGCACCGAGGCGATCCGCGCCGCGACCTTGCGGCCGATCGACATCGTCATTGTCGACCTCGGCCTGCCCGACATGGACGGCTCCGAAGTGGTCGAACGCATCCGCTCCTGGTCGACCGTGCCGATCATCGTCCTGTCGGTGCGCTCGAGCGAGGCGCAGAAGGTGCGCCTGCTGGAAATCGGCGCCGACGATTATGTGGTCAAGCCGTTCGGCATCGCTGAATTGCTGGCGCGCGTGCGTGTCGCCTTGCGCCGCCAGTCGCGCGCCGCCTCCGGCGAGCCCGCCGTCACCGTCGGTCCGCTGACCATCGATCTGGCCGCCCGCGCGGTGATGCTCAACGGCGCCCGGCTGGCGCTGACGCCGAAGGAATACCGGCTGTTGCAGGTCTTGGCCCAGCATGCCGGCAACGTCGTCACCCACCAGCATCTCCTGAAAGAAGTGTGGGGCTCGATCCACATGCAGGACACCCATTACCTGCGGATTTTCGTGCGCAAGCTGCGCCAGAAGATCGAACCGAACGCGGACTCGCCGAAGATCCTGGCCACCGAACTGGGCGTCGGCTACCGGCTGACCTATTCGGGGGCCGAGGGCGAGGGGCCGGTTATGGCGCCGGCCAAAGGCGAGGGTTGAGGCATCTCTCCCACTTCCCCGCCCTAGCCCGCCAGACGAGCGTAAACGCGCGGATGGCGGCGGGGAGGCCAAAAGACTCGGTTTTCTTGACAATCCGGGCCTTTCCCCGGCATAAGACCGAAAGCTGAGCGG
>CAIMEA010000141.1 GCA_903839845.1 uncultured Hyphomicrobiales bacterium
GCCGGGCTGCACGAAGACGCTGCCTGAATCGGGCTCGACCAGTTTCGCCGCGATCTTCAATAGCGTCGATTTGCCGGAGCCGTTGCGCCCGACCAGGGAGACGCGCTCTCCGGTCGATACCGACAGGTCGGCGCCCGACAAGAGCGGCGTGCCGCCGAAAGTCAGCTTGATGCCGGAGAGCTGCAAAAGAGGGGGAGGGGCCATTATTCAGGTGTTTTTCGTGGTTTGGCGCGGCTGGGCACGGGAGCCCGCGCACCGCTTATGTTGGGTGATCGGGTACAGGGCGAAAGGCCCGACGTCAAAGTTTTGCCGCACCGCGATATCGTTTGGTCAGCCACCATATCGGGCCGCCGCCAGCGGTAGGCCTAAAGCCGCCTGCAACCCCACCTAGGCCTTCCTGATCCGGAAGATCAGCAGGCCCTCCCTGCGCTGTTGGCTTTCCAGCGTGTCGCCGGTCTGCCGCAGCAGGTTCGGGATATCGAGCGCGGCCAGGGGATCGGTGCATTCCGCGACGACGATGTCGCCGGCTTTCAAACCGGACAGCATTTTCTTCACCCGCAAGGCCGGCAGAGGGCATTTCAACCCCCTCAGATTCATGATCTTTTCGTCCAAAAGCTTCGCTCCTGCCGGGGCTTCGATTGAGCTAGACTGAAGGCTCTTGCGGTTCAGAAGGTCAAGTACGGCATTATGGCGGCGGCGTCAGAGACCATCCAGGCGATTTCACGGCTGACCCGGCTTGCCGACGTGCTGGCAATGATCGATTTGCGGGTCAAACCGGTGACGCCGCGCACGCTCGATGTTGCCACGGCGGCGGGCCGCACGCTGGCCGCCGACGCCGTCGCCGCGGCCCGTCCGACCGCCGCGCTGGCGCTGCTCGACGGCTGGGCCATCGACGCTGACCTGACGCTCGGCGCCAGCGGCTATGCGCCGGTGCCGCTGCTGCACCCGCCGCAGCGGATCGAGACCGGGCAGGCCTTGCCGCCGGACACCGACAGTGTCGCGCCCTTCGATACGATCAGGATCATCAACGGCAATGCCGAGGCGCTGGCCACCATCAATCCCGGCGACGGCGTCCTTCCGGCCGGCGGCGACAGCGATCCGGCGATCCCGTTGCGGCGCAGCGGCGAGCGCCTGCGCATGATCGATCTCGCGGCTCTCGCCGCCACCGGGCTGTCGCGCGTCGCGGTGCGTGAGCCGCGCATTCGTTTGCTTCCGTTGCGGGGCAGCGCCATCGTCATCGCGGCGGCGCGACTGATTGCCGGCGATATCGAACGGCGCGGCGGCACCGTAAAGCTCGACGACGCGGGCCGCGATCTCGGCACCGTGCTGGCGGCGGAAAACACCGACGCTATCGTGGTCATCGGCGGCACCGGTTCGGGGCGCAACGACACCGGCGTGCACACGATGGCGCGCGATTGCGAAGTCGCCGTGCACGGCATCGCGGTCACGCCGGGCGAGACCGCGGCGGTTGGCTTTGCCGGTCCGCGGCCTATCCTGCTGTTGCCGGGCCGGCTCGATGCCGCGCTGGCCCTCTGGCTGTTGGTTGGGCGACGCATCCTGGATCGGCTGGCGATGGCGAACAACGCGGACCGCGACCCGGTCGAGATGTTGCCGTTGTCGCGCAAAGTCACATCGACCGTCGGGCTCGCCGAGGTCGTGCCGGTGCGGCGCGGATCGGGCCAGGCCGAGCCGTTGGCCAGCAAATATCTGCCGCTATCCTTGCTGGCGCGTTCGGACGGTTGGATTTTGGTGCCGGCCGAAAGCGAGGGCTATTCCGCTGGCTCGCCGGTGCAGATAAGGCCGTGGCCGTGAGTCGGTACCATTTCATTTTCAAAGGCGGGCTACGATGAGTGACATGCGTATTATCGGTCTTGCCGGCTGGAGCGGCTCGGGCAAGACCACATTGGTCACCAAACTGATCCCGTGTTTCCTGGCGCGCGGCATCAAGGTATCGACGCTCAAGCACGCGCATCACGGCTTCGATCTCGACACGCCGGGCAAGGACAGTTTCATGCACCGTGCGGCCGGCGCCACCGAGGTCATTATCTCGTCGGGCAGGCGCTGGGCGATTCTGCACGAGCTGCGCGAAGAACCGGAATGGGATCTGCCGCACCTCGTCGCCAAGATGTCGCCGGTCGATCTGGTGCTGGTCGAGGGCTTCAAGCGCGACGCCTTTCCCAAACTGGAAATTCACCGCATCGCCAACGGCAAGCCGCTGATCCACCCGGAAGACCCGCACATCGTCGCGGTCGCTTCCGACAGCACCGTGCCGGACGCGAAAGTGCCGGTGGTCGACCTCAACAATATCGATGCGATTGCCGATCTGCTGCTCAAGCACGCGGTGGCGATTGCGACTGTGGCGGCTTCATAACGGGCATCCCATGGCGCAATTGACCGACGACTGTTTCGCTTTCTCCGGCCCACTGCTGCCGCTTGTCGACATGGAGCGGCTGATCGCCGAGCGCATCGCGCCGGTCGGCGACACCGAGCGCGTGCCGTTGCGCAGCGCGCGCGGCCGCGTCACCGCCGCCGATATAGTGGCGCCGGTCGATCTGCCGCCTTTCGATAATTCCGCGGTCGACGGCTACGCCGTGCGCCATAGCGATCTCGCGCGCGACGGCGACACAAGACTTGCCGTCTCCGGCCGGCTGCAGGCCGGCGCGCGCGCGACCATCGCAGTCGCCCCGGGGCAGGCGATCCGCATTTTCACCGGCGCGGCGATGCCCGCCGGCGCCGACACTGTCTTCATGCAGGAAGACGTGACCGTCGATGGCGACATTGTCATCGTGCCGAAAGGCCTCGCCCTCGGCGCCAACCGTCGATTAGCCGGCGAAGATGTGCCGGCGGGCCGGCTGGTGTTGCCGGCCGGTTCAGTGCTGGAAGCGCAGCACATTGCGCTGTTGGCCGCGCTCGGTCTGACCGAAATCGTTGTGCGGCGGCGGCTCAAGGTCGCGATCTTCTCGACCGGCGACGAAGTCGTCGAGCCGGGCAGCACGCGGGGCGGCGCGGCGATCTACGATGCCAATCGTTATCTCCTGAGCGCGCTGCTCGAACGTCTGGGCGTGGTGGTCACCGATCTCGGCATTCTCGCCGACGAGCCGGCCGAACTGGCGCGCGCGCTGGCAAAGGCCGCCGCCTGGCATGACCTGGTCATCACCTCGGGCGGTGTTTCCACCGGTGAGGCCGATCATGTGCGTGGCGCGGTCGAGCGCATCGGTTCGCTGACGTTCTGGCGCGTCGCCATCAAGCCGGGCCGGCCGGTGGCGATGGGCGTGATCCGCGCCGCGCCGCGCAAGGATCGCGCCGCGCATGCCGGCGCGGCCTTCGTCGGCCTGCCGGGCAATCCGGTGGCGGTGTTTGTCACCTTCGTGCGCGTGGTCAAGCCGCTGCTGCTGCGGCTCGGTGGCGCGCGGCCGCAAAACCTGCTGCCTCTGCCGGTGCGCGCGGCCTTTGCCTACAAGAAGAAGAAAGACCGCCGCGAATATGTTCGCGTCGCGCTGCGCCTCGGCGCCGATGGCGAGGTCGAGGCGGTGAAGCATCCGCAGGATGGCGCCGGCATTCTGACATCGCTGACCGAGACCGACGGGCTTCTGGAATTTGCCGAGGATGTCACGACGATCTCGCCCGGCGATCGCGTCGGGTTCCTGTCGTATGCGGCGTTGATGGGATGAACCGTCCGCCCGCCGAACCGTTCGCGGCCGCGCGGCACATCAATGGCCGCTTCGTCAACGCCAGCGGTCATGCGCAGCATGGCGGCGCGCGGGCGCTGAAATGGTTTCTCACCCGGCAGCCGGCGCCATGGCCGCGGCATGTCGCCAACATTGAATCGTCCAAGCCCATTGCCCGCGTCGGTGACGGCGTTCGCGTCACGTTGATCGGCCATGCCACGGTGCTCCTGCAAGTCGCGGGTTTCAATATCCTCACCGACCCGGTGTGGTCGGAGCGCGTCGGGCCGCAGTCCTGGCTCGGCGTCAGGCGGGCGCGTCCGCCGGCGATTGCCTTCGAAGATCTGCCGAAGATCGATGTCGTGCTGCTCAGTCACAGCCACTATGACCATCTCGATCGCGCGACACTCGCCGCGCTGCAACGCCGCGACCGGCCGCCGGTCGTCACCGGGTTGAAGGTCGGACGGGTTGTGCCGCACGACAATGTCGTGGAGCTGGATTGGTGGCGGCGCCATTCGTTGCGCGATGGAGTCAGCGTGACTTACGTTCCGGCCGAACATTTTTCCGCGCGCGGGCCGTTCGACCGCAACGTCACTTTGTGGGGTGGCTTCGTGGTGGAGACGCCGGCGGGCGCCATTTATTTTGCCGGCGACACCGGCTCCGGCGCACATATTGCCGCGATCGCCGAGCGCTTCGGGCCGATGACCTTGTCGCTGCTGCCGATCGGCGCCTATCTGCCGGCATGGTTCATGGCGC
>CAIMEA010000142.1 GCA_903839845.1 uncultured Hyphomicrobiales bacterium
CATTGCCACCTCCATTTTCACTTCGCTTTTTCGGTAGCGACCTGAAAATGGCGGCGTCGCCATAAGATTACGATGGGGAAAGACGCCGTGCCGTATCAAGGAGGTATAAAGGACGACGCCAGGCGCATCCCTCTCACCGCTGGGAGTAAAGCCCCCCTACACCCCCAGCAACCTCTCCGCATTGCCGTGCGCGATGGCTGCGCGGTCCGCGTCGCTGATCGGCAAGCCTTCGAGAAATTCGCGCGCCTCGATCATCGAGCCGTAAGGATAATCGACCGAGAACATGATGCGCGCCGCGCCGACATTGGCGATGAGGTCGGCGAAGGTCGGCGCGTAATTGAAGCCGCCGAAGGTGTAGTGCAAATTCTCGCGCATGTAGTCGCCGAGCGGCTTCTTCGGTCCCGCGCCCGGCGGCAGCATCGCGGCGGAGGCCTCGATGCGCGGCATCATGAACGGCAGCGCCTCGCCGAGATGGCCGATCACCATCTGCAATTTTGGAAAGCGGTCGAACACGCCGCCGAGCACCATGCGCAGGATGTGCATGCCGGTCTCGATGTGCCAGCCCCAGCCGGGCCCGGCGATCATGAAGGTCGTCGCCGGATGAAAGCCTGAATAGGACGCCTGCATCACCGCCGGCGGCGGCAAGGTGGGATGCAGATAGATCGGCACGTTGAGCGCCTCGGCGCGCGCCAGAATCGGCGCGTAGAACGGATCGTCGAGATAGCGGCCGCGATTGTGGCCGTTGATGTTGGCGCCCTTGAAGCCGAGTTCACGCACGCAGCGCGTCAGTTCATCGGCGGCGGCCTCCGGCGCGCCGGTCGGCAGCGAGGCGAAGCCGGCGAAACGCTTGGGGTGCTTGCGCAGGGCGGCGGCGAGCAGATCGTTGGCGTCGCGCGAAAAGGCGATGGCGTCGTTGCCGTCCAATTGCTCGGCGCCGGGATAATTCAGCGACAGCACCTGCATCGCGACGCCGGCTTCGTCCATGGCGGCGACGCGGCCATCGCCGATATCGGCGAGCTTGGCGAAAGTCGCGGCGGCGCGTTCGCCGCCGGCGCGCAACATGCCCTCCTTGAAGCCCTTGCCGGGTCCGTCGAGAAAAGCCGGCGTGGTGAAGTGTTCTTCGAGGGCGATCAATCGCATGGCGGTCCTGCTGTCGGCTGGAGTTTCGGTCGCGCGGCGCATCCTACAGATTTTGTCGGCCCGCGATATTCCGGAGGTCGTCGTCCGCTCCGGACAAACGCTTGTAGGGTGGGCAAAGGCGCACCCGGATCGGCGCTTTGCGCCGTCCGGGCTCCGCGCCGAGCCCACCGCGTCAGACCGCCGCGAACATGGTGGGCTCGCTTCGCTTAGCCCACCCTACGAGCCGGCGGTGGTCTTTTCCGTCGCCCTCGCTTTTTTCTTATTGACATATAATCCTAGTAGGACTATATACACCGTTATCCCGTCCCATCTAACGAGGGGCGTTTGATCAGCGTCGTCAGATGCTGGGGCGGGGAGCGGTGGCTGGCGGGTGTGTCGGAGATTCGGCGCAACAAACCCGTCAGCGGTCCAAGCCGCTGGGTCCCGATGCGCCAGCCGCGCATCACTGGGGCGGATTGGCGCGTGGCCAAAGGGGCAGAAGCCTTTGGGATTCAAAGGGCTAGATACCAGGGTCCGATGAACTCGAAGGCGAGGAAGCATCCTCGTCATGCGCCGGGAAGCCCCGCAGCGGTGGATAGGCTCACCTCAAAGCAAAGAGGCGCCTGAAAAGGTCAGTCCACCGGGGGTCAAGCGGAGCAAACCTATAAACACCGCGCGCGGGACGCCGGGGATCCGGCAGTTTCGTGGTGACTAACCTGCGTATCTAAAAACTCACACATACGCAGGGCTACGGGGCTGTCGTGGCTCCGGCGTTCCGCGCGCCCTCGTTTTATCGAGGGAGCAAAAGAATGCGAGATCAAGCGACGGCCTGCCCGGGGCCGACAAAGAATACGGGCGATGACGCACGCCCGCGGTCCGGAACCAGCCCACATTTCCATGCGTTCAATCTCGCGGGGATCAAACGAGGAGAAGCCTCATGCCGCGCGGCGACAAGTCAGCCGACACCGACAAGCAGAAGCGCAAGGCCGAACATATCGAGGAAGGTTACGAGGATCGCGGCGTTTCCAAAGCGGAATCCGAGCGGCGCGCCTGGGCGACCGTCAACAAGGAAAGCCACGGCGGCAAGAAGTCCGGTTCCGGGCGCGGCAAGAAGGAAAGCCATACCGCCTCACGCAAGGGCGGAAAACTGGGCGGCAAGGCATCCGCCGCGCGATCGACAGCGGCCAAATCGCGCTCGGCCAAAAAGGCGGCACGCACCCGCAAGAAAAGGCTTTAGCGATTGCGCCCCGGTGTCAGGAAAATGCTTTCAAACGTATTCGGCGGCGGCTCCGGCGACGGCGCGCGCGGCCGTGTTCGGCGCCCCGAGTTATCGCGGCGTTGCGCGGCCGGCGCGTCGCCACGGATGACGATCCGGGTGTCCTTCACATTCGCCTGCACCAGCGCGAACAAGGCCGCCGCGTTATCCGGGTGCAACCTGATGCAGCCATGCGAGGCCGGACTGCCGAGACGCGAGATCTCATAGCTGCCGTGAATGGCATAACCGCCATGAAAGAAAATCGAATGCGGCATCGGCGACCAGTCGTAGGTGCGCGAGAACCATTTCACCGCCAGACGCTCCGGCCGATAGCTGCCGTTCGGCGTGCGATAGCCGGTCCGGCCGGTCGATACGGGAAATTCAAAACGGGTGAAGCCGTCGACCGTCGCGGTCAGCCGCTGCGTCGACTTGTCGACGGTGATGATAATTTCGGCGCGCGCCGGCGCGGCGACGCCGAACAGCATGGCAAGAATGGCAATCGCAAGCGTCGGACGCGGCACGAAGAGTTCCCCCGCGCCAATCTCGCGCCCCGCGCCGGCAAAAGCCAGTGCCAAACCTGGCGCGGCGGTGTCTTCGTTAAGCCATGGTTAACCATAAAAATCGCCGGATCCCGGGCCGCCGGCGATAAACCATCGCCACCATTTAACCTGACAGAGGCCGGCGGAGCCGCTAACTTGGAACCATCATGTTGACCAGAATTGCCATCTGTTTCGGGTTCATGCTGGCGCTGGCTGGCAGCGCCGCCGCCAACGACAAACCGGCGGCGCCGCCGGACAAGCCGGCTGCAAAGACCGACAAGCCCGCGGCAACGTCCGAAAAGCCCGCGGCGACGACTGACAAGCCCGCGGCGGCTGACAAAAAGGAAGCCGACAAGAAGGAAACGATAGCGGCTAAACTTCTGTTCGCCGCCAAGCAGCTTCCGACCATCGGCAAGGCGGTGGCGATCGGCTATTACCCGCGCGGCTGTCTGCAAGGCGGCGTCGCGCTGCCGGTCAACGGCCCGACCTGGCAGATCATGCGCGTCTCGCGCAACCGAAACTGGGGTCACCCCAGCCTGGTCAACTTCCTGGAAAAATTCGCGCCCGCCGCCGCCAAGGCGACCGGCTGGAAAGGCATTCTGGTCGGCGACATGGCGCAGCCGCGCGGCGGTCCGCTGCCGTTCGGCCATATGAGTCACCAGATCGGCCTGGACGTCGATATTTGGTTCATGCCGATGCCCGACCACACTCTCAGCGCGGACGAACGCGAGAAAACCGCGGCGACCAATCTGGTGTCGGACGACTGGAAAAACATCAATCCGAAAACCTGGACACCGGCCCACGCCGCCTTCATCCGCACCGCGGCCGAACAGCCGCACGTCGAGCGCGTTCTGGTCAACGCCGCGATCAAGAAGGAGCTGTGCCAGATGCAGGGCGACAAGCATCCCACCTGGATGGACAAGGTGCGGCCCTGGTACGCCCACCACGACCATATTCACGTCCGGCTGGAATGCCCGGCCGATTCGCCGAATTGCCGCAAGCAGCCGCCGGTGCCTTCCGATGACGGCTGCGGCAAGGGCCTCGATTACTGGTTCTCCGACAAGGTGCTGCATCCCAAGCCGGTGATCCCCGGCGGCAAGCCGGCGCGGGGTTTAACCATGGCGGACCTGCCGCCCGCCTGTCAGAGCGTGCTGGCCGCGCCGGCCGCGGTAAACAACTAGCGGATATGCAAGGGCCGCGATCGACGCCCGGCGACTGGCGCGGAGCGTCGAAACGTGCGATCCGGTGGCCGCAAAATTCCCCTTCGTTTCGATCGGATATCACTCATGCAACTCTGCCGCTTCAACGATAATCGCCTCGGTCTTGTCGAAGGCGACCGCGTCAAGGACGTCACCGCCGCGCTCAAGATCCTGCCGGCGTCCCACTATCCGCTGCCCACTTACGATTTGATGATCGCCAACCTGCCGGCGATCCGCGCCGAGGTTGAGAAGCTCGCCAAGGATGCCAAGGTCCTGGCGCTGGCCGATTGCAGGCTGCTGTCGCCGGTCGCCAATCCGGGCAAGATCGTCGCGGCGCCCGTGAACTACAAGAAGCATCTCGAGGAAGCGCAGTCCGATCCCGAACTGCATCATCAGAACCAGATCGCCGAAATCCAGCGCGTCGGCCTGTTCCTGAAGGCGACCAGTTCACTCGGCGGCGCCGGCGACGACATCGTCATTCGCCATCCCGACCGCCGCACCGATCACGAGATCGAACTGGTCGCTATCATCGGCACCAAGGCCGACCGGGTGAAGCGCGAAGACGCGATGAAGCACATCGCCGGTTACTGCATCGGCCTCGACATCACCGTGCGCGGACCGGAAGAGCGCTCGTTGCGCAAGTCGATCGACACCTATTCGGTAATGGGCCCCTATATGGTCACCGCCGACAGCGTGAAGAATCCGGACAGGCTTGCGTTCGAGCTGACGGTGAACGGCGAGACGCGGCAGAAGTCCAACACCAGCGATCTGATCATCGGCATCGCCGATTTGATCGTGTTCGCCTCGGCCTATTACACCTTGATGCCCGGCGACCTGTTGATGACCGGCACGCCGGACGGCGTCGGCCCGATCAAGTCCGGCGATATCATCGATGCGCGCATCGATGAGTTGGGCTCGATGAAGGTCAAGGTGCGCTAACTACGCAACCGGAAGAACGTTGGTGTATTTCACCTGCTCAAGCGCGAAGCTCGACTCGATCGAGGCAATGCCTTCGAGGCGAGTCAGCTTCGTCTTGAGAAAGCGTTCATAGGCGGCGAGGTCCGGCACCACCACCCGCAACCAATAATCGCGCGGGCCGGTCATCAGGTAGCACTCCAGCACTTCCGGCCAGCGCGCGATTGTTCGGGCGAATTTGTCGAGCAGGTCCTCCTTCTGCTTTTCCAGTTTGACCGAAATGAAGACGCTGACCGGCAGTCCGGCCGCCCTTTGATCCAGCACCGCGACATAGCGGGCGATCACCCCGGACTTTTCCAGAATGCGCACGCGGCGCAGACAGGGCGACGGCGATAAACCGACCTTGCCGGCGAGATCGTTGATGCTGATGCGGCCATCGACCTGCAACAGCGCCAGGATTTTCAGGTCAACCGCGTCCAGGGCTGATATTGGCATAAGTGACCTGTTTTCCTCTGTTTCTTGATATTATGAGCTAATCCGCAGTGAAATAATAACCGGATTTGGCATGCATCGCCAGCGCCTGGGCCTCATAATCGCTGAATGCAAAAGCCGGCTGACATATCCGCTGAAAAACTCACGGCCCTCTCCGTCCTCGAACGCAAGGTGCTGTGGCTGGCCAGTTGGACCATCCACAACGCCAATCACCTGCGCGACAACGACGACGGACTGAAGGTCGGCGGTCATCAGGCCTCGTCCGCCTCGCTCGCCACCATCATGACGGCTTTGTATTTCGACGTGCTGCGGCCGCAGGACCGCGTCGCGGTCAAGCCGCACGCCTCGCCGATCTTCCACGCCATCCAGTATCTGCTCGGCAAGCAGACGAAGGAAAAACTCGAAGCCTTCCGCGGCTACAAGGGCGCGCAGAGCTATCCATCGCGCACCAAGGATACCGACGACGTCGATTTCTCGACCGGCTCGGTGGGTTTGGGCGTCGCGCAAACCTTGTTCTCGTCGCTGGTGCAGGATTACGTGCACGCGCATGGCTGGGCGAAGGACCGCCCGGAAGGCCGTATGGTCGCACTCGTCGGCGATGCCGAACTCGACGAAGGCAATATCTTCGAAGCGTTGCTCGACGGCTGGAAGCAGGGCCTGCGCAATTGCTGGTGGATTATCGACTACAACCGGCAGAGCCTCGATGCCGTCGTGCGCGAAGGCCTCTGGGAACGCTACGAGCAGCTGTTCAAGAATTTCGGTTGGGATGTCGTCATCGTCAAATACGGTTCGCTGCAACTGGCGGCGTTCAAGGAGCCGGGCGGCGACAGGCTTAAGTTCTGGATCGACACCTGTCCGAACCAGCTCTATTCGGCGCTGGTCTTTGCCGGCGGCGCGGCTTGGCGCAAGCGGCTCAACGATGAGATCGGCGATCAAGGCAATGTCTCGCAACTCATCGCCAAGCGCAGCGATGACGAACTGGCCGCGCTGATGAACAATCTTGGCGGCCACGACCTGCCCGCCGTGCTGGCCGCACTGCATGGCGCGCATGCCGAGAAGCCGACCTGTTTCATCTGCTACACCGTCAAGGGCTTCGGCCTGCCGATGGCCGGGCACAAAGACAATCACGCCGGCATGATGACGCCGGCGCAGATGGAAACCTTCCAGACGGCGATGGGCGTGCGCGCCGGGCACGAGTGGGACAAGTTCGAAGCCATCGCACAGCCGCAGACGATACAAGCGTTCCTCGACAAGGTGCCGTTCGCCGCCGAAGGCAATCGCCGCCTGAGCGCGCCGACGATCAAGGTGCCGGCCGAAATTCCGATCACCATCCAGCCGACGATGGCGACGCAGACCGGCTTCGGCGCCATCTTGAACGAGATCGGCCGTGGCGACAGCGAATTCGCGCAGCGTATCGTCACCACTTCGCCGGATGTGACGGTGTCGACCAATCTCGGACCCTGGGTCAACCGGCGCGGCCTTTTCGCGCGCGAAGTCATGAAGGACACGTTCAAGAGCGAACGCATCCCGTCGACCTTCAACTGGGAGTTTTCGCCGAAGGGCCAGCACATGGAGCTGGGCATCGCCGAGATGAACCTGTTCATCATGCTGTCGGCGCTCGGCCTGTCGCATTCGATCAACGGCGAACGGCTGCTGCCGATCGGCACCTTGTACGATCCGTTCATCGCCCGCGGCCTCGATGCCTTGAACTACGCCTGTTACCAGGACGCCCGTTTCATGGTGGTGGCGACGCCGTCCGGTATCACTTTGGCCGGCGAAGGCGGCGCGCATCAATCGATTGCCGAGCCTTTGATCGGCATGGCGCAAGACGGGCTAGCGTCTTTCGAGCCGGCTTACGTCGATGAGCTGGCCGTCATCATGCACTGGGCCTTCGACTATATGCAGAAGGACGGTTCGGGCGAAGCGTCGGAAAAGAACTGGCTGCGCGACGAGACCGGTGGCGCTGTGTATTTGCGGCTGTCGACGCGACCGATCGAGCAGATCAAGCGAGCAATGACGCCGGAGCTGCGCAGCGAGATCGTCGACGGCGCCTATTGGCTGCGCAAGCCGGGCCCGAATTGCCAGGTTGTTGTCGCCTACACGGGCGCCATCGCGCCGGAAGCCATCGCCGCCGTTGGCCTGATGGCCGAAGACCGTCGCGACATCGGCCTGCTGGCGGTGACGTCCGCCGACCGGCTAAATGCCGGCTGGAGCGCGGCGCAGCGCGCGCGCGAACGTGGGCTTGTGCATGCGCGTTCGCATATTGAACGGTTGCTCGGCGACCTACCGTCCAATTGCGCCATCGTTACCGTCGTCGACGGCCATCCGGCGACCCTGGCGTGGTTAGGGGCCGTGCTGGGCCACCGCACCCGCGCGCTGGGCGTCGAGCATTTCGGCCAGACCGGCACGCTCGCCGACCTTTACCGGCACTACGGCATCGATTCGAATGCAATCATCGCCGCGGCGCAGGCGATCGCGCCGGGACGGCCGATAAGATTTTTGAAAGCGCTGCCTTAGCCGCGCTTCGCGTCTTGCAAAATCATCGCCGCGCCCTTTTCGGCGATCATCATGGTCGGCGAATTGGTGTTGCCCGAGGTGATTGTCGGCATCACCGAGGCATCGATCACCCGCAAGCCATCGATGCCAATGACGCGCAGTCTGCTATCGACCACGGCGCGCGCATCGTCGTCGCGGCCCATACGCGCGGTGCCGACCGGGTGAAAGATCGTCGTGCCGATGTCGCCGGCGGCTTTCTCCAGCGCCGCCTCGTCGCTGCTCGCTACCTGTTGGCCGGGCAGATATTCGACCGGCGCATATTTTCGCAACGCCTCCTGAGAGACGATGGCGCGCGTGACGCGGATCGAGTCGGCGGCGACGCGGCGGTCTTCGGGTGTCGACAGATAATTCGGCGCGATCGCCGGCGGCTGCGCCGGATTCGCGGATTTCAGTGTCAGCGCGCCGCGCGAGGTCGGCCTCAAGTTTGCGACGCTGGCGGTAAACGCCGGAAACGGATGCA
>CAIMEA010000143.1 GCA_903839845.1 uncultured Hyphomicrobiales bacterium
TCCGGCGCAGACCGCGTCGGGCCTCAAGCTTGAAAAGCTCTCGCATCACGAGGCTCTCGCGCATCTCGACACGATGATCAATTACGCCGGCTTGCGCGCCGAGCAGAAGACATTGCGCGAGAAAGGCATCTATCGCGGCATTGGCTTCGCCAGCTTCATTGAGGTGACCAATCCGTCGGCGGCGTTCTACGGCGTCGGCGGCGCCAAGATCACCTCGCAGGATGGCGCCACCGTCAAGCTCGACGCGCAGGGCGCGATCACCATTCATTCCGGCGTCACCGAACAGGGCCAGGGCGCCGAAGCCGTGCTGGCGCAATGCGTCGCCTCGTCCTTCGGCGTATCGATGGACCGCGTGCGCGTCGTCACCGGCGATACCGACAACACCCCTTACGGCGGCGGCACCTGGGCTTCGCGCGCCGCCGGCATTGGCGGCGAAGCGGCCTGGCAGGCCGGCAAGGCTTTGCGCGGCAATGTGCTCGCGGTCGCCGGCAGCATGTTACAGACGACACCAGAGAGCTTAGATATACGCCTTGGTGTCGTTGTTGACAAAGCAACCGGCGCCGAACGTCTCGGCCTCGATGAGTTGGCGCGCGTCGCCTATTTCCGCCCCGACACCTTGCCGCCCGGCTTCCAGGCCGAACTGATGGTGACGCGCCATTACGTGCCGCGCGGCTGGCCCTTCGCCTTCACCAACGGCATCCAGGCGAGCTATCTCGAAGTCGACACCGACACCGGCTTCGTCAAATTGCTGCGGCACTGGTGCGTCGAGGATTGCGGCACCATCATCAATCCGCAACTGGTCAACGAACAGATTCGCGGCGGCGTGGTGCAAGGCATCGGCGCGGCTCTGTTCGAGCAATGCCTCTATGACGAGCGCGGGCAGATGCTCAACGGCAACATGGCCGACTATCTGGTGCCGATGGCGGTGGAAATGCCGGACATCGACTGCGGCCACGTCGTATCGCCGACGGCCGACTCGGAACTCGGCGCCAAGGGCGCCGGCGAAGCCGGCACCGCCGGCGCGCCGGCCTGCATCATGAATGCGATCAACGACGCGCTGCGCCCGCTCGGGGCGCAGCCTTTGACCGATATGCCGTTCACGCCGGGAAAAATCCTGAAGGCGCTCGGCAAGGTCTGATCAGAACTTGATCAGATCGCTGCGCGTGAGTTTGGTCTTGGCCGACAGCTGCGGCGCGGTGAGAAAGTCGATCGTGGTCGAATATTCCGCCGCCGGATCGACGGACGACATGCCATCGACCGGAATGACGACGTTCAGCCCACGGAAGGCCGCGCCGGCCGCGGTGAACAGAACAGCGCCGTTCGAAGCGGTGCCCACCGCGATCACCGTGGTGATGCCCTTGTCCTTGAGGATCTTCTCCAGATCGGTGCGCAGGAACTTGTCGGGTCCCGCCAGCACATGCGGTTCATCGGCCAGCGGCGCCACGTCCTTGATGACATCGGCCGGCGTCGAATTGGCGATGATCGAATAGACCACGGTTGCCTTGGCGGCGCGCGCCGCCTCCAGAAGCTTCTTCATCGCCGGGACAGAGGCGACGCAGCGCGGACGCTGGGCGCAATTCTGGTTCATGAAATCCAGCATCAACAGCGCCGTGGTCTTCGGATCGACCGTCACCGCTTTGAGTTCGGGCGCTGCCGGCGCCTTCACGCTCGCCCACTCCTCGACGATATTGCCGGCCTGCGCCGGCAGCGCGGTGAAGGCAACGAAGGCTAACGCCAATGCCGCGGCTGAATTGCGTATCATGAAAATCCTCCCAATGACCCAGAGTCTTGGACGACCCGGCTTTATCCGCCATGATGCGCAAAGGTGCCCTGCTGTGTCAAAGCCGGCGCACACGCACCCCGCTTGATGTAACACCGACAACCGGCGCATTATTGCGTCGAACCGGCGGGAACGTTGAGAAACGTCCGGCACGCGAAGAAACGGTAAAAGGGATACGCGCACCATGAACATCAAGGTCGGCAGGGAAGCCGTCGCCGAAGCCTCCAAGAAGCTGTCGAACTGGGGCCGCTGGGGCAAGGAAGACCATATCGGCACGCTCAATCACGTCACGCCGCAAAACATCGTCGACGCCGCCAAGTTGATCCGCACCGGCAAGGTGTTCGCGCTCGGCATGGCGCTCGATGCCACCGGGCCGCAGAACGGCCTGTTCGGCGGCCGCTTCAACCCGATCCACCAGATGCTGGCGACCGGCACCGACGCCGCCGCCGGCCGGCAGGACTGGAACAATCTGCGCTACGCCGACGACACGCTGATCCTCTGCGTGCAGGGCGCGACGCATTGGGACGCGCTCGGCCACATCTTCTACGAGGACAAGGCCTACAATGGACACGACGCCCGCTTGATCGACTCCAAGGGGCTCGGCGTGCTCGGCATCGAACATTCGCGCGACAAGATGGTCGGCCGCGGCGTGCTGCTCGATATCGCGCGCTTCCGCGGCGTGCCGTGGCTGAAGGACGGCGAAGGCATTTCCAACGACGAACTCGACGCATGCGCCAAGCAGCAGAAGGTCGAGATCCGCAAGGGCGACTTCGTCATTGTCCGCACCGGGCAGATGGAGCGCTGCCAGTCCGAAGGCGAATGGGGCGGCTATGCCGGCGGCGATGCGCCGGGCGTCAAGTTCGAGAATTGCTACTGGTGCCAGGACAAGCAGGTCGCCGCGATCTGCACCGACACCTGGGGCGTCGAGGTGCGGCCGAACGAATGCAGCGGCCCCGGCCAGCCGAACCAGCCTTGGCATTGGGTCGTCATCCCGGCCATGGGCTTGTGCATGGGCGAAATGTTCGACGTCAAGGAACTGGCCAAGGACTGCGCCAACGACAAGGTCTATGAATTCTTTTTCTGCGGCCCGCCGCTGGTCATCACCGGCGGCACCGGCTCGCCGCTCAATCCGCAGGCGATAAAATAATAATGCTTTCCCTCTCCCCGCCCTTGCGGGGAGAGGGTGCCGAGCAAGCGGCAGCGAGCGAGGCGGGTGAGGGGCCACTCACCGCGCGCAGAAATTCGTATAATGCCCCTCACCCGGCACGCATTTCGCTTTCGCTCGATGCGCGCCACCCTCTCCCCCGCTACGCGGGGCGAGGGAAGAAAGGAGACCTTCATGCCCCGTCACCTCAAGCGCGGAATGGATGCCGGCACGATCGAGGAAGCAGACGCCAAGGTGCGCCAGACCGTCGACGGCATTCTCGCCGAGGTCAAAACCAAGGGCGATCAGGCGATCCGCGACTATTCGAAGAAATTCGACAACTGGGCGCCGGAAAGCTTTCATCTGTCGCCGCAGGACATCGAGCGCGCCATCGCGCAGGTGCCGACGCGCGACCTGGAAGACATCAAATTCGCCCAGGCGCAGGTGCGCAACTTCGCGCAAAAGCAGCGCGACAGCATGCACGACATCGAGGTCGAGACTTTGCCCGGCGTCGTGCTCGGCCACAAACATATTCCGGTCAGCGCCATCGGCTGCTACGTGCCGGGCGGCCGCTATCCCATGGTGGCGTCGGCGCATATGTCGATCGTCACCGCCAAGGTTGCCGGTGTGAAGCGTATCATCGCCTGCGCACCGCCGTTCAAGGGCGGGCCGCACCCGGCCATTGTCGCCGCCATGCATTTCGGCGGCGCCGACGACATTTACGTGCTCGGCGGCGTGCAGGCCGTTGCGGCGATGGCGCTCGGCACCGAAACCATCAAGCCGGTCGATATGATCGTCGGCCCCGGCAACGCCTATGTGGCGGAAGCCAAGCGCCAATTGTTCGGCCGCGTCGGCATCGACCTTTTGGCCGGACCGACCGAGACCTTGATCATCGCGGACGACTCGGTCGATGGCGAAATCTGCGCTACCGACTTGCTGGGACAGGCCGAGCACGGCCCGACCTCGCCGGCGGTGCTGATCACCAATTCGGAGAAACTGGCGCGCGCGACCATTGCCGAAGTGGAACGCCTGCTGACCATCCTGCCGACCGCCGATGCGGCGGGACAGGCCTGGAAGGATTATGGCGAAGTCATCGTCTGCGACAGCTACGAGGAAATGGTCGCCGAAGCTGACCGCATCGCCTCCGAACATGTGCAGGTGATGACGCGCGATCCCGATTTCTTTCTCGCCAACATGAAGAACTACGGCGCGCTGTTTTTGGGGCCGCGCACCAATGTCGCCTATGGCGACAAGGTGATCGGCACCAACCACACTTTGCCGACCAAGAAGAATGCGCGCTTCACCGGCGGGCTGTGGGTCGGCAAATTTCTCAAGACCTGCACCTATCAGAAGGTGCTGACCGACGAGGCATCCGCCATGATCGGCGAATATTGCTCGCGGCTGTGCACGCTCGAGGGCTTCACCGGTCATGCCGAGCAGGCCAATATCCGCGTGCGCCGTTACGGCGGCCGCAACGTGCCTTACGGCGAGGCGGCGGAGTGAGCGTCGAACTCGCCAAAACCCCCTCCTTCCGTCTCGACGGCAAGCGCGCGCTGGTCACCGGCGCCGGGCGTGGCATTGGCCTGGCGGCCGCATCCGCTTTGGCCGACGCCGGTGCGCAGGTGACGCTGGCCGCGCGCACCGCGTCCGAAATCGAGGAAGCGGCCGCAGCAATCCGCGCGCGCGGCCAACTGGCCGAGGCGCTGACGCTCGACGCCACTGACATCGATGCGGTGCGAACGGCGCTGGCGCAGCGCGCGCCCTATCAGGTACTGGTCAACAATGCCGGCATGAACCGGCCGGCGCCGCTCATTGACGTCAAAGTGGAAGACTTCGACGCCATCATGGGGCTGAACGTGCGCGCCGCTTTTTTCATGGCGCAGACGGTGGCGAAGCGGCTGCTCGACGAAAAACTGTCGGGCTCGATCATCAACATCTCGTCGCAGATGGGCCATGTCGGCGCTGCGCGCCGCACCGTCTATTGTGCGTCCAAGCATGCGATGGAGGGCTTTACCAAGGCGATGGCCATCGAACTCGCCCCGCACAATATCCGCGTCAATTCGCTGGGGCCGACATTTCTTGAGACGCCGATGACCAAGCCGTTTTTCGAGAACGAGGCGTTCCGCGACGAAGTTCTGTCGAAGATCAAGCTCGGCCGCCTCGGCCAGCTCGAGGAATTGACCGGCGCGATTGTGTTTCTGGCGAGCAACGCATCGTCGCTGATGACCGGCTCGGCGCTGGTGCTCGACGGCGGCTGGACGGCGGAGTAGGCTTTAAAAAATATGCGGGGAGACTTTGATGATGCGCTCGATTCTCGTTTGCTTGTTGTTGGTTCTTTGCGGCAGCGCCAATGCCGCCGACAAGGACCGCATCGTCGGAACGTGGAAGTTGGTCGCCGTCTCCTACGAGGACGCGCAGACCAAGGAGCGCACCCCGGTGCTCGGCGAACATCCACGCGGCTATCAGATCGCGACGCCGGAAGGCCGCTGGATCGCACTGGTGACCGCCAATGGCCGCCCGGTGCCGAAAACCGACGAGGACCGCGCCAAGGCCTTGCGTTCGATGATCGCCTATAGCGGCCGCTACCGCGTCGAGGAGAACAAGGTCATCACCGCGGTCGAGGTCGCCTGGAACGAGGCTTGGGTTGGCGGCGAGCAAGTGCGCTTCCTGCGCTTCGAGGGCGACGACATTCTCAATATCGAAAGCCCGCCGATGCCCCACCCCAATGTCGACAACAAGATTGTCCGGGTCATCGTCACCTGGGCGCGCGATAAATCGTAAGGCGCGTCAAAACAACTTCTTCAACACCTGCGGATTGAGGCAGCTCACCGGCGGGCGGCCCTCGATCAGCGCGATGCAATTGTCGGCCACGACGTTGGCCATGCCCTCACGCAATTCGAGGACGCCGCTGCCGAGATGCGGCGTCAGCACGACATTGTCCATGGCGACCAGATCGGGCGACACCTGCGGCTCAAATTCATAGACGTCGAGACCGGCGCCGGCGATTTTCTTGTCCTTCAGCGCCCGCACCAGAGCCGCCTCGTCGATCACCGGCCCGCGCGAGGTGTTGACGATAAAGGCGGTCTTCTTCATCAGCGCGAACTGGGCATCGCTCATCAAATGGCGCGTTTCCGGCGACAATTGCGGGTGCAGCGACACGAAGTCGGCCTGCCGCAGCACGTCCTCGAAACTGCCATAGCTCGCGCCGAATTTCTGCTCTTCCGCCTCGGGCAAACGACGCGGATCGCAATAGACGATCTTCATGCCGAAGCCGGCGCCGCGGCGCGCCACCGCCTGGCCGATGCGGCCGAAGCCGACAAGGCCCAACGTCTTGCCGCTCACCGCGTAGCCGGCGAGATGGTTGGACTGCGAACCCGGGTAAACGCCCTGCCGGAACAGCCGGTCGCCGAGCGCGATATTGCGCGCCACCGCAAGCAGCAGACCGAAGGCGATATCCGCCGTGGCGTCGGTGACAATCGCCGGAATATTGGTGACCGGAATGCCGAGTTCGGTCGCCGCCGCGAGATCGATGCGGTCCTGCGTGATGTTCATCGACGACACCGCCTTGAGCGCGGGATTGGCGGTGAGCACGTCGCGGTCGACGACGTCGTGCAACAGGCTCAGCAGGATGTCGGCCCGCTTCACGCCCTCGATTAATTTTTCTTTGGCAAGAACGCGGCTCGAGTCCGGATTGACCTCGACGTCGGCGATCGCGCGCAGGCGCTTAAGCGCGCTCTCGGCGATTGGCTGGGTGACGAAAATGCGCGGCCGGCTCATTTGATGGCCGCGTTGACCTTGGGCAACACTTTTTCGGCCAGCAGCACCATCGAGCGGCGGCCGAGATCGCGGTCCTTCCAGTCCTTGCCGGCATAGAGCAGCGTGCCGAAGTCGCCGACCGTCTCGCGATACTTCAGCAATTCGTCGGCGACCTTGTCCGGCGTGCCATAGGTGATGAGCTGGTCGCAGATCGTATCGAGCGTCACCTCGTCGTCCGGCTGGTCGCGATGTGTCTTGAACAGCTCGATGCGGCCGTTCATTTTCAGCTTGGTGTAGAGCTGGCTGTAATAATAACGGTACGGCCCGTTCGGATCGGTCGCGTAGGCCTTGGCCGTCTTCTCGTCGTCGGCGACGAAGATCGAGCGCGCGACGCGCCAGTTTTCCGGCAGCGCCGGCCGCCCGACGCGCTCGCAGCCCTCGACATATTTCGGCCAGTGGCTTTTCACCCATTGCGGCATCAGGAAGTTGGCCGAGATCGGCTCCCAGCCGCGCGCGGCGGCTTCGGTCACGCCTTTCGAGAACGGCGCCACCGCGGTGACGACGATCGGCGGATGCGGCCGCTGCAGCGGCTTGGCGATATAGCCCTGGCCGAGATCGGGCAGGAACTGGCGCTCGACGCTGATGTTCCAGTATTTGCCCTTGAGATTATAGGGCGGATCGTTGGCCCAGATCGCCAGCACCTGATTGATGCCTTCGAGAAACATCTCGTTGCGGTTGGCGTCGAGATTGCCGAACACTTCCGCGTCCGACAACAAGCCGCCCGGGCTGATGCCGAAGATGAAGCGGCCGTCGAGCATGTGATCGAGCATCGCGATCTGCGAGGCGACCGCCGCCGGATGCGTGTTCGGCATGTTGATGGTGCCGGTGCCAAGTTTGATCTGCTTGGTGGCGTGCACCAACGTCGCCAAAAACAGCGCGCAGGATGTGATGTTCTCGGCGCGGTCGGTGACGTGCTCGCCACACAAGGCTTCGGCAAAGCCAAGTTCGTCGGCAAGAATGAAGGCCTCGCGATCCTCGCGCAGCGACTGCCGCCAGTCCTTGGCGAGCGGATGGATGGGCATGGTGAAAAAGCCGAGCTTCATCGTGGGAACGTCCTTGCAGCGTGTTTTCACAGGGCCAAATGTCGGTCGAAACCAGAATCTAGCCTAGGGCATGATGCGCGTCGGCGTAAAGCCGCCCACGCGTGGGCCGACATCCGGCGCATGCCCTATGCGCCATCGCAAGGCTGCGCGCTGGATTTCGGCGACGCCGCCAGCTAGGGCTAGCGCCTTATTCAACGCATGACAGACGACGGAGCGGCGCGTGACTCGTTTACTGATCAAGGGCGGCTCGATCGTCTCGATGGACGCGGTGATCAAGGATCTGCCGTGCGGCGACGTGCTGGTAGAGAACGGCCGCATCGCGGCGATCGCGCCGGCGCTCGCCGCCGACGATGCCGAAATCGTCGACGCCAGCGGCATGATCGTCCTGCCCGGCCTGATCAACGCGCATGTCCATACCTGGCAGAGCGCGCTGCGCGGCATTGCCGGCGACTGGACCGTCGGCAAATATATGCAGGCGATGCACGGCGGGCTGGCTGGGCATTTTCGTCCCGAGGATGTCCAGATCGCCAATCTGATGGGCGCGCTCAACGCGCTCAACAGCGGCACGACGACTTTGGTCGACTGGTGCCACGTCAACCGCACGCCGGAACATACCGACGCGGCCATCGACGGTCTCGCCTCGTCCGGCGCGCGCGCTTTGTTCCTGCACGGCTCGCCGAAGCCGGACGCCAAGCCGGGGCAAAAGCACTATAGCGAAATTCCGATGCCGCGCGCCGAGATCGAGCGCCTGCGCAAGGGCCGCTTCGCCAGCCAGGACGGTCTGGTCACGCTCGGCCTCGCCATTCTTGGGCCATCTTATTCGACGCGCGAGGTCACGGCGTCCGACACGCGTCTGGCGCGCGACTTCGGCCTCATCGCCAGCATGCATGTCGGCGGCGGCATCGTGATGCAACCGGACGGCTTCCAGCGCCTGCTCGATGACGGCGCCGTCGGCATTCATTTCAATATCGTGCACGGCAACGACATGGCGCATGACCTGATCCGCGCCCTTGCCGACGCCGGCGCGCAGTTCACCTCGACCGCCGAGATCGAATTGCAGATGGGCTATGGCGATCCGCTCACCGGCGTCTTGCAGGGCTGCGCTTCGCCAATGTCGATCGGCACCGATGTCGAACCGGCCTCGCGCGGCGACGTGTTCAGCGCCATGCGCACGACCTTGCAGCACGAACGCCATCGAAGCACTTTGGCGATACTCGCCGAGACCGGCAGCCGGCCGCTGGAGATGCCGGTGACCTGCCGGCAGGCGCTGGAATGGGCGACGATCAACGGCGCGCGCATGGCCGCCCTCGACGCGCAGGTCGGCTCGCTGACGCCGGGCAAACAGGCGGACATCGTGCTGCTGCGCGCCGACGATCTGGCCATGTTCCCGGTCACCGATCCGGTCGCGTCGGTTGTGATGCAGGGCGGCGTCGCCAATGTCGACACCGTGCTGGTCGCCGGCCGCGTTGTGAAACGCGACGGCCGCCTGCTTTACGGCGCGCTTGCCGAAAAGAAAGCCGCGCTACGCCAGTCGGGCGAACGCATTCTCACCGACTTCGGCCTGCTGCCGCGGTAGAGCGTTTTCAAGCGAAGTGGGCACCGGTTCGCGTGAAGAAAACGCGCCAAAACAAAAGACGAGAGCCCCGGCTTTGATTCCATCAAAGCCGGAAAGGCTCTAAGCGGCGTGAGCCTCACACCGATGCCGGCGCGCCCGGCTGCTTGAGCGGGTGGGCGCGCGCGAAGGCGTCGATCTTGGCGCAATTAGCCGCGATGCGATTGACCGTCGGATAAGGCGTCAGATCGACCTTGAAGAAATTGGCGCCGGCCACCTGACTGGCGAGACATATATCGGCGATGGTCACCTGCTCGCCCTGACAATAGGTGCCGGTGTCCTTCTCGGTGGCGAGATGCTCTTCCAGCCCCGACAACGCCGCCTGGTGCCAATGTTGCGCCCATTTGGCGACACCGGCTTCATCCACCTTGAATTCGTGGGCGAGATATTCGCGCACGCGCGGCACGATCAGCGGATGCGAATCGGCGGCGACGATCTGGGCCAGTCCCCGCACTCGCGCCCGCGCTTTCGGCGCCGACGGCAAAAGCGGCGGCGTCGGATGCACCTCATCGATATATTCGATGATCGCCAGCGACTCGAACAGCACCGGCCCGTCGCCGTCGATCAAAGCCGGCAGCGCCATCATCGGATTGACGGCCCGGAATTGCGGATCGCGCTGATGGCCCTTCATCAGGTTGACCTCGATCACCTCGGGCGACAGGCCCTTGATGTTGAGCGCAATGCGCACGCGATAGGTCGCCAGCGAGCGCCAGAACGAAAACAGCTTCACCGCCGCCCTCCCATTTTTATTTTCTCACGCCCGCTTTGCGCGGGCCGTGACTTACTTCTTGCTGCCGCCCGGATCGGCTTTGAGCCCGGCCGCTTCGATGCCGGCGACAGCGATGATCTCGTCATTGTCGCCGGTGTCGCCGGATATTCCGACAGCGCCAACGATCACATTCGCGGCATCGCGGATCAGCACGCCGCCCGGGTTGGGCACGATGCGCCCACCGCTCGCCGCTTCGATGGCGGCGAAGAAATTCGGGTTCTGCGTCGCCCGCTCCATGCTGGTGCGCGAGCCCCAGCCCATGCCGAGCGCGCCATAGGCTTTGGCGACGGCGATCTCGTAGCGGATGATGCCGGAGCCGTCCTCGCGCTTGGCGCAGACGATATGGCCGCCGGTGTCGAGCACCACGATGGTCTGCGGCATCTGCTTGAGATCGCGCGCGGTCTTCAGCGCGACATCGATGACGGTGGAAGCCTGGGCGAGCGTAACGGACATGAGAACTCCAATTGTTTGAAACTGTTCTTGCGCGCGTGAAGTCTTAAGATTTTTTGCGGGCCGACCAATAGACCGACAGGCTGGCGCCGTCGCCGCCGCCCTGCCCGTGCTGCGCCGCATCCTCGAAACCGGCAAGCGCCGCCTTGGTGGCGATCATGTCGGCGCCGAGCGCGGTGCCGGCCTCGACCATGGTGCGCAGGTCCTTGCGCGCATTGTCGATGCTGAACGTCGTCGGCCCCGGGTCGCGGCCCTCGAACAGCGCCACCACCATGTCGGCGCGATGCTTCAGGGCGTTGTTGGCGCCGTTGCTCTCGACGAACAGGTCGAGCAGCCGCTTCGGTTCCCAGCCGACGGCGCGCGCCAGCGCAAAGGCCTCGCCGTAAGCCTGCCAGGCCACCATCAGCGGCAGATTGATCGCCAGCTTCATTGCCGAGCCGGCGCCGACCGGGCCGCAATGCTCAACCTTGCGGCAAAGCTGTTCGAGAATGGGCATTGCCCGTTCGGCGTCGGCCGGCTCCGCGCCCATCAGGCCGAGCAGCTTGCCCTGCCGTGCCGGCACCGTGGAGCCGCCTACCGGGCATTCGACAAAGGCCGCGCCCTTGGCGCGCACCTTCGGCGCCAGCGCTGTCTCGACTGTCGGCGCCACCGTGCTCATCTCGATCAGCAGCTTGCCTTTCACATTGCCAAACAACAGGCCATTCGGCTCGTTATAGACCGCGTCGATCGCCGCGCCGTCGGTGAGGCTGGTGAGCACGACCTCGACCGCATCCGCCAACGCCGCCGGGCTTGCCGCCACTGTGGCGCCGGCCGCGGCCAAAGGCGCGCTCTTTTCCGGATTGCGATTCCACACCGTGACCTGATGGCCGACTTCCAGAAGTCGCGCCGCGATATTGGCGCCCATGGCCCCCAAGCCTACTACACCGATCTGCATATCCACTCCCTGTCTCTTTTGCGGCGACGATAGGCGATCGCGGCAGATCTTGGAAGAAGGATTGGCTTGGAAGAAGCATCGGCTTGAAAGTTGCGTCGTGGCGCACCCCCACTCGACAGGTCCGGGTGCGACCGATTAAGACCGAAGCCAGCAAATTATAATCGGCCTCGGGAGAGATTCGACATGGCTGCGGCGAAAAAGAACAAAGGCACGGTCGGCGTCATCGGCCTCGGCATCATGGGCGGCTCCTTTGCCAGAAACCTGGTGAAGGCGGGCTGGCGCGTGATCGGTTACGATCTCAGCGCGGCGCGCCGCCGCGAGGCGCAGGCCGCCGGTGTCGAAATCGCGGCCAGCGTTGCCGATGTCGCGGCAAGCGCGCCGACGGTTTTGACCAGCCTGCCGAAACCGCAGGCCTTGATGGAAGTCGCGCGCGCCATCGCCGCTGCCAAACTCAAGAGCAAACTGATCGTCGAAATGAGTACCTTCACCATCGCCGACAAGGAGAAGGCGCAGAAGGTGTTCAGCAAAGCCGGTCACACGATGCTCGATACGCCGGTCAGCGGCACCGGCTCGCAGGCCCGCACCGGCGACCTGGTGTTCTATGCCAGCGGCAATACGGCGATCATCAAGAAGCTCAAGCCGATGTTCGAAGCCTTCGGCCGCCATGTCTATGACGTCGGCGCCTTCGGCAATGGCAGCAAGATGAAATATGTCGCCAATCTGCTGGTGGCGATCAACAATGTCGCCTCGGCCGAAGCCATGGTGCTCGGCATGAAGGCCGGCCTTCCCGCCCAGGCGATCTTCGATCTGGTGCGCGCCGGCGCCGGCAATTCGCGCGTCTTCGAACTGCGCGCACCGATGATGGTCAAGGGCAACTACAACGACGTCACCATGAAGATCGATGTCTGGGACAAGGACATGCAGGTGATCGCCGACTACGCCCGCAAGATCAAGGTGCCGACGCCGATGTTCAATGCGTCGAAGCCGATCTACGTCAAGGCGATGAAATCCGGCCTCGGCGCCAAGGACACCGCCGCGGTGTGCGCGGTGATGGAAAAGATGGCGAAGTTCAAACGCGGCAAGGCGAGCTAGCGACGGTCTCATTTTTCGTCATGGCCGGGCATAGCCCGTCGAAGACGGGCGTAAGCGCCCTCTTGTCCCGGCCATCCACGCCTTGCTTGAATAGAAGAAAGACGTGGATGCCCGGCATAAAGCCGGGCATGACGGGGAGGATAAACATGGCCACTTTGCGGGAATGGAGCGACATCCGGGACGGCATGCGGATCGGCTGGAACGTCCCGATCACGATGGATGACGGCATCGTCCTGCGCGCCGATGTCTTTCGCCCCGTTAAGGAAGGCCGCTACCCGGTCCTCATCACCTACGGGCCTTACGCCAAGAACCTCGCCTTTCAGGACGGCTATCCGAGCGCCTGGAATATCATGGCCGAGAAACATCCGGACGTGACCGCCGGCTCGACCAACAAATACCAGAACTGGGAAGTGGTCGATCCGGAGAAATGGGTGCCGCACGATTACGTCTGCGTGCGTGTCGATTCACGCGGCTGCGGCTGCTCGCCCGGCGTCATCGATCATTTCTCGCCGCGCGAAACCAGGGATTTCTACGACTGCATCGAATGGGCCGGCGTGCAGCCCTGGTCAAGCGGCAAGGTCGGCCTCAATGGCATTTCCTATCTCGCCATGAACCAGTGGCACGTCGCCTCGCTGCAACCGCCGCATCTGGCCGCTATGTGCATCTGGGAAGGTTCGGCCGACTGGTACCGCGACATGACGCATCACGGCGGCATGCTGTCGACCTTCTGGGAAAACTGGTTCGACATGCAGGTCAAGACCGTGCAGTACGGCGCCGGCGAACGCGGCAAGCGCAGCCGCGTCCATGGCGAACTGGTGTGCGGCCCGGAGACTTTATCCGAAGAACAACTCGCCAAGAACCGCGTCGATTTCGGCGGACAAATTTTGGCACATCCGCTCGACGATCAATATCACCGCGACCGCTCGCCGCAATGGGACAAGATCACGACGCCGTTGTTTTCCGCCGCCAATTGGGGCGGCCAGGGCCTGCATCCGCGCGGCAATTTCGAGGGCTTCGTGCGCGCCGCGTCGAAAGACAAATGGCTGGAGGCGCACGGCCTCGAGCACTGGACGCATTTCTACACGGACTATGGCCGCGAGCAGCAGCTCGCTTTCTTCGATTACTTCCTGCACGGCAAGAAGAAGGCGTGGAGCAAACAGCCGAAGGTGCTGGTGCAGGTGCGCCATCCGGGCGAAAAATTCGTCGCGCGGGCTGAGGATGCCTGGCCGATCCCGCGCACCAAATGGACCAAGTTCTATCTGCACCCCGCCGATACATCTTTGTCGACCAAGCCTCCCACCGGCGCGAGCAAACTCGACTTCGCGGCGATGGGCGACGGGCTGACCTTCATCACGCCGCCGCTGAA
>CAIMEA010000144.1 GCA_903839845.1 uncultured Hyphomicrobiales bacterium
CGTAACACCGGCACTGTTGCGACGTCGGCCGACCAGAGCGCTTGGCTCACCCACCTGCGCATTCAGCGTAACTTCTATCCTTGATCGCTTGATCGAGGCGAAGTTCGCCTAATGTAAAGAGCCCCCGGCAGGAAACTGCCGGGGGTTTCTTTTTGTGCCCTTGGCACTTTCCAATAGCGCTTTTGCCTGACATTCCGGGGCGGTAAGGCGACCGGCGTTGCCAGCGCGCCGCATTTCGTTTTATACGGACGTGGATCGGCACTTGACCTCGCACCGTTTCACCACAGGGGGCCCCATGACCGCGCGTATATACAAGCCGGCGAAGACTGCGATGCAGTCGGGATCGGCCAATACCAAGGCCTGGGTGCTTGAATTCGAGCTGGAGGAACCGCGCCGGGTCGAGCCGCTGATGGGCTGGACCTCATCCGGCGACATGCGCCAGCAGCTGCGCCTGCGTTTCGACACGCAAGCCGAGGCGGTGGCCTATTGCGAGCGTCATGGCATTGCCTATCAGGCCTTCGAAGCCAAACCGCGCAGCCGCCGGATCATGTCCTATTCGGATAATTTCGCCTTCAAGCGTTGCGACGCCTGGACGCACTAAGTCCGGGATTTGGGAAAAGACTATTTGCCGACGGGCGCCAGAGTGCGGCCATTGGCGCCGGCGCGCTGGCGCAGCAGCGAAATAAAGCGTTCTTCCGGCATCGGCTGGCCGAGCAGGAAACCCTGGCCGAAATCGCAACCCATGCTGACCAGCGCCATGGCGTCGGCGGCCTTCTCGATACCCATGGCGACCGCGACCCGGCCGTAATTATGGGCGAGGTCGATCACCGTCTTGCAAAGCGGCGCGTTGACCCGGTCGGAGCCGCAGTCGGCGACGAAGGAGCGGTCGAGCTTGAGTTCGGCGAACGGCATTTCGCCGAGCCGGGCCAGCGAGGAAGTGCCGCGGCCGAAATCGTCGATGGCGAGGCGCACATTGCAGCGTTCGAGGCGGGTGGCGAGTTTGCTGGCGAGAGCGAGATCGGTGACGATCTGCTCTTCCGGCACGTCGATGATGAGGCCCGCCCACTTCGACGCGATCGGCCGATGGCTGCGGACGATATCCTCGACCTGCATCTTTTCCAGCGCATTCACCGGAATATTGACCGTCAGGCGCAGGTTCAATCCGAGCTTCGAGAACGTCAGGCCGGCTTTAAGCGCGCTGCTCAGCGCCATTTCGGGCAGCCTGATGACGCTCGATTCGGTCGCGTTCGGCATGAAAGCGCCGGGCAGGGCAGTGCCATAGAGAGGATGACGGGCCCGCGCATAGGCCTCGGCGCCGGCCAGCTGTTTCTTGCGCAGGTCGATCTTGGGTTGATACCAGAATTCCATCCAGCCGTTGGTGATTGCCTCGTCGAGGTCGATGGTCGAGGCCGCCGCCACCGCCGTGCCGAGCTTGAGATCGCTCAGGATCTTGATGATGGCGTCGGTCTCGAACGGCTTCTTGAGCGCCGGCAGCATGTTGAGTTTGTGTTGCAGGCCGATGTTCTTGACATGATCGAGCACCGCGGCCCCGCGCATGCTGGTCAACTGAACGTGGCCGTGAAAGCCGGCATCGCCGAGCGCAATCACCGTCTCGATCGAGTCGGCGGCTTCAAGCGAGATGTTGAGGAAGACGAGGTCGGGAACGCGGCGTTGCAGCGCGGCGCGCAGGCCGCTGCCGTCCGGGAATTCCATCGTGTCGACGCCGGCGCCGTGCAACACCAGCGACAGAAAGTGGCGAATGCTGGCGTCATCGTCGACCACATAACATAGCGGCGCCGCCGCCGGCGCCAAAGGCGGCGAGTCCGCGGTTTCGAACGGCGTTTGTTCGGGCGTCTCGGCCATACAATCTCGAGCGCACTGGTGACGATAAGGACGCTAAGCGGGTCCGGATAAGTATCAGTGTGCCAAACTTGTTAAATTTGGGTTTCTTGACAAGCCAGTTGGCCAATCCAGATTGACTCGAAATATGCGCAAATTCTGTGCATTTCGCTGAGATGGAACCGGTGCGGTCTCGGCAATGCCGCCCGCTCCACTAGATGCGGTAGCTGGCTAGTCTCGGCGCACAGTGCAAGTTGGCAGCGCCGGCGGCGGATCGAAAGCCGTTCTGTCATGGGTTGGCCGTCGGCGCCGGCGCGCGCGTGCGCGCATAAGCCGGTTCGTGCGCGGTGAAGGCCTCCAGCCATTGCACCAGACGCGGATGGTCCGGCCGCCATTCGACCGGTTTGCGCCAGTCGAGATAACCGAAGGCGCAGGCCAGCGCGATTGTCACGATATCGGTCTTGCGCGGGTCCGGCGGCGCCGACTCGAAATGAGCAAGCGCCCGCGCGATCTTGCCGCGCTGGTGCATGAGCCAGCGTGGTGAATGGGTGGCCGGGTCGCGGAAGCGGCTCTCATACACCATCAGCAAAGCGGCATCGGTAATGCCGTCGGCCAAAGTCGCGAGGGTCAGGATTTTGTAACGCTCGATCCCGTGCAATGGCAGCAGGGCTTCGCTGCCGGCAAGCTCCTGCAGGAATTCGATAATCACAGCACTGTCGTAAAGCACAGTGCCGCCGGCCAGCAGAAGGCACGGCAGTTTGCCGAGCGGATTCTGCTGGCGCAGGCTGTCGGTCTCGTCGAGCGTATCGGCCGGAACGACGGTGATACGCTGCGTCAGGCCGAGCACATCGATTGCCATTCGCACCTTGCGGCCGAACGGCGACGTCAGTGTCGACCGCAGGACGAACGTATCGTGCGGCATGAAGGCGATACCGGGCTGTGACACGCTACTGCTGCACAGGCACGCCGGCTTGCTTGATGACGTCGGCCCATTTTTTGGTTTCGCTGGCGATATAGGCGCCGAAATGCTCGGGCGTATCGCCAACCAAAGTGGCGCCTTGCGCCGCCAGCTTGTCCTTGACGTCCGGGTCCTTGATCGCTTCGACCGCCGCCTTGTTGAGGATGGCGACAATGTTCGGCGGTGTCTTCGCCGCGGCGACCATGCCGTACCAGTTTTCCGTTTGCAGATCGGGGAATCCGACTTCCTTGGTGGTCGGAACCTCCGGCGCGCTCGGCACGCGTTCGGGCGCGCCGACGGCGATGGCGCGCAGCTTGCCGGCGTTGACCTGCGCCAGCAGCACCGGCAGATCGAGGAACACCATCTGCACTTGCTGGCCGAGCAAGTCGTTCACCGCCGGCGCGGCACCGCGATAGGGCACGTGGACGATGTCGATCTTGGCCTGAAGCTTGAACAATTCTCCCGCCAGATGCGGCAGGCTGCCGGAGCCGGACGACGCGAAGTTGAGCTTGTTGGGCTGCGCCTTGGCCAGCGCGACCAGTTCCTTCATGTCCTTGGCCGGCACGCTGGTGGCGACCACCAGCATCTCAGGCACCTTGGCGACCAAGGTGATGGGCTGGAGATCCTTGAGCGTGTCGTAGGCGACCTTTTCCATGCTCGGGCTGATGGCGAGCGCGCCGGCGCTGGAAATGGCGATGGTGTAGCCGTCGGGCGCCGATTTGGCCACGACGTCGGTGCCGACGACGCCGCCCTGACCGGCGCGGTTTTCGATGACGATGGTCTGCTTGAGGATTTCGCCCATGCGCTTGCCGACGAGGCGCGCGATGATGTCGTTCGGACCGCCAGGAGGGAACGGCACGATCAGCCGGATCGGCCGGTTCGGAAAGTCCTGCGCCAGGGAGGAGCCGGGGAACGGGGCCGCGCCGAGCACAGCGCATAGTCCGAACTGAATCAGCCGGCCGATCGGCACGCGCTTGAAGGCTTTCACGAGCATCCTCCCACATCTTGCTTATTGACAGGAGGTTAGAGCGCCGCCGTGCGTGCCGCAATGCATCCGCTCCCGATTTCGCATCGTATGTCGGCACAATGCGCAGCGGTATGCACGGCGCGGGCTGGCTGGTATCGTCCGCCGCGCGATAGCGGGCGAAGCCGAAACGCCGGCCCATTTGATAAAGAATCATTCGGGGGAGGCAACGATGTTTCGTCTGGGCATGTGGCTGGTTGCCAGCTTCGTTCTGTTGGTGTCGGCGGCTTCCGCCCAGCAGGTCCCGTCGCGGCTCGATGACATTATCAAACGCGGGAGTCTGCGGGTCGGCATGACCGGCGACTATGCGCCCTTCACCTCGTTCGACAAGGCGACGCGGACGTTCAAGGGATTTGACGTCGACATGGCCGAGGCGCTCGGCAAGGCGCTCGGCGTCAAAGTTGATTATGTCGAAACGGCGTGGCCGACCATGATGGCGGATTTCGAGGCCGATAAATTCGATATCACCATGGGTGGCGTGTCGATCACGCTCGACCGACAACGCAAGGGTCTGTTCACGGTTCCTATCATGCGCGAAGGCAAGACCCCGATCGCGCGCTGCGCCGACAAGGGAAAATACGAGACCATCGCCGACATCGACAAGGCGGAAACGCGTATCGTGGTCAATCCAGGCGGCACCAACGAACGCTTCGCCCGCGCCAATATCAAGGCCGCGAACATTCGCGTGCATCCCGACAATGTCACCATATTCGAGGAGATCGCGCAGGGCAGGGCCGACCTGATGATGACGGATTCGTCGGAGACGCTATACCAGCAGAAGCTGCATCCTGGCGTGCTGTGCGCCGTGCGTCCGGACAAGCCATTCGACTTCGCGGAAAAAGCCTATTGGCTACAGCGTGATTTCGCGCTCAAGGCTTTTGTCGACCAATGGCTGCACATTTCAATCGAGAACGGCGCGTTCCAGAAAGTCTATAGCGCCTGGTTCAATTGACGCGGGTGCGGCTGGCGGTCTCGGCCCCTCCGCGATCGGCCGTAGACTGAAGCGTATTGGCGACCCCGGCTGAAGTATCGCATGCCCGGAATTACAACGGCTTAGATCGGCAAACCGTCGTATCCGCGCGTATTGATCGCAAAAACGAATTTGGAGCATTGGCAAACCGCCGCTGCTGACAATCGCCTATCCCGCGATTGTTGAAGCGCGCGTCTGACTTTGAACGCCGAGGCGTTCATCCTCCGATCCTCGTCATCAACCATCGTGGGCACATAGGTCGGTTCACACCTGAACCGTCCAGCCCGCGCTAAAGGGACGAATTCGGGGAACATGACCTGAAGGGGAGAAACCGGCGAGAGCCGGATTAATCAAGCGACGTTCGTCAATGCCCGAGTAGGGCACTTACGGGCAGCGCAGGACGCAGGGCGCATAGCACCTGCGCGGGAGGCTCGGCTGTCTGGTCGGCTGAGACGTCCCCGCCGTCAGATGAAGCAGCGAGAGAGCCGACCGACTGACCCCGGCTTTTCCGAAAGGAATCTCGTAGACCAGATGT
This sequence comes from uncultured Hyphomicrobiales bacterium, assembly GCA_903839845.1. GTDB lineage: Bacteria > Pseudomonadota > Alphaproteobacteria > Rhizobiales > Xanthobacteraceae > Pseudolabrys. Next base: position 5,327 of record CAIMEA010000144.1, read on the forward strand.
GCTGGCCGTAACAGGCCCACGGCTCGTCCCCGGGATGAGGATCAGAGCGCACTTCGCCTAGCTGGGCGAAGTGTGCCTGCACGGTCTGAGCCCCGAACAAGGATCAGAACTAAGCAAGAGGGTAAACATAAGAACACGGAGACGACCGGTCGGGTCGCGGTTTGGCACCGGCGTGACCTCTATGGAGTCTTAGTCGATTTGTAATTTCCGCTAACTTTTGAGCGGTCGATTAGCTTGGAGGGCGCAATGCGCAAGCGATCCGCCTTGATGAAACTCATCGACGAGGGAATGCAGTGGGACACGATTGGGGAGGCACCAGAGCTCGCTGTACAGACAGAACTGCAAAATAGGATTGCCGCTGGCCCGCCCGCCGGGAGTGGGATTTCGGCGACGAATTGGAGCACTTGGAATCAACACGGATGGCTGTGCTGCCCAAAGAAGCCGAAAACGACTTGCACCAAATCCGATTGCAAGATCGGAACGAGATGCCAAGCTATGGCGGCTTACGGGCTCTCGGGGGACGGGGAACCACTAGACTACAGTTCGAGGCCCGCCTGCGGCGCAAAGAACCGCGAGGGGCGCCCGTGCCGCAACAAGGTGATAGCCGGGATGCGCCGCTGTAAATATCACGGCGGCAAATCGTGCGGCCCCAAAACGCCCGCAGGTCGCGCCCGAATAGCGGCGGCGCAGAAACTGCGGTGGGCTATTTTCCGAAACGAGCCCTATCCCGCCTTCATCGATCTTTACCGCGAAGCCGACGAGGAGATGGCCGGAGGCTCCTTCCTCTCCATTTGATGGCTCGCCTTGAGGCCTTCGGCGGCAAGCCCGTCGGCGGGCAGGTTCAATGCCGCGCCGGATGGTCGCTACTGGACTAACATCGGACAAAGGCTGGTTTAATGGCCGATTGGCTATGTAGCGAATGACCCGACTGCGACATTGGCCGTGCATTGTGACGTTGGTTCTGATGCAGTTTTCAGCCCCTATCAAAGCACTCGTTTGAGTTGCTAAGATGTTCCTAAGCTTGGGACAGGGCGTGAGGGAGGGGCGCGATGACTACGCAGATGGCCACTGAAGAAAGGTGCCAAGAAATTTATCGCGAAGCGAGAATCTTTTTTGATAAAATTGCGTTTTCGCCCAATTATGGATTCAAAATTCTCAACGGCCCCCCGCTATACCGAGCGCCTATTTTATTCGTTGGATACCAGCCTGGCGGCGGAAGCGAGGATGGTGAGTGGGAGAAATCCCGTGGGGCCGAAGATCGCTGGCCCGCAGCGTGCGAGTATGCGACGGAAAGCTGGATACTCGCCAAAAATATGCAACGGATGTTTGGGCAACCGTATCTTGCACAATGCGTTGGAATGAACGCAATCTTTCTGCGCGCGCCACACATCGATGAATATAAGCGTGATTTTGATAAAAGCTTGCGTGAGCAAGTGGAGCGGTTCTGTCTTGCCAAAGTGGCTCAAATCATCGAGGCAATTGACCCCGTGAAGATCGTTGCCATCGGACTTGATACTCTTAAGCTCTTCGGCGAGAGCACAGTTGATCTTGTTAGCGATGGAGAAAAACAGCGACCGTTGACCCGAGTAGGGAAAATTGCGGGCCGCCCAGCCATAGCCACTCTCCATTTAAGCGGCGCTTACATTTCCAATCTTGACCGGGACCGTATCCGCGACCGTGTTCTGGCCTGGTAGTTCAAATCGATGACTTCCAAGATTTCACATTCCGCTCTCCCACTCTGCCAAGACCACCATGATAAAATCGATATCTTCGGGAAGGTTGGCAAGCCAACTTGACGTCTGTTCGTCGGGTCCAAATTCCAGAATTTCTTGACGTGAGAATACACCAGCAAAATCTCTAAATCCCGTGTTCGGTGAGATGTTTGCTACTCGGGCGGATTGGCGGAATTTTCCTTGATCTACATTCCCATCCAATTTTGAATATACTGAGTACTCGCCGAACAAGC
>CAIMEA010000145.1 GCA_903839845.1 uncultured Hyphomicrobiales bacterium
GCCACGCCATCCACGTTGACACGCCGAACAGTTCCGGCGCGCGGTGGACCTTTGATGGCAACGCGGACGCGCCGACGTTCTCCCCGTCGATCAACATCCGCTCGGGCCGGTTCGTCGACATGTATTATGTGGACGAGGAAGACCCGCCGGAAAGCGCGATCTGCCATTATTTTCTGCACGCGGGCCGGCTGGAATTCCTCGGCGACTGCACGCACGCGCTCGCGGGCCAGACGGTCGATCTGCCGGATTTCCCGGAGTGACCTCGCGCGCCCCTCCCGCAGACGCAAGCCCGCGCCCCGTGCGTCCCGGCTGGCTCTGGCCTCTCCACGCGCCGGACCCGCTCGGCGCGGAGCCCACGCCCGCGCGGCGCATCGAGCCTGTCAAAAGCACGGCGACGCCGATGGCCGAATTCGAACGGCGTCAGGCGCGACTCCGTAAACAGTTTGGTGATCCATGAAGGACAATTTCCCCGCCTGTCTGGCGCTCGTTTTGAAATACGAGGGCGGCTACGTCAACGATTTGCGAGACCTCGGCGGCGCCACGATGCAAGGCGTCACGCAGAAAGTCTATGACGATTTCCGGCAGCGCAATGGGCGTCCGAAAACACCGGTGCGCGGGATTCTTCCTGTCGAGCGCGATGCGATCTATCGCGGGCTCTATTGGGATGCGATTGGCGCGGACGCGCTTCCCGCCGGGGTCGATCTTCTGGCCTTTGATATCGCAGTCAACAGCGGGCCGGGCAGGGTGCTGGAATGGCTCCGCGCCACGACCGGGCTTGGACAGGTCGCCCGCATCAAGGCCCTTGACTCAAAGCGCCGGGGCTTCTGGCGCGCGCTCAAAATCTTTTCCGTCTTCGGTCGCGGCTGGATGGCGCGCGAGAACGACGTTTTCGCCGCCGCGATGAAAATGGCGGCGAACTAACCAACCCACGAAAGGACAGCACATGCTCAACGGATACAAAACCTACATCACAGCCGCGCTCTCGCTCGTCTATGCCGCATCCGCGCTGGCGACGGGGCACATCGACGCCAATCAGGCGATTCAACTCGCGCAGGTCGCGCTCGCCGCCGCATTCTTGCGGCACGGCCAGCAAACGGGGGTCTGACATGCGTGGACCCATCATCGCCTGCGCTTTCGCGCTCGCCCTCGGCGCGTGCGTCAATCCTCTCGATCTCACTCCGCAACAGGTCGCGAACCTCGACAAATTCGTCGCCGCCGGCCAGATCATCGTGCGGACGACGACCAATCTCTATTGCGTCGTGGAGCCCACGACGACGGAAATCATCCGAGTTTTCGACCCGTCGAAAGGCACGGCGACCGGGACAGCGAAAGTTGACGCGGCGACCGCGATCCTCTGCAAGGCGGCGCTCGCCAGTGGCGCGACGGTGACGCCATGAGCCTTGCCGCGACCGCCGCCGCCGACTGGAAACTTGTCGCGCCCTATGTCCACAAAGCGCTCGCCGCGCTGGCCGCGATACAGTCCACGCAGACGGCGCGAGACATCGAAGCGCGATTTCCCGCCGCCGCGCACCTCGCCGAGCGCCTCGCCGCTCTGGTGCCCGGCGTCGGCGCGGCAATCGACGTGGCGGACGCGCTCGCGAATTACGGGCCTTTGCTGCTCGAATTCGCCAGCGTGGCGGGGATCAGGCCGATGGAATGGGGCGCGCCGAACGATGCTGACGCGGAGGCGCGCGTGCGCGAGCGCGACGAGCTGACGAATGGCTGACGGGCAGGGGCTGACGAAATGACGGACGAGATAGATTCGCAAAGTTGGCATCTGGACAAAAAAGTCCCAATAGCGCTGATATGCGCGATCCTCGCGCAGGTCGTCGCGTTCGCGTGGTGGGCCTCCGCGCAAAACTCCCTCACGTTAGCGCATGAAAAACGTCTCGACCAGGCAGAGCGCCGCATCGAAATACAGGACACCGGAACGCGCACGCTCTCGGAAAAGGTCGTCCGCATCGAGGCCAATACGGACAACATCGTGAATTCAATCCGCCGGATCGAATCCGCCGTGAGGCCGGACACCGATCGCCGCTGATTCCGCCCATCGGGGCTCACGACTCCGCAATATCGCGAGATTTCACCATTGGCCCGCCACCCCTCACGGGTGGCGGGCTTTTTTGTGCGTTCATGGCCGCGTTAGCGTCAAAGAACCGATTGCGCACCTCGCGCGCCACGCGCCGTTGCGTCTCACGCGTTCCGCCATCGA
>CAIMEA010000146.1 GCA_903839845.1 uncultured Hyphomicrobiales bacterium
ACGCGACCTATTCCGACGGGTGCACAAAATCCGCGCCATTGGCGCCGCCGGCGCTCAGCCATTTACGATTGCCGGCCGGTTGCGCTGGGCGGGAGCAAATGGCAAGGGCGGTCCCGAAGCTGCTCTCACGACGGCCCCCTTGACCGACATTGACCGGTCGAAAGCGACGAAAGGAAGGCATATGCCAGCCGCCAAAAAGGACGTCAAAGCCACAAAGCCGCCCAAGAAGCCCAAGGTGGCAAAGTTGCCCAAGGCATCCGCGCTCGTCGTCGCCGGACCCGCAATGGGCGACCGGGCGCCGACGTTCAAGCTGACGCAGGATGACGGAACGTCGGTGGCGCTGAAGGATTTCAAAGGCCGCAACCTCGTCCTCTATTTCTATCCGAAAGCCGACACACCCGGCTGCACCACGGAGGCCGTTGCCTTTTCCGCCCTGCGCGCCGCCTTCGCCAAGACCGGCACCGATATCCTCGGCGTATCGGCCGATCCGGTCCCGGCGCAGGCCAAGTTCAAAACCAAACACAAACTCACAATCGCGCTCGCCTCCGACGAGTCGAAAACGATGCTGCAAGCCTATGGCGCCTGGGGCGAGAAATCGATGTACGGGCGCAAGTTCATGGGCGTCATTCGCAAGACATTCCTGATCGACGGCACGGGCCGCATCGTCCAGGTCTGGCCGAAGGTCAGCGTGGCCGGCCATGCCGAGGAGGTCCTGGAAGCAGCGCGCGCGCTTTAGCCGCGCCCCGCTTTCCGCACCTTGGCAGCGCGCGGTTACCGGTTTCTTAACCATATCAGTTTGATATCGGCGCACTGGCAAGCGGCCCTCACGGCCGCGCCGGCGCGGAGCGTTCATGTCGTACCAGTCCCATTACGAACACTCAGGCCACGCCGCCCCGTCCCGCAAGCGTTCGACCGAAACCGTCTCGCGCCACCTCAGCGGCAAGCACGCCGGCTCGCTCGCCGATTACACTTTGGTTCATGCCGGCCGCCAGGTCCGTCTCGGGCCGGTGGCGTTCTGGATCGTCGTCGGCACTTTGGTCATCATGGGCGTGTGGTCGATCGCCACCGGCACCTATTTCGCCTTTCGCGAGGATGTCCTCACCCGGCTGATCGGCCGGCAGGCCGACATGCAATTCGCCTATGAAGATCGCGTCGCCGAATTGCGCGCGCAGGTCGACCGCATCACCAGCCGGCAGATGCTCGACCAGGAACAGTTCGACAAAAAACTGCAGGCCTTGCTGCAGCGCCAGGCGACGCTCGAACAGCGCAGCGCCGCGATTACCGGCGACGTCACCGGTTCGATCAAGCCGGCGCGCATCGCGCCCGCCGAACCACGCAAAACGATCAAACCGTCGCCGATCAGCGACACCGTCATTTTCGTGGCGCCGCCCGACCGCGAAGCCCGCCTGCAATCGCGCGATCAGAGCGCCAATCCGACCCGCCTCGCCGGCGCCGCCAATGCAAACGGCGCGGACGGACTGCTGGCGCGCGTGTCATTGTCGCTCGACCGCATCGACCAGAGCCAGATCGCGGCTTTGACCGACATGGAAGAACAGGCCGACACCAAGGCGCGCCGCATCGGCAGCGTGCTTTCCGATCTCGGCATCAATGTCGGCAAGATGCCGCCGGCCGCCGGCATCGGTGGCCCTTACATCCCATTGAAGGTGCCGAAAGGCAACGGCGCCTTCGAGCGCCAGCTCTACCGCATTAACGTCGCGCGCGCGCAGATCAACCGCTTCACGCAGACGCTGGTGTCGGTGCCGGTGCGCAAACCTGTCATCGGCGATGTCGACATGAGTTCGCCCTTCGGCATGCGCATGGACCCATTCATGAAGGGCCCGGCGATTCATGCCGGCATCGATCTGCGCGGCGACGCCGGCGATCCGGTGCGTGTTACCGCGAACGGCACGGTGACCACCGCCGGCTGGAACGGCGGCTACGGCAACATGGTCGAGGTCAATCACGGCAACGGCCTGTCGACGCGCTACGGCCACATGTCGAAGATCGAAGTGAAGGTCGGCCAGCATGTCGCCATCGGCCAGACCATCGGCCGCATCGGCTCGACCGGCCGCTCGACCGGCAACCATCTGCATTATGAAACGCGCATCGATGGCGAGGCGGTCGATCCGCAGAAATTCCTGCGCGCGGGGCTGCGGTTGGGCAGCGGGATTCTCGGCGCCAATATCTAGTCGTCGAAAGCCCACCCGTCGGTCCCTGACCGCTGCCAACTCACAGGAGCCGCTTTCCCGTGGTGCCAGACCTCCTGGGGCGCGGCGCCCGGGCTTTCTTGTCAACAGGCTCGGTCATCGACGCGACCAGATAATCCGCAAGCAGCGCCGCAGCGCGCGATAATTTTGGCGCCCGATGCAGCCGAATGTCGGCGCGGGGCAAAGGCGGCAGGCCGTCACGCTCGGACAGGCGGCGAAGACTTGGAGGAAATGTGCCTGATTTGACGACCGTGATCGCGAGCCCCTGCGCCGCGATGGCCTCCACGGCCGAGAGGCTGTGACTGACGAAGGCGAGCCGCCACGGCCGCCCCTTCTTGTCGAGAGCCTGTATCGCCCAGTCGCGAAACAAACAGCCTTGCGGATACAGCGCCACCGGCAGCGGGTTCGATTTCTCAACCGGATGGTCGTTGCCAGCCGCCCACGTAGCCTCCTCCCGTCGCAACAATTCGCCCTCGCCGTAGCCAGCCGGATGCATGGCGATGACGATGTTATAATTCTTTCCCAGTCCCCGCATCATGCCGGACGTCAGACCCGTCTCCATTTCGATATCGATCAGCGGATAACTGCTAATGAAGCGCGCCAGAAGCGGCGGCAGGATCAGCGTTCCGTAATCGTCCATCACGCCGAGACGCACGCGACCTTCCACCTTTCGCTCGCGCACCCGGCCGACCGCCTCTTCGTTCAGGCGGAGGATGCTCCGCGCGTAGCCGAGCAGCCGCTCGCCCGCGGCGCTTAATTCGACATTGGCCTTGCTCCGGTGAAACAACTCGGCGTCGAGCTGTTGTTCAAGCCGCTTCACCTGCATGCTGACGGCCGATTGCGTCCGGTTCAGCGCCACCGCGGCCTTGGTGAAGGAGCGACGCTCGGCCACCGCCAGAAATGCGTGCAGGAGGTCTGGATCCACCGCGGCGCCCCATCATGAAACGGAATTACTGGCATCAATTAAATTCCATTTCCTGATTATTGCAACGGCCTTACAGTCGAAGCCCGGGAACAGCAGGGTGACGATGAGCGAAATTTGGGGCGTCCTGGCCGCGGTCTTGTCCAGTGCTTTAGGCGGCACCTCGATCGGCGCCACGCGATTTCTGGTCGACGCCATCGACCCGCTGGCGATCGGCTCGTTCCGCTTCGGCCTCGGGCTCCTGCTGCTGTTGCCGCTGGCGCTGGCACAGGGGACTCGCTGGCCGCCGCGACAGGATTGGCCGGCGATCGCTGGCCTCGGCCTGCTTTTCTTTGCAGCATTTCCGATTTTGTTCAACGCTTCGCTGATCTTCACGACCGCGGCGCGCGGGGCGCTGGCGCTCGCCACGCTGCCCGTCTTGACGATGGCGGTCGGCGCATTGCTGGGCAGCGAGCCCTTGACCCGGCGAAAAACCGCCGGAGTTTTAATCGCTATTTGCGGGGTGTCGATCGCCCTGTTGAGCGGCCTGGCCACGGCGCCCGATGGGGCCTGGCGCGGCGACCTGCTGATGGTCGCCGCCGCGCTGTGCATGGCGCTTTACAGCATTTGGTCGAAACCCTTTATCCGCCGCTCCGGTCCGATTCCCTTCACCGCGCTGGCGATGGCGGCCGGTGCGGCCGTGCTCATCGCGCTTGCATTGTTGCGCAATAGCTTTGCGCCTGTCGCAGCTTTCGGCCCGGCACAATGGTTCGGCGTCGTTTATCTCGGCGTTTTCGGCAGCGCGCTGACCTTCTATCTGTGGGCCTTCGCATTGGCACGCACGACGCCGACCCTCGTCGCGATCTCGGTTACCGTTAATCCTGTTGCCGCTTCACTGGTCGGCGCGACACTGCTCGACGAGCCCTTACGCTGGAACCTCGTGGTTGGAATTGTAACGGTGTTCGCCGGCATTTGCCTTGCGACGACGCGGAACGCCGCCGCCGTCTATTCTACATCCTCGACGCTATCCGGTCCGCCGCCGAAGGCCTTCTGAGCCAGAGCGACCTGCATGAACGGGTCGAGGTCGCCGTTGCCGAACTGCCTATGGCATGCTCCGCGCGGCCCGCAGCTGCATTATGAAACGCGCATAAATGGCGAGGCGGTCGATCCGCAGAAATTCCTGCGCGCCGGCTTGCGGCTCGGCAGCGGAATTCTCGGCGCGAATATCTAAGCCTGCGGACTCACAA
>CAIMEA010000147.1 GCA_903839845.1 uncultured Hyphomicrobiales bacterium
ACCGCAGGTTTTGCGCCGCTATTATCTCGCCGCCGGCCGGTTGCGCCGGACATGTTGCCCCTGTGGCGGAATTGGTAGACGCGCCTGACTCAAAATCAGGTACCGCAAGGTGTGCTGGTTCGAGTCCGGCCAGGGGCACCACCTTCTCAATCGTTAGGCTTACGTATTTAACCCGACCCGCGGTTTGTTGCGGCTGCCTTCGCGGCGCCCCAATGTCGCGCTTGTTGGCGGGCGGGGGCAGGGGATTTCCGGCATGAACGACGTGATGATCTGGCTGCGCAAGGACGAGGCGGTATCGGCCGCCGCCGTCGTTTTCGCCGTTGGCTTGGCCACCATTGGTGGCTTCTTGTTCTTCGAATATGTGCTCGGCTATCCGCCTTGCCCGCTTTGCCTCGACCAACGCATGGCCTTCTATGTCAGCGTGCCCCTCGCAGCCTTGCTCTGGCTTGGCGCCGGCCATGGCGCCGCGCGCAAGGTGCTGCTGCTCGGTTTTCTGGTCATCGCGGCGCTGATGCTGTGGAACACTGGCCTCGCCGTCTTTCACGCCGGCGTCGAATGGAAGCTCTGGCAAGGGCCGACCGATTGCTCCGGTCCGCTGAATTCGCTCGGCTCGGCCGGCGGCCTGATGCAGAAATTGCAGAGCATCAAAATTGTCCGTTGCGATGAAGCGGCTTGGCGGATGTTCGGCATATCGATGGCCGGCTACGACGTGCTGATATCGCTGTTTCTGGCGATTGCCGCCGGCTTCGGCGCGAAGGTGGCACGCGCACGGCCCGAATCTGAGTGAAAATGATAACGACCACGAAGGAGAGGCGCGGGTACATCCGCCGTCGCCTGCTTTTCGTGGCCGTCGGCCGCGGTTTCCCGCGGCGTCATTGATGGAACGCAAAGCTTTATTCTGCGCTCGGCATCATTGTTGAAACGCATATAGGAACGAATTTGTTTCCTGCAAGGGCATAAGAGGAAAGCATGGCACCGACGTCTTCGGGCTACACCGGCACCGCCAAAGCACTGCACTGGCTGATCGTGCTTCTGCTCATCGCGCAATTCATTTTCGCCTGGACCATGCCGCATATCGGCCGCAACACGCCGGTGACGACGCTCATCAGCCTGCACTTCACCTTCGGAATTATTATCCTGGCCGTCGCCATCGTCCGGCTCGCATGGCGGCTGACACATCGCGAGCCGCCGCCGGAAGACGGTCTGCCGCCGTGGCAGAACCTGAGCGCGCACATCGTGCACTGGCTGCTCTACGCGCTGCTGTTCGTCATTCCGATCCTGGGCTGGATCAACGCTTCATGGCGCGGCATGCCGATCGTGATGTTCGGGCTTGAACTGCCGCAGTTGATCACGACGCGCGCGGCCGGCTGGGGCTGGACCGGCGACGTGCACGGCCTGATGTCAAATTATTTGATGCTGGCGCTGGTCGGCCTGCACGTCGTGGCCGCGCTCTATCATCATTTCGTGCGTCACGACGGCGTGCTGAAGCGGATGCTGCCGCGCTAACGGCACGCAACAGGTGCGCATTCACTCGTAACGCAGGGCTTCGATCGGGTCGAGACGCGCGGCTTTGCGCGCCGGATAGTAGCCGAAGAAAATTCCGACCGCGGCGGAAAACAGAAATCCGCCGGCGATGGCCGTCCCCGAAATCGGCGCCGGCCAGCCGGCGAAGTACGCGATCGCGGCAGAAAACGCCACGCCCATGACGATGCCGGCGATTCCGCCGGTAACGCTGAGAAACACCGCCTCGGCAAGGAATTGCAGCAGCACATGGATGCGTCGTGCGCCGATCGCCATGCGCAGGCCGATTTCCCGCGTCCGCTCCGTGACTGACACCAGCAGGATGTTCATGATGCCGATGCCGCCGACCACCAGCGAGATGGATGCGACGGCGGCGAGCAGCAGCGCCATGATCCGGCTTGAGCTTTCGGCGGCCTCGGCGATCTGACTGAGATTGCGCACGGAGAAATCGTTTTCATCGCCGGGCTGAACGCGGTGGCGGCGGGCGAGAATCTCGGTGATCTGGCGAATCGCCGGCTGCACGTCCGCCGAATTGGCGGCCTGCACGTAAATCTGGTTGACGTAGCCGGCGAGGTGCGGCGTCAGGCCATAGGGATTGGGCGGGACCGGATAGATCCAGTTGAGCTGGCTTTGCGCCTGTGACGGCGCGGCCACGCCGAGCACTTTGCGCTCGGCGGTGGTGAACGGAACCATCACCAGATCGTCCTGATCCTGGCCGAACGATGTCTGCCCCTTGGACTCAAGGACACCGATGACCCGCAACGGCACGCCTTTCACCTGCACGAATGCGCCGACCGGATTCTGCTGATCGCCGAACAATTGCTTCGACACGGTCTGCCCGATCACGACCACAAGTGCTGCCGAATCATTGTCATCCGCCGTGATTTCGCGCCCGCCATCGACCCGCCAATTCGTCATCGGCGGATAATTCGGGCTGATGCCCTGGATGTTGGTCGCCCAGTTTTGATTGCCGGCCTGGACCTGACCGTTCTGACGGATGAGGTAGCTGACCGCGCTGACCGCGCTGACCGCCGGACTCTCGCGCCGGATCGCTTGCGCGTCGCTGGTGGTGAGCGTGGAGGCGCTGCCGGACCCGCCGCGCATGCCGCCTGCCGTCCTGGCGCCCGGCAGCACGACGACAAGATTGGTGCCGAGCCGCTCGATCTGCTTGCGCACCGCGTCATTGGCGCCCTGGCCGACTGCGACCATGGCGATCAAGGCGGCGACGCCGATGAAGACGCCCAGCATCGTCAAGGCGGAACGCATCATGTTGCGCCAGATGGCCTGCACGGCGGCCGCCATGATCATCAGGCCAAAGCCCCAGAAGGTGCCGGCGCGTCGCGCGACGGCGGGCATAGATCGCGCCGGCTGTGCCAGCGACAAGGGTTCGCCCGGCGCCGCGGCTTCCAGCGTCGCGGCGACCCTGACCGGGTTTGGATTGCGCACGTCCGAAACAATCTGTCCGTCGCGCATCGTCAAGGTGCGATCGGTGTAGGCGGCGATGTCGGATTCGTGGGTGACAACGATGATCGTGACACCCTGCTCCCGGTTCAGGCGGGTCAACGTCTCCATGATTTCGTGCGACGTCCGGGTATCGAGATTGCCGGTCGGTTCGTCGGCCAGCAAAAGGCCGGGCTCATTGATCAAGGCCCGCGCGATGGCAACCCGCTGCTGCTGGCCGCCCGAGAGCTGGCCCGGTGTGTTGCGCTCGCGGTCGCTTAAGCCCAGCAGTTTGAGCGATGCCCGCGCCCGCTCGACCCGCGAGGCAGCATTCGCCGGCCCCGAGGTGGCGTAGAATAATGGCAACGCCACGTTCTCAAGTGCGCTGGTACGCGACAGAAGATTGAAGCTTTGGAACACGAAGCCCAGCCGCTCGCTGCGCAACCGCGCCCGTTCGGGCTCTTCGAGGCCGGCGACATCGACGCCGTCGAAAAAATAGCGACCGCTGCTGGGGCGATCGAGGCAACCGACCACCGCCATCAGCGTCGACTTGCCCGATCCCGACGACCCCATGATGGCGACAAATTCGCCGGTCTCAATCGTGAGGTTGACATCGCGTAATGCATGCACGTCGACGTCGCCGACGTGATAGGTCCGTGTGACATGTTCGAGCTTGATGATCGGGCCGCGCGTGCCGCTGGCCATTGGCGGTGTCACAGTTGCAGGCGCGGCGCCGCCGCTTTGTTGTTGGTGACGCGTTGCTCGCCGACGATCACCCGGTCGCCGGCTTTCAGGTCGCCTTCGACGATCTCGGTGAAGGCGTCATCGTCGAGGCCCGCGGTCACCGCGATCCGCACCGGCTTGCCATCGCGCAGCGCCCATACCGCGGCTTGTGGTGCCGTTTGGGTCCCGGCGGATGTGCCACTGCGCCGCGTTGCGGTTCCGCCGGCGCTTGCTGGTGTGTAACGCAGCGCCTGACTTGGCACCCGCAGGACATCGCGACGTTCGTCGATCACAATGCGGTTGGCCGCCGTCATGCCCGGCTTGAGCGCCAGATCCGGATTGGCGACGCTGACCACGACGTCGTAGGTCACGACGTTCTGCACGGTCTGCGGCGATTGCCGCACCTGGGTCACCGTGCCCTCGAAGGTGCGTCTGGGGAAAGCATCGACGGTGAAGTTGGCCTTGTTCTGCTCCTTGATGCCGCCGATATCGCTTTCGCTCACATTGGTATCGACCTGCATCTTGGTGAGGTCAGTCGCAATCAGAAACAAGGTTGGCGTTTGGAAGCTGGCCGCAACGGTCTGGCCGACGGTGACATTGCGCGACACAACGGTGCCATCGACCGGAGACACGATGTCGGTGTAGCCGAGATTAACCTGCGCCGCGTCGAGTTGCGCCTGACGCTGGAGAATGGCGGCCTCGTCGACGCCGACCTGGGCGCGGGCCTGATCGAGCGCATTCCTGGCGATGTCGAGTGTGTCTTTTGAAATCGCGCTTGTCTGCGCCAGTCGCGCGTTGCGATCGTAGTTCAATTGCGTGTAGTCGAAATTGGCCTTGTCTTTGACAAGCTGCGCCTTCGCCTGCGTCAGATTGGCGGCGTTTTGATCGACGACGCTCTGATACGGACGCGGGTCGATCTTGGCGCAAACCTGGCCCTTGGAAACCTTAGTGTTGTAGTCGCAATTTATTTCCTGGATGACGCCCGAGACATACGACCCGACGATGATCGTCAGCACCGGATTCACCGTGCCGGTGGCGGTTACTGTGCGCGTCACTTCGCCGCGAGCGACCGCCGCCGTGGTGTAGTTGATCGTTCCGTCGGCGCTTGAAAGCCACCAGATCCCGCCGCCAATCCCGAGCAGGGTGACGGTCAGCACAGCGCCGATCGGCCATAGCCGCCGGAATCGTGACAGAGCCGCGGGCAAGGTTGGCGACTTTGGCATAAGGACGACAGGCGCGGGCTGCTCAACGCGCGGCACGCCGATTCCCACCGGATTGCTCATATATAGCCAGCTCCACTTGCCCCCGGTGACCGGAAAGCTAGCGGATAAGGGCGGCACGGCCTTTGATGCGCGTCAATTCTCGGGAAATTGAAGAAAGCGCGTTGACCTTGCGCAAGCGGGTTACGGATCCAGCTCGGTATCCCAATAGAGATAATCCAGCCAGCTATCGTGCAGATAATTCGGCGGGAACAGCCGGCCGTTCCTGTGCAAATGATGCACCGTCGGCTGGAACGGCATCTGCGCCGGATACATGCGCGCTTCCTGCATGGTCAGGCTGCCCTTGCGCAGATTGCACGGCGAGCAGGCGGCCAGCACATTGTCCCAGGTGGTATGGCCGCCGCGCGAGCGCGGGATCAAATGATCGAAGGTCAGCTCGCTGCGCTCGCCGCAATACTGGCAGCAGAAGCGGTCGCGCAGGAAAACATTGAAGCGGGTGAAGGCCGGATGGGTCGACGGCTTCACATAGGTCTTGAGCGACACCACGCTCGGCAGCTTCATCTCGAAACTGGGCGAGTGCACCGCGTGGTCGTAATTGGCGACGATGTTGACGCGGTCAAGGAAGACGGCCTTGATCGCGTCCTGCCAGGACCATAGCGACAAGGGATAGTAACTCAGCGGCCGGAAGTCCGCGTTGAGTACCAGGGCCGGAAATCCAGCAGGCGAAACGTGCACATTCAAAGTGACGCTCCTCAACCTCCTAAGGAACGCTGCCGCCACGCAGCTCACCCTCTACTAATAGTGCAGCATGACGGGCTTGTGAAGCCGTGCTGGGGGCAAGTCCGCGGCCCGACTATTTCCGGGTCTTGAACTGCTTGGCGAGAAACTCCCCGCCATGGCGCAGGCCTTCCTGGTCGATACCGTGGCCGATCCCTTGCGAGATGTGCCACTGGGTCGGCACTTCCAAGGCTGCCAGCCCTTGCGACGCATGGAATACCGCCTGGACCGGAATCATCTCGTCGCCGTCGCCATGCACCAGCAGCACCGGAGGTTTGCTGGTGATCTCGGCGGCAAAGGCCGCCGGGTCCGGGTCTTCCGGCAGCACCAGCATGCCGGAATAGCCGACGATCGCCGCCGGTGCGACCGCGCGGCGCAGCCCGACATGCAGCGCCATCATTGTGCCCTGGCTGAAGCCGACCAAAGCGAGCGCCGACGGTGGCAGATTGCGCCGCTTGAGTTCGGCATCGATGAAGGCATTGAGCGCCGGGGCCGCCGCATTGACCCCGACCCAGCGCTCGTTCGGATCGCGGAACGTCAGCGGAAACCATTCGCGGCCCATCGGCGATTGCCCGCAGGGGTTCGGTGCATGCGGCGACACGAAGGCGGCATCCGGCAGCAATCCCTGCCAGGCGCGGCCGATCTCGATCAGGTCGTTGCCGTCGGCGCCATAGCCGTGCAGGAACACGACGAGTTGCTTGGCCGTGCCGGATTTCGGTTCGAGACGAGGACCGTCAATTTTCTGACCGTCAATTGGCACGGCGTGCTCCTTTTGCTTTCTTCGCCCGCTTGACCGGCGGGGCCGTGCGGGTGGCCTTTTTGACGCTTTTAGCGGCCTTTGTCTTCTTGATTTGCGGCCAATGCTTCTTGGCGGCGACTTTGGTTTTGGTCTGCAGGCCGATGCCGTCGCGCTTCTTCACGACATGATAATAGGCCCACATCAGATGCGCCGCCACGCCGCGCCACGGCCGCCAGGCTTCCGCGATCTTGTTGAGCTGTTTGGCGTCCGGCCGCTTGCGCAAGGACAGCGCAATCCGCGCCGCTTCCTGCACGGCGAGGTCGCCGGCCGGAAAGGCGTCGGCGTGGCCAAGGCAGAACAGCAAATAGATATCGGCGGTCCAGGGTCCGACGCCATGCAGTGCGGTCAGCAGCGCATGCGCGGCGTCCGCATCCGTTTCGCCGATGGCGTTGAGGTCGATTGCCCCGGTACCGACCGCCTTGCCGATTTCCTTGATCGATTTGATCTTGGCATTGGACAGGCCAAGCCGCTTGAGCTTGTCGGCGCGCGCCAGCTTGATGGCGTCGTGGTGGAACGGATCGAAGGCGGCAAACAGCCGCTCGCGGATCGCCGCCGCGCTCGCCACCGACAATTGCTGGCCGCAGACGATGGCACACAGGCCGGGATAACCACCCTCGCGCCGGCGCAGGTTGAAGGCCCCGGCGGTTTCCGCGATTGGCCCCAGGCGCGGGTCGAGCTTGATCAACTCGATCAGGCCGGCGTCGAGGTCGCCCTGGGTATGAAGGAAATGGGTCATACGTCGTTCTCGCTGTCATGCCCGCGAAAGCGGGCATCCAGCCCTTCGCTTAAATGATAGATAGTGCTGGATACCCCGCCTTCGCGGGGTATGACGAGTCGAATTTGAATGCCACCCGTTTACCGCTTTGCGCCGTCGCCGAATGGTTATTTGCATTTGGGCCATGCTTTGTCGGCGTTGTTGAATGCCGACATGGCCCGCGCGGCCGGTGGACGCCTGTTGCTGCGCATCGAGGACATCGATGCGTCGCGCTGCCGGCCTGAATTCGAGACGGCGATTTATGAGGATCTCACCTGGCTTGGGCTTACCTGGGAACAGCCGGTGCGGCGGCAATCGGAACATTTCGATCTGTACCGGGACGCGCTTGGCAGGCTCGATGCCATGGGCCTGATCTATCCGAGTTTCGAGAGCCGGGCCGAGATCGCCGCTTTGGTCGCCGCGCGCGAGGCTCAAGCGCCTTGGCCGCGCGATCCGGATGGCGCGCCGCTTTATCCGGGCGATGCCAAGACTTTGCTGCCAGCCGAGCGGGCGCGACGGGTCGCGTCTGGCGCGCCTTACGCAATGCGGCTTGATATGGCGGCGGCCATGACACGCGCCGGCGCGCTGACATGGCTGGAAACCGGCGCCGGCCCACGCGGCGAAACCGGCACTTTTATCGCCGATCCCGCCGCCTGGGGCGACGTCATCCTGTCCCGCAAGGACGCGCCGGGGAGCTATCACCTGGCCGTCACACTGGACGACGCCGCCCAAGGCGTCACCGATGTGGTGCGCGGCAGCGACCTGTTTCACGCGACAAGCGTCCATCGCCTGCTGCAATGCCTGCTGGGTCTGCCGGCGCCGCGCTACCATCATCACCGGCTCATCCTCGGCGCCGACGGTCGCAAACTGGGGAAATCGACGCAGGCGACGGCCCTGCGGGAGCGCCGCGCGGCCGGGGCGACGCCGTCGGATATCCGCAAAGCCGTCGGGCTCGATTGAGCAGGCCCGCCGTGCCATGGTCTGCGACGGGGCGGGGAATGAATGGCGAAACGCAGCGTCAAAAAGGCCAAACCTGGACAGGCCAAGCTTAAAAAACGCACGGCTGACAAGCGCGCGCCGGTCCGTCGGCCGGCAAGCCGCGCCGATGTGCGCGGCGTCGAAGCTGCGCTCGCCGGGATCGCGCATGACATTCGCACGCCATTGACCGGCATCGTTGCTTTGGCCGAATTGCTGGCCGCCTCCAATCTGGGTCAACGCGAACGCGATTGGGCGAGCGCGGTCAAAAGCGGCGCCGAGCATCTGGCCGCCTTGAGTTCGCTGATCGTCGACGCGGTCAAGGCCGATGCGACCGGGCTGGTGCTGCGCAACGAGCCGTTCTCGCCGCGCGCCTTCGCCACCGCGGTCGGTCAGGCGCTGGCCGCGCGCGCCGGCAACAAGGGCGTCGAGGCCCGCATTGCGATCGCGCCCGATTTGCCGGCGATGGTATCGGGCGATGTGGTGCGCCTGCGCGCGGCGCTGGAAAATCTCGCCGACAACGCGGTGAAATTCACCAACCAGGGCGCCGTCACCTTCACCGCGAAATGCGAGCCGGCGCCGCGTGGCCGCCTGCGCCTGGTCTTCAGCATCGCCGACAGCGGCATCGGCATCAGCGTCGCTGAACTCAAGCGGCTGTTCAAGCCGTTCGCGCAGGCGAGCGAACAGATCGCCCGGCGCTATGGCGGCGCCGGTCTCGGCCTGACATTCGTCAAGCGCATCGCCAAGGTCATGGGCGGCGATCTCACCGTGGTCAGCAAGCCGGGCGAGGGGTCGACATTCCGCCTCACCGTGCTGGTTGCGCCGGCCGAGGACCGCCGCGCCGGCGATGGACACCGCGCCGCGCCGCCGCGCGCGCTGTCGCTCTTGTGCGCCGAGGACAATCCGTACGGACGCGTGGTGATGAATACGATTCTGACGCAACTCGGTCATAAAGTGGATTTCGTTGACAGCGGCGAGGCGGTGGTGAAGGCGGCCGCGCGCGGCGGCTATGACGCGGTGTTGATGGATGTGACTTTGTCGGGGCTCGATGGGCTGGAGGCGACGCGGCGCATCCGCGCGCTGCCGGGCAGGGCCGGGCAGATCATGATCGCCGGCATTTCCGGGCGTGGCGAGGCCGCGCATCAGACAGCCGCGCTCTCGGCGGGCATGAATTTCTATTTCGTAAAACCGATCAGCCCCGGCAAACTGGCGCAGGCGCTGGCGACACTTCCGTCGCCCCGCTTGCGGGGAGAGGGTGGTGAGCCGCGGTAGCGGCGAACCGGGTGAGGGGAGTTCGCAACGGTATGATCAACGATAGCGCCCCTCACCCGACATTCTCGATCCACTCGAATGTCGACCTCTCTCCGTAAACGGGGAGAGGTGAAAGAAAGTCAGACGTTGGTCAGCCCGTTCTTCTGCTCGACGATGCGCACCACATCCGACATGATGCGATTCAATTCGAAATCCTTCGGCGTGTAGACGGCGGCGACGCCGGATTTTTCCAGCGCCAGCGCGTCCTCCGGCGGAATGATGCCGCCGACGACCAGCGGCATGGTCATGCCAGCGGCTTTCATGCGCGCCACCACATCGGCGACCAGTGGCAGATGGCTTCCCGACAGCACCGAAAGCCCGATGACATGGGCTTTTTGTTCGCGCGCGGCGTCGACGATTTCCTCCGGCGTCAGGCGGATACCTTCGTAAACCACCTGCATGCCGGCATCGCGCGCCCGCACCGCGATCTGCTCGGCGCCGTTGCTGTGCCCGTCGAGGCCGGGCTTGCCGACAAGAAACGTAAGACGGCGGCCGAGCTTGACCGACACGCGGTCGACATCGGCGCGAATATCGTCGAGCCCGTCGACGTCGTTGCGCATGGCGTTGCCGACGCCGGTCGGCGCGCGGTATTCGCCGAAGGCCTCGCGCAAGGTCCAGCCCCATTCGCCGGTGGTGACACCGGCTTTGGCGCAGGCGATCGACGGCGGCATGATGTTGGTGCCGCTTGTCGCGGCGCGCTTGAGGTCCGCGAGCGCGTTCGCCACAGCCTTGGGGTCGCGCTGCTCGCGCCAGGACTTGAGACGCTCCAATTGGTCGCGCTCGGCGTCTTCCGACACCGTCATGATCGAATCGATGCCGCCGGTCAGCGGCGAGGCTTCGGTCTCGAGATATTTGTTGACGCCAACGACGATCTGCTCGCCGCGCTCGATGGCCTCCAGCCGCGCCGTATTGGACTCGACCAGCCGCTGCTTCATGTAACCGGACTCGACAGCGACGACCGCGCCGCCCATGTCCTCGATGCGCTTGAGCTCTTCCATTGCCTCAAGCTTCAACTCGTCGACCTTGCGTTCGATCTCAGCCGAACCGTCGAAGATGTCGCCGTAGTCCAAAAGGTCGGTTTCGTAAGCGAGAATTTGCTGCATGCGCAGCGACCATTGCTGGTCCCACGGCCGCGGCAGGCCGAGCGCCTCGTTCCAGGCCGGCAACTGCACGGCCCGCGCGCGCGCGTTCTTCGACAAGGTCACGGCCAGCATCTCGATGAGAATGCGCGCGACGTTGTTTTCCGGCTGCGGCTCGGTCAGGCCCAGCGAGTTCACCTGCACGCCGTAGCGGAACAGGCGCTGCTTCGGATCGGTGATGCCGTAGCGCGTGCGCGTGATCTCGTCCCACAATTCGGTGAAGGCGCGCATCTTGCAGACTTCGGTGATGAAACGCATGCCGGCATTGACGAAGAACGATATGCGGCCGACAACGTCGCCGAATTTTTCGTCCGACACTTCGCCGGATTTTTTCACCGTGTCGAGCACCGCGACCGCCGTCGCCAGCGCGAAGGCCAGTTCCTGCACCGGCGTCGCGCCTGCTTCCTGCAAATGATAGGAGCAGATATTCATCGGGTTCCATTTCGGCAGTTCGGTCGTGGTGAAGATCGCCACGTCCTTGATCAGCCGCATGGAGGGCGCCGGCGGAAACACATAAGTGCCGCGCGACAGATATTCCTTGATGATGTCGTTCTGGATGGTGCCGGTCAGGCTGTTGCGCGGCGTGCCCTGTTCGTCGGCGACCGCGATATACAGCGCCATCAGCCACGCTGCCGTGGCGTTGATGGTCATCGACGTGTTCATGGTGCCGAGCGGAATCTGGTCGAACAGCGCGCGCATGTCGCCGAGATGGTTGACCGGCACGCCGACCTTGCCAACCTCGCCCTTGGCCAGAACGTGATCCGAATCGTAGCCGGTCTGCGTCGGCAGATCGAAGGCGACCGACAGGCCGGTCTGCCCCTTGGCGAGATTCTTTCGGTACAGCGCGTTGGAATCGGCCGCCGTCGAATGCCCCGCATAGGTGCGGAAGATCCACGGTTTGTCGCGTTTCGTCTTGTCGCGCATGGGCTTTCCCTACGCGCGGAGTTTGGCCGTTCTATTGTTGCAATGCAACATAAATTGCGTCAGACTGTTAGAGACTTTCGGCCTCTTTAGCTTGCCTCGTAAGGAGTTCTGCTGATGCCGGCTGCTGCCCCCGTGCGGAGCGTTGCTCCGTTGAAGGACCTCTATGGCATGGGCGAGATTCCGCCCCTCGGTCATGTGCCTGAGAAGATGCATGCGTGGGTGATCCGTCAGGATCGGCACGGCCCGCCCGAACAAGCGATGCAGCTTGAAGTCGTGCCGACCTGGCCGATCGGCGAAGAAGACGTGCTGGTCTTCGTCATGGCCGCCGGCGTCAATTACAACGGAATCTGGGCCGGCCTCGGCCAGCCGATCACGCCGTTCAACGTGCACAAGCAACCGTTCCACATCGCCGGCTCCGATGCCTCGGGCATCGTCTGGGCGGTCGGCTCCAAGGTGAAGCGCTGGAAAGTCGGCGACGAGGTCATCGTCCATTGTAATCAGGACGACGGCGACGACGAGGACTGCAACGGCGGCGATCCGCTGCTGTCGCCATCGCAGCGCATCTGGGGCTATGAGACGCCGGACGGGTCCTTCGCGCAGTTCTGCCGCGTGCAGTCGCGCCAGTTGATGCAGAAGCCGCCCCATCTCTCGTGGGAAGAGTCGGCCTGCTACACGCTGACGCTGGCGACCGCCTATCGCATGCTGTTCGGCCATCCGCCGCACACGCTGAAAC
Source organism: uncultured Hyphomicrobiales bacterium (assembly GCA_903839845.1). GTDB lineage: Bacteria > Pseudomonadota > Alphaproteobacteria > Rhizobiales > Xanthobacteraceae > Pseudolabrys. The sequence continues at coordinate 12,317 of CAIMEA010000147.1, forward strand.
CCGGCGACAACGTTCTGGTCTGGGGCGCCTCCGGCGGCCTCGGCGTGTTCGGCCTGCAACTGGTCGCCGCTTCCGGCGCCAATGCCATTGCCGTCGTCTCCGATGAATCGAAGATGGAATACGTCTTCAATCTCGGCGCCAAGGGCGCGATCAACCGCAAGGAGTTCAAGTGCTGGGGCCAGCTGCCGCAGGTGAACTCCGCCGAATATAACGACTGGTCGAAGGAAGCGCGCCGCTTCGGCAAGGCGATCTGGGACATCACCGGCAAGCGCGACGTCGACATCGTGTTCGAGCATCCGGGCGAGGCGACATTCCCGGTGTCGTCGATGGTGGTCAAGCGCGGCGGCATGGTCGTGTTCTGCGCCGGCACCACCGGCTTTAACATCACCTTCGACGCGCGTTATGTGTGGATGCGGCAGAAGCGCATTCAGGGTTCGCACTTCGCGCATTTGAAGCAGGCCTCGCAGGCCAACCGCTTCGTGCTCGAGCGCCGCATCGATCCGTGCCTGTCGAAGACCTTCCCGTGGGAGGAAATCCCGAAGGCGCACACGATGATGTGGAAGAACCAGCACCCGCCCGGCAACATGGCGGTTCTGGTCTGCGCGCCGCGTCCGGGGCTCAAGACTCTTGAGGATGTGCAAGAAGTCGCGGGCGCTGCTTGAATGGCGGGCGACGCCGCCTAAGGCAGCGTCGCTTTGTCTTCGTCGGCCGCCGGCACCTTGACCTTCGGCCGCGGGCTGATCACCGAATTCAACTCGCCGCCGAAGATGAAGATCGACGCACAGACATAAAGAAAAATCAGCGCGATCATCGCCGACGCCAAGCCGGCATACATCGACACATAGGCAAAGGCGTATTCGGCGAGATAGCGGCCGAAGGCGGCGCCGCTCACCAGCCACAGAAACAGCGTGGCGACGATGCCGGGCGCGATTTCAAGCATGGTGCGCCGGCCGGCCGGCAGCCAGAGGTGCAGGATGGTGAGCGCGATCACGATCACCACCGCCGCCGTCGCGTAGCGTGTGAAGGTGACGATGCCGCTGAGCGGCTCGAGCGTCGGTACGAACTGAATGAGCTTGTACCAGATGAAAGGCGCCAGCACGACCAGGAACGCGAAGGCGAGCAGCGCGATCGCGCCGATGATGACGTAGCCGATCGATTCGATGCGCAACAGCCACCAGGGCCGCTGCTCGATCCGGTCATAGGCGCGATTGAGACCGATGCGCAGGCTCTCGACGCCGCTCGAGGCGAAATACAGCGCGAACAGAACGCCGAAGGTCAAAACGTCGCCGCGCGTATTGATCAGCACGCCGGTGATGTCGAGGGCGATCGGCTCGGCGACCTGGTTCGGCCATGCCTCCAGCAGAATGTGCGCCGCCTCGTCGGCGAGCTGTTTCGAGCCAAAGAAAAAGCCGGCCAGCGCGGTGACGACGATGAGGAAGGGGAACATCGCCATCAGCGTCGATAGCGCGATATGGCTGGCGATGGCCCAGCCGTCGTCGGCGAGAAAATGCCGGGCGGCGCTCGATACGATGCGGAAAAACCACTTAATAAAACGCAATGCGCGAGCCCCACGGCGGAATAATCTAAGCCTTTATAAAATTGGCCACTGGCCGCGCGTTTACAAGGGTATTGGCTTCGCCCAACGGCCGCCGGAACTTCAGGCGGCCTGAACCTCAGCGAGGAATTGGCGGACCTCCGCTTCGAGACCCTCGGCCTCGAAAGCGACGGCGTCGGCCAGGTCCTTAACGTCGACAGCGGTGGTGCGGGCCTCGGCGGTGACGCCGGCAACCCGGATCATGGCTTCGGCGCCGTTGCGCGCCTCGCCGGACGCCCGGCCGACGCCTTCGGCGATCGAAGCGACGGCCGAGTTCTGCTGATCGACGGTCGCCGCCACGGTAGTGGCGATCGCCGCCATGTCGCGGATGATGATGTTGACCTGTTCGATGGCCTGCGCCGCGTCCGCCGCCGCCGACTGAATCGATCCGACCTGGCCGGCGATTTCCTCGGTCGCTTTCGCGGTTTGCCCCGCCAGCGATTTGACCTCGGCCGCCACCACGGCAAAGCCGCGGCCGCTCTCGCCGGCGCGTGCCGCCTCGATGGTGGCGTTGAGCGCCAGCAAATTGGTCTGTCCGGCAATGGCCTGGATCAGGCCGACGACTTCGCCGATGCGGGTCGCGGCGTGTCCAAGTTCGCTCATGGTGCCGACGGTGCGGTTGGCTTCCGACACGGCCCGTTCGGCAACCTCGGTGGACTTGGCTGCCTGCGACGCGATCTCGCCGATCGACGCCGCCAGTTCCTCGACTGAATTGGCGGCCGACGCGACATTGTCGGATGCCGCGGTCACGCGCTGCTCGGCGGTGTGCGCTTCCGACGATACGGTATCGGCCGATCTGTTCAGGTCGCTGGAACTGGTTTCGAGCTTGAGCGAGGCCGCGCGTAACCGGCCCAGCGCGCCGCCGACCGACTCGTTGAACTGCGCGATCTTGCGCGCGATCGTGTCGCTGCGCTCTATCTGAGCCCGGCTCGCCTCGGTCTGCGTGCTTGCCAGCTTTTCCCGCTCGACGATCGTGTCGCGGAATACGATCACCGTGCGCGCCATGTCGCCAATCTCGTCACGGGCGCGGGTCGCGGGAATGCGCGCCGTGGTGTCGCCGGCGGCGAGACGTTTCATCACGTCGGCCAATCCATGCAGCGGCCGCGTGATGCCGCGGGCAATCAGCCAGCTGAAGCCGAGGCCGAGCGCCACCATGCCGAGACCGACAACAATAATGCCGTTGCGTGTCCGCGATTGCGACAGCGACAGCGCCGACGACGCCTGCTCGGCGGTTTGCCGCGCGCGCTTGATGATTTCATCCGCCTTCGGCTGCACCTGCTTGCTTTCGATTTCGATCAGGGCGCGGTTCGAATTGACCTTGTCGAAGTGCTCGATCCATTGGCCGAATGTGTCGGCATAAGTCTTCACCTGCACTTCGAGCGCGTTCTTCATCGCCGGTGTGCCGTCGATTTTCGCGAAAATCTCGTTGAACCGCTTGTAGCCAGCGAAGAATTCGATCTTGGCCAGTTCCGCCTGACCAAGCCGGTATTCGGCTTCCTGGTGCCGCATGACCAACAAGGTCATCATGAGTTTGCCGGCGTCGGCGTCGGCCAGCCAGGTCATGCTTTCATTGATGATGCGTTCGATCGCAGTGTTGGCAATGCCGAGTTTGCGCCGCAGCCCCGAGGCATCGTCGAAGCCGAGGGTTTCCTGCTCCTGCATTAGATCGGTGAAACGCTCTCGTAGATCCATCATCTCCTTGCGCAGGACCGCGATGGTCTCGACGTTGCGGTTGTCCTGCGTGTCGGCGATGGTATCGAGACTGAGCAGCGCGAGGTAATAGGCGCGGTCGAAGCTTGCCACCAGATTTTCGCTGGACGCCGCGCTGAAATCCTTGACGGCCATGCGCATGCCCGACACCGCGCTCTTGAAATCGCGGCTGGCGTCGGAAAGTGCGACCGATCGCTGGACGGTCTGGAAAGCGTCGCCGACGTCGCCTTCGCCGGCGATGTAAGTCAGCCCGTTGGCCAGGAAGCCGACGACCGGCACCAATGTCAGCAGCACGAGCCGGGTGCGAACCGAAAAGGCCCCCAGCAGCCGGCCCGGCCAAGTGGTTGGAATCAAAAATTTCTTAAGGCGCATGAGGGCCGGTTCGATTTTGCCGGTGAAGGGGCGCAGCACAAAATCCGCGGCTTTAACAAACAACTAAATGGTTAATTTTATAGCAATCTAGTTGATAGTCGGGCCTTGGCGCGGCCCGACCGGGGCACCTCGACGCGGTTTGCTTTTGTGCACTGCACGCGCGTAATGTAACCGGGTTGCCGGTGCTACATGACCGCCTCGCTTATTGTTTGAGGCCGCCCAAGGACCCCAGGGGACACCATGCCGACTACCGCACTCCGTTCCGCCACCGAACAAAATCTGGTTGACCTCGCCCGCGAAGCCACATCGGCGCTCGACGCGCTGCTGGCGGACGCGGTGGTCAAAGTGCGCGAACGGGTGGTGGTGGAAGGGCATGCGGTGGCCAGCCTGTTCGACCGCGAGCAGCGCGCCACCCATGGCCTGGCCTGGCTGGCCACCTATGTCGAGGCGGTGCGCCAGCTCGCATCCTACGCCGAACGCATGGCCGCCAATGACGCGCTCGGCGAACTTGAGGAGCACCTGGTGCGCATCGGGCTCGGCGAATGTCTAGCCCAGGTCGTCGGCGGCATTCCGATGAGCCAGGGCGAACTGGTGCGGCCGAGCGACCTTGGCCTGAGCCAAGCGCAAGTGAGCGCGCGGATCACCCCGACGGTCGAAAGCCTGATCCTCACTGGAAACACCGCCGAGCGGCGGGCGCGGCTGATGGCCTTGATGGGCGCCAGTCACGGCGCCACGGTCGGCGCCTGCGGCTTGGATGAGACGCTCGAATCGATCCGCGAGGAAATGCGCCGCTTCGCCGACAATGAAGTGATCGGCAACGCGCAAGGCTGGCACCGCACCAACAGCTACATTCCGATGGAAGTCATCGCGCAGATGTCCGATCTCGGCGTCTTCGGCCTGACCATTCCGGAAGATTTCGGCGGCATGGGTCTCGGCAAGGAGTCGATGTGCGTGGTCTCCGAGGAATTGTCGCGCGGCTATATCGGCGTCGGCTCGCTCGGCACGCGCTCGGAAATCGCCGCCGAACTCATTCTCGGCGGCGGCACCGCCGAGCAAAAAGCGAAATGGCTGCCGAAGCTGGCGTCGGGTGAAGTATTGCCGACCGCGGTGTTCACCGAGCCCAATACCGGCTCCGATCTCGCTTCGCTGAAGACGCGCGCGGTGCGCGAGGGCAATGTCTATAAAGTTTACGGCAACAAGACCTGGATCACGCATCCGGTGCGCGCCGATTTGATGACGCTCTTGGTGCGCACCAATCCGAAGGAGCCCGGCCATCGCGGCCTGTCGATGCTGCTGGCGGAAAAGCCGCGCGGCACCGATGCCGATCCGTTTCCGGTCAAGGGCATGACCGGCACCGAGATCGAAGTGCTCGGCTATCGCGGCATGAAGGAATACGAGATCGCCTTCGACGGTTTTGAAGTGAAGGCGGAGAACCTGCTCGGCGGCGTCGAGGGTCTTGGCTTCAAGCAGTTGATGCAGACCTTCGAATCGGCGCGCATCCAGACCGCCGCGCGCGCCATCGGCGTGGCGCAGGCGGCGATGGAGCAGGCGATCGGTTACGCCAAGAGCCGCATTCAGTTCGGCCGGCCGATCGCGGAATTCCCGCGCGTCGCCGACAAGATCGTCATGATGGCGGTCGAGATCATGATCGCCCGACAGTTGACCTATCACGCCGCGCGCGAGAAGGATTCCGGGCGGCGCTGCGATCTGGAAGCCGGCATGGCCAAGCTCTACGGCGCGCGCGTCGCCTGGGCCAATGCCGACAACGCGCTGCAGATTCACGGCGGCAATGGCTTTGCGCTCGAATTTCCGGTCTCGCGCATTCTGTGCGACGCCCGCATTCTCAACATCTTCGAGGGCGCTGCCGAGATTCAGGCGCAGGTCATTGCCCGGCGCCTGCTCGACGGCACCAACTAATCATTTAGCAACGAAATCGCCTGTTCGCGCGTTTGATCCAGAGCAATCGGCATTTGCCGTGCCTGCTCTAGAATAAGCGCATCAACGGGAGGTAATTTTCATGACTGCATTATCGATACAGCCGGGCGAATGGGTCATCGTTTGCGACGGCGCCAAGGCGCTGGTGCTGGAAAACGCCGGCGACGCCAAGTTTCCCAATTTGAAGACGCGCGACGTCTATGAGCACAAGGCGCTCGCCACCCATGAACTCGGCAGCGATGCGCCGGGCCGCTCGCATAGCTCGCTCGGTCACGGCCGCAGCTCGGTGGCGCAGACCGATTGGCACGACCAGGCCGAACAGACCTTTCTGACCGAACTGGCCCACAAGCTCGACGTCGCCGTCAGCACGCATCAGGTGAAATCACTGATCGTGGTGGCGCCGCCGCGCGCGCTCGGCATGATTCGCGCGCATTACAGCCACGCCCTGCGCGCCGCGGTGCGCGCTGAGTTGGACAAGGACTTCGTCAAGATGCCGGTGCATGAGATCGAAAAGCACCTGACGGCGGCGTGATTGTTTCGCCCGCCATTTTTCCCGCCGTCCGTCATGGTCCGCGCAGGCGGACCATGAAGCGCTTCGCTAAGGGCTGGATCACCCGCCTTCGCGGGTGACGACAATGAGGCGGATCGGGCTGGCCGGCTGCGGCCGGTATGGCTATGTTCGCCCAATGAAGCGATTCACTCACATCATGGGCGCGTGCGGGCTTGCAGCCGCGATGCTGGCAACCCCGGCGCAGGCGCAGACGCCGCCTTCGACGCTGGAGAAACCGGCGGCTACCGCGCCGGACGCCAATCCGGTCAGTAACCCGACGGCGGTGCCGGGCTTCTGGGATCCGCGGCGGCGGCCGGAGCGGCCCGATCTGTCGCGCATCAGCGTCATCCGGTTTCTCACCGAGACTGATTATCCGCCGTTCAATTATGCCGGGCCGGACGGCGCGCCGGCCGGCTTGAATGTCGATCTGGCGCGGCTGATCTGCGAGGAAATCAAGGTGCCCTGCACCGTGCAGATGCGGCGCTTCGATACCCTCGTCGATGCCCTCAACACCAATGGCGGCGACGCGGTGATCGCCTCGATCGCGGCGACGCCGGACATGCGCAAGCGCGTCGACTTCAGCGATCCGTATTACCGCACGCCGGCGCGCTTCGTTGCCCAGCGCGGCGCGGCGGGCGATGTCACGGTGGCCGCGCTGGAAGGCAAGAAAATCGGCGTCGTCGCCGGCACGGCGCATGAGGCCTATATCAAGGCGCAGTTCACCGAGGCGTTGTTGGTGCCTTTCCCCAATGCCGACGCCGCGCGCGCGGCGCTGAAAAAAGGCGAGGTCGATCTCCTGTTCGGCGACGGCGTCTCAATGGCGTTCTGGCTGAATGGCACCGAGTCCGCCGGCTGCTGCGAATTCCGCGGCGGGCCGTTCATGGAAAGCCGCTACTTCGGCGAAGGTGTCGGCATCGCGGTCCGGCGCAACAACGATCTGTTGCGGCAGGCGCTCAACTGGGCGCTGTTCCGCCTGTGGGAGAAGGGCCGCTTCACCGATCTGTGGCTGCGCTATTTCCCGATCAGCCCGTTCTGACGTCGGGTACCGAATAACGCAGAAACTCTATCGCACCGCGTGCCGCCGCTACGCCGGTGGCAAACGTCGCCTGCAACAGATAGCCACCGGTCGGCGCTTCCCAGTCGAGCATTTCGCCGGCGGCGAATATACCCGGATAGCGCTTGAGCATGAAGCCTTCGTCCAGTTCCGGGAAGCGGATGCCGCCGGCGGTCGAGATCGCTGTCGCCAGCGGTTGAACGCCGTTGAGCTTCACCGGTACGGCCTTGATCAGCGCGGCGGTGTCCTTGCCGTTGAGCGATGCGAGCGTCAGGCCTTTGATCAGCGCGCCCTCGCGGACCAGCGACAAAGCCGCCGGCGACAGATGCGTCGCCTTGCGCAGAAAATTAGACAGCGATTGCTTGCCGCGCGGCACCGACAACCGCTCGGAAAGCTTGGCCAGCGCCACGTCGGGCAACAGGTCGATCGTCACCGTGGTTTCGCCGTGCTTGAGAATGGCGTCGCGGATCGGCGACGACAGCGCGTAGACCGCGCCGCCTTCAAGGCCGTCGCGCGTGATCATCGCCTCGCCGCGCACGCTGCGCACGCTGCGCACGCCGAAAGTCAGGCTGATGCGTTTGAGCGGCGTGCCCTCGAAGCGGCGCAGCACATCCGACCAGGCGGCGGTGAAGCCGCAATTGGTCGGCAGCAGGGGCGCGATCCCGATCTTCTGCGCGGCTAATATCTCGGCCCATTTGCCATCGGAGCCGAGCCTGGCCCAGCTGGCGCCGCCGAGCGCCAGCACGACGACATCCGGCGCGACCGATACGTCCTTGCGATCGGCGACGAAGCGCAGATTGCCGTCGGCGTCGAAGCCTTCCCAGCGATGGTGCAGTTTCGTTTTGACGCCGAGATTGCCGAGCCGCAGCAGCCAGGTGCGCAGCAGCGGCGAGGTCTTCAGCGTCTGCGGAAACACCCGGCCGCTCGAGCCGACGAAAGTCGCCTGGCCCAGACCGTCGCTCCACGCCCGCAACGCCGACGGCGGGAATTCCTCGATTGCCCGCCGCAACAGCGGAACGATGTCGCCGTAGCGGGCGAGAAACAGCGGCAGTTCCTCGCTATGCGTCAGGTTGAGCCCGCCGCGTCCGGCCATCAGGAATTTGCGCCCGAGCGACGGCATCTGGTCGTAAACCGTGACGGCGACGCCGGCCCGCGCCAGCACCTCGGCGGCGATCAGCCCGGCCGGCCCGCCACCGATGATGGCGGCGGTCTTGCCCTCCGGCAGGCGGTCGATATCGGGGAATGTCACGGTTTGCGCACTTTCAAAGCTAATTTGACGGGCATCGCCGCCTTGCCTATGTCTGCCTGCCGGAGAAGACAATGTCGATGACGACCGCCGAAAACCCGCCAACCCCGAATGCTGAAGACCTCAGCCCGGCCGATTTGCGCGCGGTGGCCGAGACGTCGAACGCCTGGCCGTTCGAGGAGGCGAAGAAGATCGTCGCGCGGCTCAAGAACAAGCCCAAGGACGAAGTCATTTTCGAGACCGGCTACGGCCCCTCCGGCCTGCCACACATCGGTACCTTCGGCGAGGTCGCGCGCACGACGATGGTGCGGCATGCCTTCCGCGTCCTTACCGAGGACAAGATCAAGACCCGGCTGATCGCCTTCTCCGATGACATGGACGGCCTGCGCAAGGTGCCGGACAACGTGCCGAACAAGGAAGCGCTGGCCCTCGATCTCGGCAAGCCGCTGACCAAGGTGCGCGACCCGTTCGGCACGCATCCCAGCTTTGGCGAGCACAACAATGCGCGGCTGCGCGCCTTTCTCGATCATTTCGGTTTCGACTACGAATTCATGTCGTCGACCGATTGCTACAAGTCCGGCCGCTTCGACGAGGCGCTCTTGAAGATGCTGTCGCGGCTCGACAAGGTGATGGCGATCATGCTGCCGTCGCTGCGCGAGGAGCGCGCCGCGACCTATTCGCCGTTTTTACCGATCGATCCGCGCAGCGGCGTGGTGTTGCAGGTGCCGGTTATCGCGCATGACGCCAAGCGCGGCATGATCACGTTCGAGGACCCGGCGACGCAGGAACGCTTCACCGTGCCGGTCACCGGCGGCGCCTGCAAGCTGCAATGGAAGCCGGACTGGGCGATGCGCTGGGTCGCGCTCGGCGTCGACTACGAAATGGCCGGCAAGGATCTCATCGACTCGGTCAAATTGTCCGGCGAGATATGCAAGGCGCTCGACGGCAAGCCGCCGGAGGGATTCAACTACGAACTGTTCCTCGACGAGAACGGCCAGAAGATTTCCAAGTCGAAGGGCAACGGCCTGACCATCGACGAATGGCTGCGCTATGCCTCGCCGGAAAGCCTCTCCTGCTTCATGTACCGCGAGCCGAAGGCGGCCAAGCGCCTGCACTTCGACGTGATCCCGCGTACGGTCGACGAATACCAGCAGTTTCTCGACGGCTACAAGCGGCAGGAGCCGAAGCAGCAATTGTCGAACCCGGTCTGGCACATCCACGAAGGCCATCCGCCGAGCGTGGAAATGCCGGTGACGTTCCAGATGCTGCTGACTTTGGTGTCGTCGTCGAATGCGGAAAACGCCGAGACGTTGTGGGGCTTCATCGGCCGCTATCGTCCCGGCGTGACGCCTGCGACGCATCCGAAACTCAATGCGCAGGTCGAATACGCCATCCATTACTTCCGCGACTTCGTGCAGCCGACCAAGACATTCCGCCAGCCGAGCGAGCAGGAGCGCATCGCGCTGACCGATCTGCGCGACGCGCTATCGCAATTGCCGGCCGATACCGATGCCGGCGCGATCCAGGATGTCGTCTATGAGATCGGCCGGCGCGAGCCGTTCCTCGATCAAAAGAAGAAGGCCAAGGATGGCAAGCCGGGCGTTTCGCTCGACTGGTTCAACATGCTGTACCAGGTGCTGCTCGGCCAGGAGAAAGGCCCGCGCTTCGGCTCTTTCGTCGCGGTCTATGGCCTGCGCAATACGGTCGACATGATCGACGGCGCGCTGGCGCGCTCGGCCTAAACCAATCGCCTCATGGTTCGAGACGCGCGGCTTCGCCGCGCTCCTCACCATGAGGTTTTTTCCTTATCCCGGAAAAGAAAGAGCCCTCATCCTGAGGAGGCGCGACGCGCCGTCTCGAAGGATGAGGGCGCGAGAAGCGCGCTTCGTCACGAACTCGGCACGAACCGCCGATTGTCTTTCTGCGCCGGCCGCGCATTCATCGGAAACAGCTTGCCGAAGGCGTCGATGTCGGCTTTCGCCACCTGAATGGGTTCGCGAAGCAAAAGCCAATTGACCACTTCGCTGCACGGCGGTGTCGTCAAGGACCCGGAGTAGCGATAGTAACCGCGATTCGCCGGCAGCATCTGGTTCGGATCGGCCGCAGCCATCTTGACCGGCGGGCCTTCCTTGGCCGGCATCGCCGCGACGATCTTGCTGAACGCCGGGTTGGGCTTGCCCGCCGTCATCAGCGCGCCAACTACGGCGAGAGTGCCGGCGGCATTGCGATGAACGAAATGGACCTCCATCGGGAAATTCTTGCCGCCGATGAGATGCTCGCTGGGGTGGTGGAAATGGTACTGAAGGAGGTCGTATTTGTCGGCGCCGACGGTGAGCGTATTGCCCGCCTCGGCATTGAGCTGGATCGTGTGGCCGTTGTTGACGATCATGTCCGGCTTTTTCGGCCAGGCGATCTGCAGCGGCGGCAGCTTCGCAGCGATGCTGCTCTGGATATCGATCGGCGACTGCTGCGAACCGATCGAGCAGACCTTGCTGGCGGCATCCACATCGCCCCAATGGGCCGGACCGTGCTCGCCTTCATATCCCCAATGTGGCGCGTCGGCGGCAAAGCCAGCCGGCGCACAGAGTGGACACAGCACTAAACCAGCGAGTGTTTTCAAGGCATGACGACGATTCATTTTAACTCCCCCGTTCCACAGAATCGATGTCGCCAATATAGCCCAATCGGAGCGCCGCGCGCGGGGCCTGAAAGCCACGCGCGCGTTTACCCTCGAAATTCACAACCAGCCTGATTTACCCAGTGTTTACTGGCTCGCCCAGACGATGCGGGCGATCCAGACCACGTCGGACATCTGCAAGGTGCGGTCGCGATGTTCGGCATTGAGCGATTTGAGTTCGACGCTCTTGGTGGTCTTTTTCTTGAGTTCCTTGACCATGACCTCGTCGTTCTTGGTCTTGACCACGACGCGGTCGCCTTTGCGCACGGGCGCCGCCGGCGACACAATGATGACGTCGCCGTCGCGATAGGCCGGCTTCATCGAATCGCCGGAAATCTCCAGCGCGTAGGCATGTTCGTCGGTGACCTGCGGGAAAGCGGTTTCTTCCCAGCCTTTGCCGACCGGAAAGCCGCCATCGTCGAAGTAACCGCCGGAGCCGGCTTCGGCGAAGCCGATCAGCGGCACATTCTGCACCGGCGTCTTGCCGCCGTCGGTGATCAGGCTGACGAACGTGTCGACCTTGGTGTTGGTCGCCGCCAGCGCCTTGGCGACCGATTCGGTGGACGGCCAGCGCGGCCGGCCTTCCGGCGTGATCCGCTTCGACTTGTTGAATGTGGTCGGGTCGAGGCCGGACTTTTTGGCGAGGCCCGAGGCGGTCAGCTTGGCGCGCGCCGCCAGTCGGTCGATGGCCGTCCAGATTTGATTGTGTGTCAGCATGGCAAACCACATTCCCTTATCGTCGATACGGCCAGGACAGGCCCAAATCGGATGAGCGCAACTTCTATAGGAATTATAGCCGCGAATCGGGCGTTTGTCACACCCGATTATTGCCAATCTTCGCCGAATGGGTTTTTGGCCGGCTTTTTCGACAGGTTTTTGGCCAACGGTCCGGACTTGCTTTTGGACTTGGCCCGGCCCGGCCGATAGGGTCGGCCCATGCAGCACCGGAGCAGCCTGTCGTGATCGGCTTTTTTGACCGCCTGTCCCGGCCCCTGATGCGGGCCCTCGACCCAGAGGACGCGCACGCCTTGACCCTGAAAGCATTGCGGTTTTTGCCGCGCTTCACACCGGAGCCGGACCCGCCGGAATTGCGGGTGCGGGCCTTCGGCCTGAATTTCCCCAATCCGGTCGGACTGGCCGCCGGCTTCGACAAGGACGCGGTGGCGCCCGACGCGCTGCTGCGGCTCGGCTTCGGTTTTGTCGAGATCGGTTCGATTACGCCGCGGCCGCAGGCCGGCAACCCGAAGCCGCGAATCTTTCGTCTGGTGGCCGACGAGGCGGTGATCAACCGGCTCGGCTTCAACAATGGCGGCGCGGCGCTGGCTTTGGCGCGGCTGGCCGCGCGCGCCAACGAGGGCGGCATTGTCGGCGTCAATATCGGCGCCAACCGCGATTCGGCCGACCGCGCCGAGGACTACGTCCGGCTGATCGAGACCTTCGCCGCCGTCGCCAGCTATTTCACCGTCAACGTGTCGTCGCCGAATACGCCGGGCCTGCGCGATCTGCAGCAGGCCGCCGCGCTGGACGATCTGCTCGGCCGGGTCATCGACGCCCGCGACCGCGTCCGCCTGCGCGCCGGGCCGACGCCGGTGCTCTTGAAGATCGCGCCCGACCTGACCTTGGCCGACCTCGACGATGTCGTCGGCATCGCCCGCAAGCATCGCGTCGATGGCATGATCGTTTCCAACACCACGATATCGCGCCCCGGTTCGCTGCGCGCACGCGAATTGGCGGGCGAGGCCGGCGGCCTGTCCGGGCGGCCGGTGTTCAAACTGTCGACGCGCATACTGGCGGAAACCTTCGTGCGCGCCGAGGGCCAGTTCCCGCTGATCGGCGTCGGCGGCATCGATTCAAGCGCGACGGCGATCGCCAAGATCAAGGCCGGCGCCACTTTGCTGCAGCTCTACACCGGGCTGATCTATCATGGCATCGGGCTGGTGGCGGAAATGAAAGCCGGCATATCGGCGGCGATCAAACGGGGCAATCGCGACTCGCTCGCCGCCATGGTCGGCACCGACGCTGCCGAAATCACCGCGGATAGCTGGCCGAGTTAAATCTTAATTGAAGGGCCGCTTCGCCAGCGCCGGGTAACGCGCCGCCTGCAAAACGCCGCGGGCGATAAAGAACGCCAGGATGGCGATCCATAGTCCGGCATTGCCGAGCGGCAATGTTGCGCCCCACACCGCCAGATAAATCACGAACGACGCCAGCATCAGGTTGCGCATGTCACGCGCCCAGGTCGCGCCGATATAGACGCCGTCGAAGACGAACGCCATGACGCCGCAGACCGGCGTCAGAGCGGCGAGCCATAGATATTGATTGGCCACGCGCCGCACTTCGGCATTCGCCGTCATCAGTTCGATGAACGGCGCGCCGAACAGGAAGAACAGTGCGCTGGCGGCCGCGCCGAACACGAAGCCCCAGATGACGATGAGTTTCACGGCGCGGCCGAAGCCGTCGCGGTCGCGCGCGCCATAGGCGCGGCCGCACAATTGCTCGGCGGCATTGGCGAGGCCATCGAGAAAGAAAGCCCCGACCAGAGTGAAGTTGTGCAGCACCGCATTGGCGGCGAGCGCGACGTCGCCTGAGCGCGCGCCTTGCGCGGTGAAGAACAGATAGACCGCGATCAGCGCCGCGGTGCGGATCATGATGTCGCGGTTGATCGCCAGAAGACGCATCAACTGGTCGCGGTCGAACAGCTTCGCCTGCCGCCAATCGAAACGCCCGCCGAGGACGCGCCAGGCCATGCCCAGTCCGATCATCAGGCCGGTCGTCTCGGCGATGACGGACGCCAAAGCCGCGCCGGATATGCCCCAGTCGAGTTGCAACACCAGCAGCACCGTGAGCGCCATATTGATGACGTTGACGGCAATCTGGATCGACAAAGCCAGCATCGGCCGCGCCAGTCCGACCAGCCAGCCGAGCATGACGTAATTGCCGAGCGCGAAGGGCGCCGACCACAGCCGGATGAAGAAGTAATGTTCGGCGGCGCCGCGCACCGTGTCGCTGCCGCCGATGCTGCCGAAAATGAGCGCGGCCAGCGGCACCTGCAGCGCGATCAGGCTAATGCCGATCGCCGCCGCCGTCATCAGCCCGCGCGTCAGCACCGCCAGGCGCTCGCTCGTGTCGCCGGCGCCATAGGCCTGCGCGGTCAGCGCGATCGTGCCCATGCGCAAAAAGGCGAACAGCCAGAACATGCAGTCGAAGACCAAAGCGGCCATCGCCACGCCGCCGAGCACGGCGGAATCGCCGAGGCGGCCGATCGCCGCGGTGGCGACGACGCCGAGCAAAGGCGTCGTGACATTCGCCAGCATCGCCGGGCCGGCAATGGCGAAGACGCCGCGGTTGGTGACGGTAAAGGCGGGCGGCAAGATGCGCCTCGCGCTAGCGCCCTCTTGGCGCGTTGACGAGGCGCATGATCAGCCAGATCGGGATGACGATGACCGCGCCGAGCAGGAAGTAGCGCCACAGCCAGCGGAAGGCGTCGAAACCCATGTTCCAGATCGAACGCGCGAGGCGCTCAAGGCTGTGCAGGATATCAAACGGATCGAGGCCGAGCACCGACAGGATGACGCCGACCAGGATCGACACCAGCAGCAGGCGGCCCAGCACCGCCAGCGGCGACCCGCCGAAAAACCGGGTGACGGGATCGGCTTTCACGGGTGGCTCCATCGGCTCAAGTTCGTTTGGCATGGCAGTACCTGACGCAATGTTGCGGGCCGGGTCAAGCCGGGACTTTTTCGCCGCCCTTGTCGAGCATCTTCTCCAGCGTTTCCAGGCGGTCGGCGTCGCGGGGCGGCTTGTCCCAGCGCAGCCGGCTTATCCTCGGGAAACGCATGGCGACACCGGACTTGTGCCGGGTCGAGCGTTGCAGGCCCTCGAAGGCCACTTCCAGCACCAGCCCGGCCTCGGCCTCGTGCGTCACTTCGCGCACCGGACCGAACTTGTTGACGGTGTTGCGGCGGACGAAGCGGTCGATCTCTTTCAGTTCGTCATCGGTAAAGCCGAAATAGGCCTTGCCGACCGGCACCAGTTGATCCTGGCCGTTCCAGACGCCGAAGGTGTAGTCGGAGTAAAACGACGAGCGCTTGCCGTGCCCGCGCTGCGCATACATCAGCACCGCGTCGATAACCATCGGGTCGCGCTTCCATTTCCACCACGGGCCTTTCGGCCGGCCCGGCAGATAGGCAGCGTCGCGGCGCTTGAGCATGACGCCTTCGACCGCCTCGGCATCGGGACCGGCGCCGCCTAGCGCCGGATCGGCGCGCGCCGCGATCAATTCCTTCCAGGTGTCGAACGGCACCAGTGGCGAAATATCGATGCGCGGATCGTTCAGTGTGGCGATGAAGTCTTCAAGCCGCGCGCGACGCTCGGCGAATGGCAGGTCGCGCAAATCGGCGCTGTCCTGCGACAGCAGATCGTAGGCGCGTAGATGGATGGGATACTCGGCGATGAGCTTCGCCGTCACCGTCTTGCGATTGAGCCGCTGCTGCAAGACGTTGAACGATTGCACGCGGCCGTCGCGCAGAATCAAGAGTTCGCCGTCGATCGCCGCGGGCAGGCGTAGCGACGGCAGCAGGTCGGGAAAGCTCTTGGAAATGTCCTCGCCGGTGCGCGAGTAGAGCCGCGTCACCGCGCCGCCCTTCTCATCCTTGCCGGAGACGGCCTGCACGCGGATGCCGTCCCACTTCCATTCCGCCATGAAGTCGGTGGCGTCGAGCGTGTCGAGATCGCCATCCTCGATCGCGTGCGCCAGCATGGCCGGCCGGAACGGCGCCGGATCGATATTGAGCGGTTTGTCGCCACGGCCTTCCAGCCAGGCGAATAGTTCGCGATAGGGCGGCGCAAGCCCCGGCCAGATAATCTCGACCTCGTCGGGCGTCTTGTCGCCGAGCGCGGCTGCCGCGGTTTTCGCCAGGCGCGCCGAGACGCCGATGCGCAGGCCGCCGGTGACCAGCTTGAGCAGGGCCCAGCGGCCGTTCTCGTCAAGCGCGTCGAGCCAGCGCGCCAGTTGCGCGGGAAGCTGCGTCTTGCCGAGCGTGGATAATGTTTCGACGACGTCGGTGAGCGATGGCGTCTTGTTCGGGCGCGCTGCCGTATCGGCCGGCCACATCAGCGCCACCGTCTCCGACAGGTCGCCGACGTAATCGTAGGACAGCGCGAACAGCGCCGGATCGACGCGTTCGGCAATGAGCGCGCGGATCATGCCCGCCTTGGCGTGCTTGAACGACAGCGCGCCGGTCAACGCCGCCAGCGCGTAGCCGCGATCGGGGTCTTCGACCTTGCGCAGGTAGTCGGCGATCAGACGAATCTTGTTGTTGCGGCCGGGCTCATAGGCGAGGCGATCGAGCAGTTCGGCGAAGCGGTTCATGCTTCACCGTCCGCCGGCGCGGGGTTTTCGGTCTCTTCCTCATCACCATATCCGACAATATCGAGCGGCCGCGCCTTCAAGCCGCGCATATGCGCCCAGTGCACCAGCGCATCTTCCTGGCCGTGCGTCACCCACAGCTCCGAGCAGCCGGTGGCGGCAATGGTCGCGGTCAGGCCGTCCCAATCGGCGTGATCGGAAATCACCAGCGGCAACGACACCCCACGTTGTCTCGCGCGCGCCCGCACGCGCATCCAGCCCGACGCGAAAGCCGCGACCGGATCGGGAAAGCGCCGCGACCACAGATCGGTCATCGCGCTCGGCGGACAGATGGTAATGGTGCCGGCCAGCTCGGACTTCTTGGCGCCCGCTACCCGCTCGACCGCGCCGAGATCGATGCCGCGGTTCTGGTAATAGGCGGTGATCTTCTCCATCGCGCCGTGCAGATAAATCGTCTTGTCGTAACCGGCCTGGCGCAGCATGGCGATGACGCGCTGCGCCTTGCCGAGCGAATAGGCGCCGACGAGATGCGCGCGCTCGGGAAACAGTTCGACCGAGCGCAACAGTTTGGCGATTTCGCCCGGTGCGTCGTGATGGCGGAATACCGGCAGCCCGAAGGTCGCTTCGGAAATAAAAACGTCGCACGGCACCAGTTCGAACGGCGCGCAGGTCGGGTCCGGCAAATCCTTGTAGTCGCCGGAAGCGACGATGCGCATGCCTTTGCGCTCGACCTTGATCTGGGCCGAGCCGAGCACATGCCCGGCCGGATGAAAGCTCACCGCCGTATCGCCGAGCTTGATCGTCTCGCCGTAGCTCACGGCCTGCGTCGAGCCGGCGAAATCGTCGCCGTAGCGCAACCGCATGATGTCGAGCGTTTCCTGCGTCGCCAGAACCGCGCCATGCCCGGGCCGGGCGTGGTCGGAGTGGCCATGCGTGATCAGGGCCTTGTCGACCGGGCGGGTCGGATCGATATGAAAGCCGCCGGGCTTGCAACAAACACCCGACGGCGTCGGAACCAGGATATCTTCTGCGCGCATTGTGCTTAGATAGGGGCGAGGCCATCGAAGGTCGAGACGACGAGGGCCAAGTCCATGGATGCCATTTTTCTCACCTCCGGCGACGTCATCATCGATCGCCGCTTCGAGTGGGCGCGCGATCTGGAGGCCAAAGGCGACCTCGCCGGCGCCGCCGACCTGTTGACGCAGACGGTGGAACTCTGCCCGGGCTATGCCGCGGCCTGGTTCGCGCTCGGCCATCTGCGCGAGTGCCAGGGTGAAGCCGCCAGCGCCATCATCGCCTTTGAGCATGCCAAGGCGATCGACCCGGAAGACCGGCATGGCGCCAGCCTGCGGCTGACACGGCTCGGCGCGGCGCAAAGTGCGATGTCGGACGGTTATGTGCGCACTTTGTTCGACGGCTATGCGCTGACCTTCGACGCCGCGCTGCGCACCGGCCTTGGATACAAAGCGCCGGAACTCATCCTCGAAGCGGTCCAGGCGGCGCGGCCGACGATGCAGTTTGGCGCGGCGCTCGATCTCGGTTGCGGCACCGGCCTCGGCGGCGCCGCGTTCCGGCCGTTCTGCCAAACGCTCACCGGCGTCGACCTGTCGCCCGCCATGGTGGCGCAGGCGCAGGGCAAAAATATTTACGACAGGCTGGAAACCGGCGAAGCCGTCTCCTTCCTGCGAACGGCGGCCGCCGACACCGCGCGCTACGATCTCGTCCTCGCCGCCGACGTCTTGATCTATATCCAGGACATCGCGGAACTCTTCGCTCAGTCGGCCCGGGTGCTGACGGCCGATGGATTGATCGCCTTCAGTGTCGAAACCCACGATGGCGAAGGCGTCCTTTTGCGCGACACCTTGCGCTACGCGCATGCGCCAGCACATGTGCGCGAGGCGATCGGCATCGCCGGTCTTCATCTCGTCAGCCTCGTGCCCGCCGCGGTTCGCAGCGAGAAAGGCGCGCCGGTGAGAGGGCTCGTTGGCGTGGCGCGGAAGAACAGAGACTGATCCTTGTCATTGTCCGATCGCATCGAAGCGCCGCCGCTCCTGCCCGATGTTTTCTCGCAATGGTTCGCCAGGCGTGGCTGGACGCCGCGCACGCATCAGCTGGAATTGCTGGCCAAGGCGAAAGCCGGGCGCTCGGCGCTGCTGATCGCGCCGACCGGCGGCGGCAAGACGTTGGCGGGGTTTTTGCCGACATTGGTCGAACTCAGCGAGAAGGCAACTCTTCACCTCTCGCCGCGTGCGGGGAGAGGTCGACCGAGCGAAGCTCGGTCGGATGAGGGGGCGTCGAAGGTTGAGAATGACGGCGAGGCCCCCTCATCCGGCGCAATCTCGCCACGCTCGATTGCGCCACCCTCTCCCCGCGCGCGGGGAGAAGGAAGAAGCAGCGGCATTCGCCGCGAGGGCGGCCTGCACACGCTTTATATATCACCATTGAAGGCGCTCGCCGTCGACATCGCGCGCAATCTGGAAATGCCGGTGCGCGAGATGAATTTGCCGATCCGGCTGGAGACGCGCACCGGCGACACGCCGGCCTCGAAGCGGCAGCGTCAGCGCCGCGATCCGCCCGACATTTTGCTCACCACGCCGGAGCAACTGGCGCTGCTGCTGGCTTCCGCCGATGCGCCGTACATGTTCGGCTCGCTGCGCCGCGTCGTGCTCGACGAATTGCATTCGCTGGTCACGTCCAAACGCGGCGATCTGCTGTCGCTTGGCTTGGCGCGGCTGTTCAAGCTGGCGCCGGCGATGACGACGGTCGGCCTGTCCGCCACCGTCGCCGAGCCGGACGAGTTATGCCGCTTTCTGGCGCCGCAGCCGCTCGATGGCGAAGCGAAGGCCGATCTGGTCATCGCGCATGCCGGCGCGCAGCCGATGGTGACCATGCTCGACACCAAAGAACGATTGCCTTGGGCCGGGCATTCGGCGCGGCATGCGCTGCACGAAATCTACGCGCTCATCAAGCAGCACAAGACCACGTTGATTTTCGTCAACACCCGCAGCCAGGCCGAATTCACTTTCCAGTCGCTGTGGGGCATCAACGACGATAACCTCGCCATCGCGCTGCATCACGGTTCGCTCGATGTCGCGCAGCGCCGCAAGGTCGAGGACGCGATGAGCGCCGGCAAATTGCGCGCTGTTGTGTGTACCTCGTCGCTCGACCTCGGCGTCGATTGGGGCGACGTCGATCTGGTCGTCAACATCGGCGCGCCGAAAGGTTCGTCGCGGTTGATGCAACGCGTCGGCCGTTCCAACCACCGCTACGACGAACCGTCGAAAGCGGTGCTGGTGCCGTCCAATCGCTTCGAGGTGCTGGAATGCCGCGCCGCCATCGACGCGGTGGCCGCCAACGCACAGGACACGCCGCCTTTGCGGCTAGGGGCGCTCGACGTGTTGTGCCAGCATATTCTCGGCCGCGCCGTCGGCGAGCCGTTTCTGTCTGATGAGTTGTTCGCCGAAGTGCGCTCCGCCGCGCCTTACGCGACGCTATTGCGTACCGATTTCGACGACGCCGTCGATTTCGTCGCCACCGGCGGCTACGCGCTGAAGGCCTATGAGCGCTTTGCCAAAATTCGTCAGACGAAGGATGGCAAATGGCGCGTCGCCCATCCACGCGTGGCTCAGCGCTATCGCATGAACATCGGCACCATCGTCGAAGCCGATATGCTTAAAGTGAGGCTCATGCGGTCACGCCGGGGCGGCGCTGCGATGATCCCGCGCGGCGGCCGCGTGCTCGGCCAGGTCGAGGAGTATTTCATCGAAGGCCTGACGCAGGGCGACACCTTCGTCTTCGCCGGCGAGATCTTGAAATATGAAGCTTTGGTCGAGAACGAAGTCTATGTCTCGCGTTCGACGGCGACCGATCCGAAAGTGCCGGCCTATGAGGGCGGCAAGTTCCCGCTGTCGACTTATCTGGCGGCGCGCGTGCGCGGCATTCTCGCCGATCCGAAAGCCTGGCGCGCGCTGCCGGATCAGGTGCGCGAATGGCTGGAGATCCAGGAGTGGCGTTCGCTGCTGCCGCCGGCCGGCGACCTCTTGGTCGAAACCTTCCCGCGCGGCAACAAGAATTATCTGGTCTGCTATCCATTCGAGGGCCGCCTCGCGCATCAGACGCTGGGCATGCTGCTGACGCGGCGGCTTGAGCGCGCCGGCATGAAGCCGCTCGGCTTCGTCGCCAATGAATACGCGCTGGCGGTGTGGGGCCTCAGCGACCTCGGCGCTTGCATGGCGCGCGGCGAACTCTCGCTCGGCGCGCTGTTCGCAGAGGACATGCTCGGCGACGATCTGGAAGAGTGGCTGGCCGAATCGGCTTTGATGAAGCGAACGTTTCGCAGTTGCGCGATCATCGCCGGCCTGATCGAGCGCCGGTTCCCGGGCGAGGAGAAATCCCGCCGTCAGGTCACTATGTCGACCGATCTCGTTTACGACGTGCTGCGCAAGCACCAGCCGGACCACATTCTATTGCGCGCGGCGCGCGCCGACGCCGCCACCGGCCTCCTCGACATCAAGCGGCTGGCTGAAATGCTCTCGCGCATCCAGGGCCGAATCGTCCATAAATCGCTCGATCGCGTGTCGCCGCTGGCGGTTCCGGTTATGCTGGAGATCGGCCGCGAGACGGTCTATGGCGAGGCGGCGGATACGTTGCTGGCGGAAGCCGCCGGCGAGTTAATTAAGGAAGCGATGCATTGACGGCACTCCCCGCTCATTCCCGCGAAAGCGGAAATCCAGAAGAGACTGGGTCCCCGCCTTCGCGGGGACGAGCGGAACATTTTGTGGCGCTTTCGTCGATATCGTTGATCGCCGACCCGTCCGGCGCTTTGTATTGGCCGGAACACGGTCTGCTCGCCGTCAGCGACCTGCATCTCGAAAAAGGCTCGAGCTACGCGGCGCGCGGCCAGTTGCTGCCGCCTTACGATACGGCGGCGACCCTGGCGCGGCTGACGCGGCTGATCGCGCATTATGCGCCGCGCGTCGTTGTCTCGCTCGGCGACAGTTTCCACGACGGCGGCGGCCCGGCGCGGCTTGGCATCGCGGATCGCGACAACCTCGCGGTCCTGCAGCGCGGCCGCGACTGGATCTGGATTACCGGCAATCACGATCCGGAGCCGGCGCAAAATATCGGCGGCGCGTTCCACGAATCGCTGACGCTCGGCGCGCTCACCTTCCGCCATCTGCCGACGGGAGTGGCCGGCGAAATCTGCGGTCATCTGCATCCGGTCGCGCGCATTTCACAGCGCGGCCGATCGATGCGCCGCCGCTGCTTCGCCGCCGATGCGACGCGGCTGGTGATGCCGGCCTTCGGCGCTTTCACCGGCGGGTTGAATGTACGCGACGCGGCGTTTGCCGATCTGTTCGGCACCTTGGCTTTCACCGCGCATATGCTGGGCGCCACGCAGGTGTATGCCTTTGCCGCCACGCGGTGCCTGCGCGACTAGTCCCGCCGAAACACCACGCTGCCGAACCAGCCGATCGCCAGCGCCATCAGCGAGGCGAACAGGCCGTAGAGCAGGCCGTGATCGCGCGCCGCGTCGGCGACGAACTGCTCGAAGCCGGCCTTGATCACTTCGAGCGCCGAATTGGTCCGCGCCACCGGCACGCCGCCGGCGAACAACTGCACATCGATGCTGTAACTGCCGGTCGGCGCATTGGACGGGATCGGAATGGCGACACGGAAAACGGTCGGCGTCAGGAACGTCACCGCGGTCGGCGATTCACGATACAGGTTGTCCTGCGTTTGCAGGTCGACAAAAGCGACGCGGAACGGATCGTCGCGCACGGTGTCGGCGGTGTCGGGACCGATGCGTTGCGGCAGCAGGAAGTTGTTGAGGCCGAGTTGCAGGCGGCGCGCGGTCTCCGCGTTGGTAATCTCGCCGACCGCGCGGTTGCTGAGGATGCCGAGATAGGACGGCACACGGACGAATTCGCGGGAATCGACATTGACCCAGATGCCGAGCATGCGGTCCTTGCGGCGCGTGCGTAAGGTTTGGCGCGGGCCGGTCACGGTAACCACCAGATCATAGGCGCTGCGCAACGCCGCCTGCGGCCGGTCCGGCTCGATAGTGCCGAACAACACTAGATTCTCGCCAACGAAACTCGAAGTGACCGCGACGCGGTGGTTCGACAGCGACACCACCAATCGCTCGGCCGAGGCCGGCGCGGCGCCGAGCGCCATCAGCAGCATCGCGGCGATGAGGGCGCGGCGGGCCATCACTCGCTCCTCACGAAGCGCAACGAAAACAGTTCGTCGGGCCGCACCACCAGTTCGTAGGCGAAGCGCAAGCCCACGGCGAAGACCAAAAGCCCGAGCAGCAGGCGCAGCCGCTCGCCGCGCATCTTCTGCCCGGTGCGCGCGCCGAACTGCGCGCCGATGACGCCGCCGACAATGAGAATGAGCGCCAGCACCGCGTCGACCAGATGATTGGTGGCGGCGTGCATCACGGTCGCCGACGCCATGGTGACCAAAGTCAGCACCATCGATGTGCCGATCACCGTCGCAGTCGGCACGCGCAGGAAATAGATCAGCATCGGCACCAGCAGGAAGCCGCCGCCGATGCCGAGAATGGCGCCGATGAAGCCGATGGTGAAGCCGATGGCCCACACGGGAATCGCCGACACATAAATCTTCGAGCGCTTGAAGCGCAGCTTGAACGGCAGGCCGTGGATCCAGTTGTGGCTGCCGGGCCGCCGCAATGTCGCAGGCTGGCCTTTGCGCGCCCGCAGTTCGGCCTGCACGCTTTCATTGATCATCAGCGCGCCGACGGCGGTCAGCAGCGTGACATAGGAAAGGCCGATGACGAGATCGAGCTGATCCAGTTCGCGCAGCAGCGTGAACAGCCAGACGCCGGTGGCGGTGCCGAGAATGCCGGACGACAACAGCATCATCGCCAGCGCGACGTCGATGGCGCGCTTGCGCCAATAGGTGATGGCGCCGGTGAACGACGACGCGGCGATGTGGCTGGTGACGCTGGCGACCGCGACCGCCGGCGAAATGCCGATGAAGATCAAGAGCGGCGTCATCAGGAAGCCGCCGCCAATGCCGAACATGCCGGAGATGAATCCGACCGCCAGCCCCATCCCCAGAACAAGGAAGATGTTGACGGGCAGGTCGGCGATAGGGAGATAGATCTGCAAGCGGCGTCGTCCGGCGTGCGGGGCTCAACATCGAGTGTAACGGCGAATGCGGGCTTAATCACGTTTTTGCGCGATTTGACAGCGCTTGGCCACCGCTTTCGCGATCTTTACCTTACCGTCGCGCGGCGTCGAACGTGGTCGCCGGCAGCGACGACAGGCGGGGGATGTCGGCCGAGATCGCCCGGGCGCCGCGCGGCTTTGCCACTTGCGGCGCGGCGGTCGCGGCATCGTCCCAGCCGCCCTGCGGAACCGGCACGCTGATCGCCTGTGGCGGCTGCGGTTCGGGCACGAAGCTCTTGACGCTGTCGCGGGCGCCGGCCAGTTCGTCGGCGTCGAGATGGGCGGTCACGTCGTCGCGCTTCTTGGCCGAGTCGCGGTCGCCCTGCGCCGCGGCCAGCGCGAACCACTTGAAGGCTTCCGCCAGGTTTTTGTCGGTGCCGAGGCCACGGGCGCACAGAACGCCGAGATTGTATTGGCTGTCGGCAATGCCGTGCAGCGCCGCCTTGCGGAACCACAGCGCCGCGGTCGCATAGTCCGGCTTGCCGTCGATGCCCTCGGCATAGAGCACCGCGAGATTGTGCATCGCCTTGGCGTGGCCCTGGCCGGCGGCGGCGAGGTAAAGCTTGCGCGCCTGGCCGAGATTCTTTTTCACGCCGACGCCTTTTTCCAGCAGGCTGGCATAACGGAACTGCGCCGGCGCCAGACCCTTGCTGGCGGCGCGCTCGTACCAGCGCGCGGCTTCTTCCGCATCGACCGCCACGCCGCGCCCTTCGGCGAAACGAAGCGCGACTTCGTATGCGGCGGCGGCGTCGCCACCGGCGGCGGCGCTGCGCAGTCGCGTGCCGCCGAGCGCGATCGGCAATTTGTCGGCTTCCGGCTTGGCCGGCGCCGACGCTGCCGCGACCGGCGGCTTAGCCGGATTTTGCTTGAGCGTATTGCGGCCGATCGACCCGGTCACGTCGGCATTCGCGGCCGGCGCTGGCGGGCTCAGCAGCGACGGCTGCTGCGGCGGAGCGGCGGTCGGCGCGGTGTCGAGCGATGGCGGCGTCACGCTGGGCAAAGTCGGCGGACTGAGCGGCACCGGCGGACGATTGGGCGAGGCCAGCGGCTCGTCGCCCGCCGCGGATTTATCGTCGCCGTCCATATCGCCAACCGGCGCGGGACCTTGCGTGCTCTGCTCCCTGGGAGGCCCGCCGATATTGAACACATTGCCGGTGATCTGCACGAGGCCGATCACGATCGCGACGATGCTGGCGGCGATGAACAGCGACTTGACCCGCTTCATCACCGAATTGCGCAAGGTCGGCCGTGCGCTATCGTCGAATCCCAATTCCACCGCTTCCGGATGCGGCGCGCGCGGCTTGGCGGTGTCGATGGCGGCCTGCGCGGCGCGGCGGGCGGCGGCGATAAATCCGGATTTGCCGGCAGGCCCGGTGGGCTGCGCGCGCGCGCCGCCAAGCGCGGCTTCGGATGCGGCGAGGCGCGCGGCATTGGCCTGCAGGCGCGGCGCGGCCGAGCCGGGCTCCAGCGGCTGGTCGGGCGGCAAATCGGGATTGATCGGAAGGCGGGCGGCTTGCGGCAGCCGCTGCGGCTTCGCCGACTGCTGCTGCACGGCCTGTTGCGCCGGCGGTGAATAGCGTTGCGGCGGCGGCGGCTCAGGCGTCGAAGGCTGCACAACCGGCTGCATGACCGGCTGTATGACCGGCTGCGGCACCGGAGCTGGCGCCGGCCTTGCGGCCTGAACCGGCGGCGGCACCTGCGCAGGCGGCGGTTCGATACTGACCGCGCGCGCCGCGATCTTGCCGACCGGGAACGGGATGTCCGCCAGCTCGTGGTCGTCGGCGCTGCGTCCGCCGCGCACGCCGCGCTCGATGGTGGCGAGGCGGTCGACGACAAGGCCGAGCGTGCCATGCACGGCGTCGAGCGCATTTTGCGTACGGGCGATATCGTTCTTGAGTTCGATGACGCCAGGCGAACTGTCCTCGCGCAGGCCGCTGCTGCCTTTGTTCGCGCGCATCTCCTCGATATTGACCAGGAGATCGCCGAGGCCGCGTTCGATCGCTTCCAAATGGCCGAGCCGCGAATCCGAGGCGTCCAGCCGCTTTACCAATGTGACGATGTGATCTTCGAGATGGCCGACCGAGCCGTCGCCACGCGTCTGCTGGATTTTTTCGATCTTGTCGGCCAGCGACTCGACCAAGGCTTCCAGCCGCGGCGGCACGGTGGCGCCGTTCTGCGCCCGTTCGGCCAGCGCGTCTGACAACGCGGCGATGCGATGCTCGAGACTGTTGAGCGCGTCGCCGGCGCCGGAGCCGACGCCGTAATGCTCGACGCGCTCGGCCAGTTGCTGAACCTGCGCGGCCAGCCGGCCGACGGCTTCGTTGGAGGCGACATGGCCGGCCATGTCGCGCAAGGAGGTGATGGCGTGTTCAAGCTGGCCGATCGCCGCGGGGTCCTTCTGCGCGACGATCTGGTCGATCTTGTGCGCGAGGCCGTCGACCGCTTCGTTGAAGCCGACCAGGTTTTCCGCCGGCGTCAGGGCGCGCAGCGCGTCGCGCACTTCGGCCAGACCATGCTCGATGCCCGACAGCGCGTTGCCATCGACGCCGCCAATATTGCCGGACTGGCGGCCTTCGGCGATGCGCTGGGTCAGGCCTTGAATCTGCCGCTCGATGGCGTCGATCGCCTGGCGCGGCATCGCCTCGTTGAGCGCCTGGCCGATGTCGCCGAGTTCGGCGCGCAGGGCATTGATGGCGTCCTCGACGCCGGGGCGGCGCAAGGTCTCGATCTGGTCGGTGATCTGGCGCAGGTGTTCTTCGAGGCCGGACAGGTCCTGACTCGGCGCCGGCATCATCACCGGCGGCGGGACGTAGACCTGCGCATGCGGCGGCGCATAGGCCTGCACCTGGGGCGGCACCGGCTGTTGCGGCGCGCCGCCATTGAGCGCGCGCTGACGCGCGGCGATTTCGGCCACCGCGCGGTCAAGGCCTGGCGGCGGCATGACCGGCGCCATTTGTGGCGCCATCGGCGGCATCATCGCCGGCGCCATCGGCGGTGCCGCCACCAGGCGCGGAATCGTGGCGATCTGCTCGATGCGCTGATCCAGCCGCGCGATCAGTTGCGCCAGTTGCGCGGTTTCGCGGCTTTGCGCCTCGCGGGCCGGCGCGGGCCGGGTTGCCTTGGGCGCTTGGGCCGCTGTGCTGCGCGTGAACTGTTCGATGCGGCGGGTAATGTCGTCCAGCCGCTGATGCACGCCGGCCAGTTCGTCGCCATAGGAATCGTCATCGTCGCGATAGGACGAGCCGTGCGCGCCGTCTTCTTCGGCCTGCTGCAGGATCACGGAATTCAGCCATTCGCCCAAAGGCATGCCGGAGCGGCGCGCCGCTTCCTTTGCAGTCTCGCGGGCTTCCGGCCTTATGCCTTTCACACTCCACGGGACGGCAAATTTCATTCTCACACCCACAGTCGAGGTGGAGGCGCGGAGAGCCTGGATCGACTCTCGTGGAACCGGCGCGCGCATACGGGACGCAAGGCGGGCCGGTCCTCAGTCCACCGACCGACTTTTTGCCGTTCTCGGTAAACAGGCGGTTAACGTTTGCCGGAAGTATCGGACTTTCCGTGCGAATTCGCGTCTTTCGCGCTATACGGACCGGAACCGCGGGGCGTCCGCCCCGCCATCCGGCGCGGCGTCGTGGCAGAGCCGGAAGCAACCGCGTACCTTTGAATTTAAGACGGGCGTAAACCGGCGCCGTCATACTAGGGTTGCGGCAATCGATTCTCGTTCCGACATATTTGCCAGGCAAGGCCAAAGGGAACCGATCGACCGGCTGGGGAGAGAGACAATGCCGACCTACAAAGCACCTGTCGACGATGCGCTGTTTCTGCTCAAGGACGTCTTTCACATCGAACGCTACGGCAATCTGCCGGGCTTTGCCGATGCGACCCCCGACATGATCGAGGCGATCCTGCGCGAGGCGGCCAAGCTGTCCGAGGACGTGCTCACCCCGCTCAACCGCGTCGGCGACACCGAGGGCTGCACCCGCCATCCGGACGGCAGCGTCACCACGCCGAAAGGTTTCAAGGAAGCCTTCCAGCAGATCGTCGATGGCGGCTGGATCGGCATTTCGGTGCCGGAGGAATTCGGCGGCCAGGGCCTGCCGGCGACCCTGACCGAGACGGTCAACGAATTCATGTGCTCGGCCAATATGGCCTTCTCGATGTATCAGGGCCTGACGCAGGGCGCGATCGCGGCCATGCTGGTGCACGCCTCGCAGGAGCTGAAAGAAAAATATTTGCCGAAAATGGTGAGCGGTGTGTGGACCGGTACCATGAACCTGACCGAGCCGCATTGCGGCACCGATCTCGGCCTGCTGCGCACCAAGGCCGTCAAGCAGGGCGACGGCAGTTACAAGATTTCCGGCACAAAGATTTTCATCTCCGCCGGCGAACACGATTTGTCGGAGAACATCGTCCATCTGGTGCTGGCGCGCATCGAAGGCGCGCCCGCCGGCACCAAGGGCATCTCGCTGTTCGTCGTGCCGAAGATCAAGGTCAATGACGACGGTTCGCTCGGCGAGCGCAACGGCGTCACCTGCGGCTCGCTCGAAGAGAAGATGGGCATTCACGGCAACTCGACCTGCGTGATGAATTATGACAGCGCCACCGGCTGGCTGATCGGCGAGGAAAATCGCGGCCTCAACGCCATGTTCGTGATGATGAACGAGGCCCGCTTGGGCGTCGGCATTCAGGGTCTGGCACAGTCCGAGGTCGCCTATCAGAACGCGGTGATCTACACCAAGGAACGATTGCAGGGCCGCGCGCTGACCGGCACGAAATATCCCGACAAGGCCGCCGATCCGATCATCGTGCACCCGGACGTGCGCCGCACGCTGATGACGATCAAGGCGTTCAACGAAGCGGCGCGCGCCTTGGTCGTGTGGGCGGGCCTCAAGAGCGATGTCGCGCATCGCTCCGGCGATGACAAGGAACGCCAAAGCGCCGACGACGCGCTCGGCCTGCTGACGCCGGTGATCAAGGGCGTGCTGACCGACCTGGGCTTCGCCAACGCGGTGTCGGCGCAGCAATTGTGGGGCGGCCACGGCTATATCGCCGAGAACGGCATGGAGCAGTTCGTGCGCGACGCGCGCATCGCGCAGATCTACGAAGGCGCCAACGGCATCCAGGCGCTCGATCTGGTCGGCCGCAAGCTCGGCAAGGATGGCGGCCGCGCGCTGATGGCCTTCCTCGGCGAACTCGGCGCCTTCGTGAAGGAAAAGGAAGCCGACGAGAAGATGAAGCCCTTCGTCGCGCCGCTCGGCGCTGCCGCCGGCCATTTGCAACAGGCGTCGATGTGGTTCATGCAGAACGCCATGGCCAAGCCGGACAATGCCGGCGCCGGCGCCACCGACTACATGCATCTATTCGGGCTGGTCGCGCTCGGCTTCATGTGGTGCAAGATCGTCGAGGCCTCGCTGGCGAAGTTGCCGGACGCCAACGGCGCGGCGGCCTATTACAACGGCAAGCTGACCACCGCACGCTTTTTCATGGACCGCATGTTGCCGGAAACCGCGACGCGCCTCGCCCGCATTCAGGCGGGTAGCGCCAGCACCATGGAATTGCCGGACGAGGCGTTCTAGGGCGCCACAGTCGTCTGCTGCGCTTGGATCATCGCGCACAGGCGCAGGTTTGGCGCGCCGTGTTGCAGCCCCACCAGCGACGTGGCGTCGTACGAACCGTCCTCGCAGATGAATTCGAACGAGGACATTATGCGGCCGACCGCCGAACCACCGTTGCTGAATGGCAATATCAGCCGCTCGAACAAAATGTGCCGGCCGTCTTTGTCGGTGACGTCGCAGATCGTGTAAACCGGTGTGCCGGCACTGAAGGCCTTGTAGTACGGCATCAGGCCGGTTGGATGCCGCGGGCGCGGAATGATCTCGTCGAGATACCGGCCGCTGCAATCCGGCGCGCCGTAAACCTTTGCCACGCCGCGCCCGTGCTGGCGGACCTGAAAGCGCTTGACGTCGCTTTCGCCCGTCACTTCCAGATAACTCAGGTTATCCGCGACCCGGCTGAGGTTCTCGGCTTCGACGGTCTGCCAAGACGGCAGCGCCTGGTCCTTCAGGCCCCGCTTCCAGAATTTGAGCAGCCAGCGCTGACTGATGGCCCGGACCATGTCCGGGCGTCCGACCGAAAATTGCATCGACGAGATAGCCCCGCTCTTTTCCGGCCCGACAGATTTTTCGCTTTGGCCGATCATTGTCAATAACAACAAACAGTTCTCACTATGTATTATTCCTCACATATAGGCCAGACGCGTATCGCGGGCCATTCGTTGGCCGTTTCGCGCAATGAAACTGTTTCCTCAGGCCAGAGCCAGGCGTTGCCGCGAGCGAATCAGCAGCCAGGCCATGATCGAGACATTGACCAGATTCCAGCCCAGGCCGTTGAGGAAGGCGATCTGGTACGAGCCGGTCAGATCGAAGATCATGCCCGACAGCCAGCCGCCCAAAGCCATGCCGAGAATGGTCGCCATGATCACGAGGCCGACGCGCGTCGATGCCTGCCGCGGCGGGAAATATTCGCGCACGATGATGGCATAGCAGGGCACGATGCCGCCCTGGAACAGGCCGAACAAGGCGGAGATGACGTAGAGCGAATAAAGCCCGTCGAACATCAGATATAAAAACACCGCGACGCCCTGCAGCACCGAGTCGATCAGCAAGGTGCCGACGCCGCCGATGCGATCGGCGATGAAGCCCGACGCGACGCGGCTGATGATACCGAAGCCGAGCATCAGCGACAGCATGTCGGCGCCGCGCGCCACGCCATAACCGAGATCGCCGCAATAGGCCACGATGTGAACCTGCGGCATCGACATCGCCACGCAGCAGCCGACGCCGGCGATGCACAGCAGCACCTGCAGCGTCATCGGCGAAAACGGCAGCGCCGCCTGCTTGGCCGCCGCCGCTGCGCCAGTGGCGACGCTGTGATGGCTTTCGATGCGCCGCCGCAGCAGCAGCGCCAGAGGCAGCATGGTGATCAGGCAGAAAATACCGATGTACGTATAAGTATCGCGCCAGCCGATGCTGGCGGTGAAATGCTGCACGATCGGCGGCCAGATCGTGCCGGCGAGGTAATTGCCGGCGGCGGCGACCGCGACGGCGATGCCGCGCCGGCGCACGAACCAGTGCGAGATGTCGGCCATCAACGGCGCGAAGGTCGCCGAGGTGCCGACGCCGATCAACAGGCCATGCGCGATGGCGACCTGCCACAGGCTGGTCGAATGACCGACGGCGACATAGCCGGCGCTGAGCGCCAGCGTGCTGAGCACGGCGGGCACGGTCACGCCGTAACGGTCGGCGAGCTGCCCGAGCAGGACGCCGCCGCCGGCGAAACCGAACATGGTCAGTGTGTAAGGCAGCGACGCCGCGGCGCGATCGACGCCGAAGTCGGCCTGCATCGCCGGCAGCACGACGACTACCGACCACATGCCGACGCCGCCGATGGTCGACAGCAGCACCGATACGGCAAGCCGCCACCACGAATAAGACGAGTCGGTCAGCTCCGGCGCCGATCCGCCTGCTGTTGCGTTCATGGTTGTTTGTCCCGGCCTGGCGAGACCGGTGGTAGCACATTCACTCGGTCCGTGACCACACACTCCGCTCATTCCCGCGTAGGCGGGAATCCAGTTCTTGCTTTTCTCAGTAAGGCTGGGTCCCCACCATAGGCGTTCGCAGAACGCCGTCCTTTGGACGGCTACGCGCGGGGACGAGCGGTTGAACTACTTAAACTCCCGCATCACTTCCTCGCCGAACAACTTTATCGAATGCGTTGCATCAGTAAAATTCATGTCGCCGAATACCATCTGGCACAGCACGTAATTGACGCCGGCCTCGCGCTCGAGCCGCGCGATGTAATCACGCACGGTCGCCGGCGAGCCGGCGATGCCGTGGCCGATGGCCTGCAAGGCGTCGAAGTCCATCGGGTAGATTTCCTTGAGCAGGAAATCCTGGCCCGATCGCTTCCATAAATATTCCATCGCCGCGCGCCAGCGCGGATAGGCGTCGCGCGCGATTTTTTCGGCCTGCGCATCGGTGTCGGCGACGACAACATGGCGGGTGATGCCGATGCGCGGCAATTCAGACTCGGCGCGGCCAAGCTCCCGCCAGTCCTTGCGATAGCGATCCGAGATTGCCTTGGCGCGCACCGCAGGCCCGAGCGACACGACGTTGATTGCCTTCGGCACCGCCCAGGCGATCGCGTCGGGCGAGGGCGCGCCATACCAGATCGGCGGGTGCGGCAATTGATAGGGCTTGGTCTGGATGACGAAGTCCTTGAAGGTGAAAAACTTGCCCTCGAAATTCAGCACGTCGGTCTCGAAAGCGCGCATCAGCACCGCGAAAGCCTCTTGGTAGATCGCCGAGGCGTTGGTGGGCTCGATCCCATAACGCTGATGCTCGACCAGCGCGCCGCCACGGCCCACGCCGAGCATGAAGCGGCCCTTGCTGAGGTGGTCCAGCATGCAGACCTCTTCATAGAGGCGCAGCGGGTGATACAGCGGCAGCACATAAACCAGCGGCCCCAGTTTGATCGTGCTGGTGCGCTGGATCGCGGCGCTGAGAAACACGCTGGGGCTGGACGCCATGCCGAGCGGGCTCGAATGATGTTCCGCCACATGATACGCGGCGAAACCGGCCTGCTCGATCGTCTCGACCAGCCGCAGCCGCTCGTCGAAAAAGCTGCCCAACGGCGAACCGTTGGTGTCGAGATGATCGAAGACGGCGAATTCCAACACGCGAGCTTCTCCGGTGACGAAGGGATGAATTGGCGCTAGCCTGATGGGCAAGCCGTCGGCTGATCGAGCGGCTATCGGGAGGAATTACATGCGAAACTCAGTTGTCGTCTTGTCGGCGATTCTGGCGGCGAGTTCAGCGGGTGCGCTGACGCTATCCTCGGCTCAGGCACAGGACACCGTCAAGATCGGTTTGATCATGGCCTACTCGGGCCAGTTCGCCGACACCGCCGCGCAGATGGATAACTCCATCAAGTTGTACATCAAGCAGCACGGCGACACGGTCGCCGGCCGCAAGATCGAAATCATCCGCAAGGACACCGGCGGTCCGAACCCGGATGTCGCCAAGCGTCTGGCGCAGGAAATGATCGTGCGCGACAAGGTCGATATTCTCGCCGGCTTCACGCTGACGCCGGAAGCCTTCGGCGCCGCCGACGTCTCGGCCGAAGCCAAGAAGTTCATGGTCGTGATGAACGCGGCCACCTCCGCCATCACCACCAAGTCGCCTTATGTCGCGCGCACTTCGCTGACCATCCCGCAACTTGAAAATACGTTCGGCGGCTGGGCGGCCAAGAGCGGCGTCAAGCGCGCCTACACCATGGTGTCGGATTACGGCCCCGGCATCGACGCCGAAACCTGGTTCCAGAAAGGCTTCAAGGCCGCCGGCGGCGACATCGTCGGCGGCGTGCGCATGCCGGTCGCCAATCCGGATTTCTCCGCCTTCGTGCAACGCGCCAAGGATCTCAACCCGGAAGCGATTTTCGTTTTCATTCCGGGCGGCGCGCAGCCGCCGGCTTTCATGAAGGCGCTGGCCGAGCGCGGCATGGATTCCAAAACCGTCAAGGTGATGGGCCAGGGTGAGATCACCATGGACGATGTCGCGCTCAGGAACATGGGCGACGCGGCCTTGGGGATCATCACCGTGTTTCACTACGGCTGGGAGCACAAGTCGAAGGCGAACGACGACTTCGTCAAAGCCTACAATGCCGAGTTCAAGCGGAACCCCGATGTGTTCTCGATCGGCGGCTGGGACGGCATGCACCTGATCTACGAAGCCTTGAAGAAAACCGGCGGCAAGGCCGACGGCGATAGTCTGATCGCGGCGGCCAAGGGCATGAAATGGGAAAGCCCGCGCGGCCCCATCTCAATCGACCCGGACACCCGCGACATCGTCCAGACGGTCTATATCCGCAAGGTCGAAAAGGTCGGCGCCACGGTGCAGAACGTCGAATTCGACAAGGTCGAGAACGTGAAGGACCCGGCGAAGTAGCGAACTTCGCCGCGAATGCAGGTGGGCTCCCTCTCCCAACCCAACTCGGGTTTACCCGAGTTGGGCATCTAAAATGCCAAAGTCGGATATATCCGACTTTGGATTGGGGAGGGGGTTGGGGTGAGGGGGCCTAAGTCTCTCGATAGACAGTTACCCCTCACCCGCCCGCCTTCGCGATGCTTCGGCGGGCGACCTCTCCCATTGGGAGAGGTGAAAGGAAGCGTATTCGCCCTCTCGCCCCCGCCGCCCACTGGCCCTATGTTGGGGCCTCACGATTCGCCAAAAGGCGCACCGACAAGACGCCCGAGCTTAAAGAACGCCCCGCCGATGGAAGCGCTCAATCTGCCGCGTCCCCCATGGATGACCGAAGACCTCGTCATGCTCGAGGAGCAGTCGCGCCGCTATGTCGCGGCCGAATTCACCCCGCATGTCGATCGCTGGCACGAAGCCGGTATTTACGACCGCGATGTGTGGACCAAGGCCGGCGAGGCCGGTCTGCTGTGCGCCTCGATGCCGGAGGAATATGGCGGCTCCGGCGGCAGCTTCGCGCATGAGGCGGTGATCAACCGCGAGTTTTCGCTCGGCGGCTTCGATTCATTTGGCGCGCCGCTGCATTCCGGCATCGTTGCGCCCTACATTTTACATTACGGCACCGAGGAACAGAAAAAGCGCTGGCTGCCCAAGCTCGCCACCGGCGAACTGGTCGGCGCCATCGCCATGACCGAGCCGGGCACCGGCTCCGATTTGCAGGGCGTGCGCACCAAGGCGGAGAAATCCGGCAACGGTTACGTGCTCAACGGCGCCAAGACATTCATCACCAACGGCCAGCACGCCAACCTGATCATCGTCGTCGCCAAGACCGACCCGAAGGCCGGCTCCAAGGGCGTCTCCTTGATGGTGGTCGAAACTGACGACGCGCCCGGCTTCCGCCGCGGCCGCAAACTGAAAAAGCTCGGCCTCGATAGTGCCGACACGTCGGAATTATTTTTCGACGACGTCAAGCTGCCGGCCGAGGCGCTGCTTGGCCCTGAGGAGGGCCAGGGCTTCTATCAGTTGATGAAGGAATTGCCGCAGGAGCGGCTGATCGTCGCGGTGCACGCGGTCGCCATGATGGAGCGGGCGCTGGCGCTGACGATTGACTACGTCAAACAGCGCCAGGCCTTCGGCAAGAAGATCATCGAATTCCAGAACACCCAGTTCGAGCTGGCGGAATGCAAGACCGAGGTCACCATCGCCAAGGTGTTCCTCGATTATTGCATCGGCCAGCACGTCGAGGGCAAGCTCGATACCGTTACCGCCTCGATGGCCAAATACAAGCTCACCGACACCCAAGCGAAGGTCATCGACCGCTGCCTGCAGCTGTTTGGCGGCTACGGTTTTATGGACGAATATCCGATCTCGCGCCTCTACCGCGACGCCCGCGTCTTGCGTATATATGCGGGAACGAACGAGATCATGAAGCTTTTGATTGCGCGGAGTTTGTAGCTTTCTTCCCTCTCCCATAGGGAGAGGGTGCCTGAGCGCAGCGAGGGCGGGTGAGGGGTTATGGCCCTTCGATAGTCCGTAACCCCTCACCCGGTTCGTTGCTCGCTTCACTCGCAACTCACCACCCTCTCCCTATGGGAGAGGGAAGGAGAAGTAAAAATGCCCGACGCATTCATTTACGACACCGTCCGCACGCCGCGCGGCCGCGGCAAGGCCGACGGATCGCTGCACGAAGTGACCGCGCTCAATCTGGCGGCGCAGGCATTAGGCGCCATCAAGGACCGCAACAAACTCGACCCGGCGCAGATCGACGATGTCGTCATGGGCTGCGTCGATCCGGTCGGCGAGGCCGGTGGCGACATCGCCCGCGCCGCGGCTCTGGTCGCCGGCTTCGGCGACAGCGTGCCGGGCATCCAGATCAACCGCTTCTGCGCCTCGGGGTTGGACGCGGTGAACTTCGCCGCGGCCGAGATCATGTCCGGCCAGCACGACATGACCATCGGCGGCGGCGTCGAATCGATGAGCCGCGTCGGCATCGGCGCCTCCGGCGGCGCCTGGCCGGCCGACCCGACCATCGCGGTCAAGACGTACTTCCTGCCGCAGGGCATTTCCGCCGATCTGATCGCCACAAAATACGGCTTCTCGCGCGACGACGTCGATGCCTACGCGGTTGAGAGCCAGCAGCGCGCCGCCAAATCCTGGGAGGCCGGCCTGTTCAAGAAGTCGGTGATGACGGTCAAGGACGTCAACGGCCTGACCATTCTCGATCATGACGAGCACATGCGGCCATCGACCACAATGCAGTCGCTCGCCGCGTTGCAGCCGTCGTTCATCCAGATGGGCGAGATGGCCGGCTTCGACGCCGTCGCCGTGCAGCGCTATCCGGCCATCGAATCGATCAACCACGTTCATCACGCCGGCAATTCGTCCGGCATCGTCGATGGCGCCGCCGCCGTTCTGCTCGGCAGCAAGGAAGCCGGCGTTCGCAACAATCTGAAGCCGCGCGCGCGCATCAAGGCCTTCGCCAATATCGGCTCGGAGCCGGCGATCATGCTGACCGGTCCGGTCGACGTGACGCACAAGGTTCTGCAAAAGGCCGGCATGTCGATCGGCGATATCGACCTGTTCGAACTGAACGAGGCCTTCGCCTCGGTGGTGCTGCGCTACATGCAGGCCTTCGACATTCCGCGCGACAAGATCAACGTCAATGGCGGCGCCATCGCCATGGGCCATCCGTTAGGGGCCACCGGCGCGATGATCCTCGGTACCGTGCTGGACGAGCTGGAGCGCACCGGCAAGTCGACGGCTTTGATCACGCTCTGCATCGGCGCCGGCATGGGCACGGCGACGATCATCGAGCGCGTCTAAAAAAATTCGCAGGGGATGGCGAGAGGAATAAGCGGGACTGCAAGGGAATGCCGAAGATCGATATAGCCAGCATCAAGCTCGACACCGCGACCAATTATCCGCCGCCGCACAACAAAGCGGTCGAGGGCCGGTCGCGCAAAAGGCTCGCCCGCGCCGCCGGGCTGACGCAGTTCGGCGTCAATGTCTGCACGCTCAAGCCCGGCGCCGCGTCGTCGCAGCGTCACTGGCACGAGAACGAAGACGAGTTCGTCTATGTGCTCGCCGGCGAAGTGACCTTGTGCGAGGACGATGGCGAGACGGTCCTCACGGCGGGAGACGCGGCCGCCTGGAAGGCCGGCGTCGCCAACGGCCACTGCCTGATCAACCGCTCGGGCGGCGACGCGGTCTTTATCGAGGTCGGCACCCGCGCGCCGACCGAGCACGCGCATTATTCCGACATCGACATGAAGGTCGTGCGCGACGACAAGGGCTTTCGTTACACGAAGAAGAACGGCGATCCGATTTGAGCTAAGGCGGCAACTGCGAATACAAGCGCGCTCCCTCTCCCCGTCGGGGAGAGGGTTGGGGTGAGGGGGTCTAGTACTCTCGATGCGCTGTAACCCCTCACCCGGCGCACTTCGTGCGCCGACCTCTCCCCACGGGAGAGGTAATGAAAGAACGAGGACACGACCATGGCCAATTTCAAACTCGACGTCGACGCCGACGGCATCGCGCTGATCACCTGGGACATGCCCGACCGCTCGATGAACGTCATCACCCTCGACGCCATCGAGGAGCTTTCCGGCCTCGTCGACAAGGTGACGAACGACGCCGCGATCAAGGGTGCGGTCATCACCTCCGGCAAGGAAGCCTTCTGCGGCGGCGCCGACCTGACCATGCTGGAGCGCATGGGCGCGCTCTATGCCGGCATGATGAAGAACGAAGGCGAGCACGCCGCGGCGAAATTCATCTACGAGGAAAGCGCCAAGCTGTCGCAGCTTTATCGCCGCATCGAAAAGGGCGGCAAGGAGACGACGTCCAAGGATAAAGGCCACACGCCCGGCAAGCCGTGGGTCTGCGCGCTCAACGGCACGGCGATGGGCGGCGGTTTCGAACTGGCGCTCGCCTGTCATCATCGCGTCGCCGCCGACAATCCGAAGACGCGGCTCGGCCTGCCGGAAATCAAGATCGGCCTGTTCCCCGGCGCCGGCGGCACGCAACGCGTCGCGCGCATGATGCAGCCGGCCGACGCGCTGCAATTCCTGCTCAAGGGCGACCAACTGAAAACCGACCGCGCCAAGGCGATGAAGCTGATCGACAATGTCGTGCCGCAGGCCGACCTGATCAAGACGGCGAAGGACTGGATCAAGGCCGGCGGCAAGGCGGAGGCGCCGTGGGACGTGAAGGGCTTCAAGCTGCCCGGCGGTCCGGTCTATTCCAAGGCCGGCATGATGACCTTCCCGCCGGCGAACGCGATCTATCGCCGCGAGACCTACGACAATTATCCCGCCGCCCGCGCCATTCTGCAGGTCGTCTATGAAGGCCTGCAATTGCCGATGGATGTGGCGCTGCGCGTCGAGTCGCGCTGGTTCGCCAAGATCCTGCGCTCGCCGGAAGCGGCGTCGATGATCCGCACGTTGTTCGTCAACATGCAGGACTTGAACAAAGGCGCGCGCCGCCCGGCCAACGAG
Organism: uncultured Hyphomicrobiales bacterium; assembly: GCA_903839845.1. Taxonomy (GTDB): domain Bacteria; phylum Pseudomonadota; class Alphaproteobacteria; order Rhizobiales; family Xanthobacteraceae; genus Pseudolabrys. The sequence continues at coordinate 50,546 of CAIMEA010000147.1, forward strand.
CCGGCGGTGTCGATCAAGAAAGTCGGCGTCGTCGGCGCCGGCTTCATGGGCGCCGGCATCGCCCAGGTGAGCGCCGCAGCCGGCTTGCAGGTGGTGCTGGTCGACCGCGATCAGGAAACCGCCGACAAGGGCAAGGCCGCCTTGCACAAGGCGATGAGCGACCGCGTCATGAAAGGCCGCATGAAAGGCGCCGACCGCGATTCGCTGTTGGAAAAGATCACGCCGTCGGCCGATTACGCCGCCTTGAAGGATTGCGACCTGATCATCGAAGCGGTGTTCGAGGATCGCAAGGTGAAGTCCGACGTGATTGCGAAAATCCAGGCGGTGATCGGCGACAAGGCGATCTTTGCCTCCAACACCTCGACATTGCCGATCTCCTCGCTCGCGTCCGAGTTCAAGGAGCCGGCGCGCTTCATCGGCATCCACTTCTTCTCGCCGGTCGACCGCATGATGCTGGTCGAGTTGATCCTCGGCAAGGAGACCGGCGACCGCGCGCTCGCCGCCGCGCTCGATTATGTCCGCGCCATCCGCAAGACTCCTATTGTTGTGAATGACTCGCGCGGCTTCTACACCTCGCGCGTCGTCGGCACTTACATCCGCGAGGGCCACCTGATGCTGGCCGAAGGCGTGCCGGCGGCGATGATCGAGAATGTCGGCCGCATGGCCGGCATGCCGGTCGGGCCCTTGTCGCTCAACGACGAAGTCGCGGTCGATCTCGCCTGGAAAATCCTCAAGGCGACCGAAGCCGATCTCGGCGCCGCCGCCATCGATCCGCGCCAGAAATCGTTGCTGGAAGACATGGTCGAGAAGCGCCAGCGCTTCGGCCGCAAGAACGGCAAGGGCTTTTACGATTATCCGGCCGCCGGTCCGAAAAAACTCTGGCCCGGTCTGGCCGATTTGCAGACGGTGAAGCTCGATCCCGACAAAATCGATGTGCAGGAATTGAAGGACCGGCTTTTGGCGATGCAGGCCTTGGAAACCGCGCGCTGCTTCGAGGAAAAGGTGCTCACCGACGTGCGCGAGGCCGATGTCGGTTCGATCCTCGGTTTCGGTTTTGCGCCGTTCTCCGGCGGCACGCTGTCCTATATCGACATGATGGGAACGAAGAAGTTCGTCGCGCTGTGCAAGAAGCTGGAGGCCAAGTACGGCGGCCGCTTCGCGCCGAACAAGCTTCTCATCGACATGGCCGAGCACGACCAGAGCTTCTATTCGCGCTTCGCGCCGGAGAAGAAGAAAGCAGCGTAAGCTTCCAGCCTCTGTAAGCCGGCGTAAAAGCGAGGTGTGATGCCCGAACAACCCCGCTCACTTCTGCGGTGGCGCGAAATTCCAGGCAGTGTCTGGGCGCTCGGCTTGGTATCGATGTTCATGGATGTCTCGTCCGAGATGATCCATGCCCTGCTGCCGCTGTATCTGGTCACGGTTCTCGGCACCTCGACCTTGACCGTCGGCATTATCGAGGGCATCGCCGAGGCCACCGCCTCGATCACGAAAATATTCTCCGGCGCGCTGAGCGATTATCTCGGCAAGCGTAAAATGCTGGCCGCGCTCGGTTACGGCCTGGCGGCGATTACTAAGCCGATATTTCCGATGGCATCGGGTATTGGCTGGCTGGTGGCGGCGCGTTTCATCGACCGCACCGGCAAAGGCATTCGCGGCGCACCGCGCGACGCGCTGATCGCCGATCTCACGCCGGCCGGATTGCGCGGCAGCGCCTATGGTCTGCGGCAATCGCTGGATACGATCGGCGCGGTACTCGGCCCCTTGCTGGCCATTGTATTTATGGCCGCCTTCGCCAGCAATTTTACCGCCGTGTTCTGGATCGCGGTTATTCCGGCATTTATTTCGGTGACCATCATCGTTTTCGGCGTGCGCGAGCCGGAACGGCCGCCCGGCCTGCGCACCGTACGCGCGCCGCTCTCACGCCGGGAGCTGGGGCGACTGAGCCGGACCTATTGGATGATCGTCGCTGTCGCCGCCATCTTTACGATGGCGCGGTTCAGCGAGGCCTTCCTGTTGCTGCGCGCGCAGTCGGTCGGCATGCCGGTCTCGATCGTGCCGCTGGTGATGGTCGTCATGAACATCGTCTATACGTTCACGGCCTGGCCGGCCGGCGCGCTATCCGACCGCATCGGCCGTTACGGCGTCGTCACCGTCGGCTTCGCGTTGCTGATTCTTGCCGACCTCGTGCTGGCCATTGCCGACGGCGCCACCGCCGTGATGATCGGCGTGGCGCTCTGGGGCCTTCACATGGGTCTGACGCAAGGGCCGCTCGCCGCGCTGGTCGCCGATGCGGGGCCCGAGGAACTGCGCGGCACCGCCTTCGGCGTCTTCAATCTCGTTAGCGGCGTTGCGATGCTGGCTGCCAGCATCGTCGCCGGAGCACTGTGGGATGTCACCGGGCCGGCCGGCACATTTCTCGCCGGCGCGGCGTTCACCGCAGTGGCGCTTGCGGCGCTGCCCTTCGTCCGATGGCGGACGCGGAAACTTACATCACAATCGTCAATCTTTTCGCCGCGCGGGTGACGCCGGTATAAAGCCAGCGCTCGCGGCTTTCCGAAAATGCAAACGACTCATCGAACAACACGACGTCGTCCCATTGCGAGCCTTGCGATTTGTGCACGGTCAACACATAGCCGTAGTCGAATTCGTCGTAGGGTTTGCGACGCTGCCAGTCGAGCTGCTCGAGTCCGCCGACGAAGCATTCCGGCCGCACCGACACCTTGACGCCGCGCGTCGCGGTCTCGTCGTCAGGCAGAAGCCGCATGGTCATGATGCCCTTCTTGGCGCCGCGCTCCTTCACGCTCCAAAGGCCGCCATTGAACAGGCCCTTCTTGCGGTTGTTGCGCAGGCACACCAGCTTGTCGCCGGCCTCCGGCATCGTGTCGGTGAAGCCGCGGCGCTGCCGCATGCGCTGGTTATAGGCACGGCGCGTATTGTTGCGGCCGACCAGCACCTGGTCGGCCTCCAGCACGCGCTGCGGATCGAGGTCGGCCTTCAGCACCACCTGGCTTTCGCCGTATTGCCCCGGCTCGAGATAATCGCCGGCGCGAATGTCCATCGACAGCCGCACGATCGGATTGTCGCGTGCCTGCCGGTGCACTTCCGTGAGCATCGCGTCCGGTTCGTGCTCGGTGAAAAACCCGCCGCCCTGGATCGGCGGCAATTGCGCCGGATCGCCGATCACCAGCAGCGGCACGCCGAACGACAGCAGATCGCGGCCGAGTTCGGCATCGACCATCGAGCATTCGTCGATGATGATCAGTTCAGCCTTGGAGGCGGGCGCTTCGTCCCACAGGTCGAAGCTCGGCACTTCCTCGCCGCTTTCGCGGGCGCGGTAGATCAGCGAATGGATGGTGGTGGCGCCGCGGCAGCCTTTGCCGCGCATCACCGAGGCCGCCTTGCCGGTGAAGGCGGCGAACTTCACCTCGCCGTCGACCGCGTCGGCGATGTGGGTGGCGAGCGTGGTCTTGCCGGTGCCGGCATAGCCGAACAGGCGGAACACCTGCGGCGTGTTGCCGGTGCCGGGCTTGGCCTTGAGCCAGTCGGCGACGGCTTTCAGGGCGTCGTCCTGGTGCGGGGTGAACTGCGTCATCGAGAAAACCCATTCATGCCGCGAAGCAATAAAGCATCCGGCGGCCCTGCCAAAGAACAAAATATGAACTGTGGCATGCAACAGGGGCTTTTATTGCCCTGTCCACAGCGCAGGGATGGCGTTCCCCTGTCCCGGACGGAGCGGCCGAAAACGGCACTTGACTGTCTATAATCCTAGGACTATATGCAACGGCATCCCGCCCCAATGAGGGGTGTCTGTACAGCATCTTCAGATGCGGGGCGGGGAGCGGTGGCCGGTCGGGGGCGTCGGAGATGCGGCGCCAGATCCCGAAACCGGCGGTCCAAGCCGCTTTCGTCCCGGCGCGCCAGCCGCGCGCC
>CAIMEA010000148.1 GCA_903839845.1 uncultured Hyphomicrobiales bacterium
ACGAGGCTCGCCAGAGATAATGCGCAAAGGATCGTGAAAGGCGGACCGAATGGCATGGGCCCGACGATCGCGGCATTCGCGGCGGCGACGCCGAAAATCAGTACAGGGATAGTCAGCGGCAAGACCAGCACCGCCAGCAGCAAGCCGCCGCGCCGCAGCGCCACCGCCAGCGCCGCGCCGATCAAGCCGATGAACGTCAACGCCGGCGTGCCCGCCAAAAGCGTCAGCGCCACCCAGCCCATCGACGACATGTCGATATTGAGCATCAGCCCGAGCACCGGCGTGATGACGATCAGCGGCACGGCGGTCGTCAGCCAGTGGGCAATGGCCTTTGCGGCGACCGCCAGTTCGAGCGGCATGGCGCCCATCATCAGCAGGTCGAGCGAACCGTCGTCATGGTCGGTGGCAAACAGCCGGTCGAGCGCCAAGAGGCTCGCCAGCAATGCGCCGAGCCAGAGAATGGCCGGGCCGATGCGCGCCAGCAGATTGAGGTCGGGGCCGATGGCGAAAGGCATCATCGCCACGACGGTGAAATAGAACAGCGCGCCCATCAGTGCGCCGCCGCCGACCCGCACGGCGAGCCGCATGTCGCGGGTCAGAAGCGCCAGAAACGGGCTCATGAGAATGGCTCCGCCGGCCGGCCCAGCTTCAATTCGCGCGCACCGTCAAGTCCGATCGGCCCATGCGCCGCCGCCACGATCATGCCGCCGGAGCCGAGATGATCGCGCATCAATCCCGCCAGCCGGTCCTGCGATTGGGTATCGAGCGCTGAGGTCGGCTCGTCCAGAAGCCAGACCGGTCGCCGGACGGCCACCAGCCGGGCGATCGACAGCCGCCGCTTTTGGCCTGCAGACAGATAGGCGGCCGGCAGATCGGCCAGTCCGGCAAGGTCGACCGCGTCGAGCGCCGGCCCAATCGCCGCGCCGCGCGGCGCACCCAGGTAAGTCGTCCAAAAACGCAGATTTTCGCTAACGGAAAGCGAGGGTTTCACCGCGTCCAGATGGCCGAGGTAATGCGATTGTTCGGCCAAAGTTGCCTCGTCAGCCCCGCCGCTCAGGTCAAGCCGGCCGGCCGATTTGCGCAGTAGCCCGCCAAGCACGCGCAACAACGACGACTTGCCGGCGCCGTTTCGTCCGGTCACGACCAACGCCTCGCCGCCGGCGAGGGCGAAATTCAACCCGGCAAAGACCAGCCGGCCGCCGCGTTCGCACGCCAGATCGTCGCCCCGAAGCTGCATCGCCGCGGTCATTCGCTCACCGGGCAGCGCGGGTCAGCAATGCATTTGGCCGAACCGATCAAATTTTTATTCATCCTTTGGAATCATCCCAGTCATGATGGCATTGCGCATGAAAAGACTTTATAAGCCAGCACTTGCGGCGTTATGTAATGGAATTCGACTTGATTTTTCTCCGGCTAGAAAACCGCATTTTCTGCCAATGACTTACACCGAATCAGCGCCGTTGTCCCCGCCGGGAATGGAAACACCGACATGACGTCTCTCGACAGTTTCAAGTGCTGCAAATCCCTCAAGGTGGGCGGCAAAACCTACGCTTATTACAGCCTGCCGGTCGCCGAAAAGAACGGCCTGAAAGGCATTTCACGCCTGCCCTTCTCGATGAAGGTGCTGCTGGAAAACCTGCTGCGCAACGAAGACGGGCGCACGGTCACCAAGGAAGACATCAAGGCCTGCGCCGAGTGGCTCAAGACCAAATCCTCGCAACATGAATTCGCCTTCCGCCCGGCCCGCGTGCTGATGCAGGACTTCACCGGCGTGCCGGCGGTGGTCGATCTCGCCGCCATGCGCGACGCCATGGAGGCGCTGGGCGGCGACCCGAAGAAGATCAACCCGCTGGTGCCGGTCGATCTGGTCATCGACCATTCGGTCGCGGTGACATTCTTCGGCAACAACCAGGCGTTCAAGAAGAACGTCGATGAGGAATACCGGCAGAACCAGGAGCGCTACCAGTTCCTGAAATGGGCGCAGCGCTCGTTCGACAATTTCCGCGTCGTGCCGCCCGGCACCGGCATCTGCCATCAGGTCAATCTCGAATACCTGTCGCGCGTGGTCTGGACCAAGAAGGACAAGGTCAAGATCGACGGCAAGGCGGCGACGATGGAAGTCGCTTATCCCGACACGTTGGTCGGCACCGACTCGCACACGACGATGGTCAACGGCCTGTCCGTGCTCGGCTGGGGCGTCGGCGGCATCGAGGCGGAAGCCGCCATGCTCGGCCAGCCTTTGTCAATGACCCTGCCGGAAGTGATCGGCTTCAAGCTGACCGGCAAGATGAAGGAAGGCCTCACCGCCACCGATCTCGTGCTGACCGTAACGCAGATGCTGCGCGCGCGCGGCGTGGTCGGCAAGTTCGTCGAATTCTTCGGCGCCGGCCTCACGCATCTGAGCATCGCCGACCGCGCCACGCTCGGCAACATGGCGCCGGAATACGGTGCGACCTGCGGCTTCTCGCCGATCGACGAAGACACTATCCAGAATCTCAAGGACACCAACCGTCCGCCGGAAGTGGTCAAGCTGGTCGCGGCCTATGCCAAGGCGCAGGGCATGTTCCGCGAGAAGTCGACGCCGGATCCGATGTTCACCGATATCCTCAAGCTCGACCTCGCCACCGTCGAGCCGTCGCTGTCGGGACCGAAGCGCCCGCAGGACCGCATCACGCTGAAAGACGTCAAGGGCGGCTTCACCACGTCGATGTCGAAGGAATACAACAAGGGCAACGAGCTACATAAGCGCGTGCCGGTCACCGATCGCAAATACGATCTCGGCAATGGCGATGTGGTGATCGCGGCCATCACCTCCTGCACCAACACCTCGAACCCGAGCGTGATGATCGGCGCGGGTCTCTTGGCGCGCAACGCGGCGGCCAAGGGCCTCACCGCCAAGCCGTGGGTGAAAACCTCGCTGGCGCCGGGCTCGCAGGTCGTCGCCGAATATCTCGAGACGGCGGGCTTGCAGAAGGACCTCGACAAGGTCGGTTTCAACCTCGTCGGTTTCGGCTGCACCACCTGCATCGGCAATTCCGGCCCGCTGCCGGAGGAAATTTCCGAAGCGATCAACAAGAACGATCTGGTCGGCGCCGCGGTGCTGTCCGGCAACCGTAACTTCGAGGGCCGCGTCAACGCCGACGTGCGCGCCAACTATCTGGCGTCGCCGCCTTTGGTGGTCGCCTATGCGCTGGCCGGTTCGATGTATGTCGATATGTCGAAGGATCCGATCGGCACCGATCAGAAGGGCAAGAACGTCTTTTTGAAAGATATCTGGCCGTCGAACAAGGAAATCGCCGCCTTCGTCGCCAAGAATGTCACCAAGAAGATCTTCGCCAAGAAGTACGCCGACGTGTTCAAGGGCGACGCCAACTGGCGCAAGATCAGCGTCAAGGGCGGTCTGACCTATGCTTGGGACGACCGGTCGACCTATGTGCAGAACCCGCCTTATTTCGAAGGCATGAAGAAGGCGCCGAAGCCGCTCGAGGACATCGTCGATGCGCGCGTTCTGGCGTTGCTCGGCGACTCGATCACCACCGACCACATCTCGCCCGCCGGCTCGATCAAGGAATCAAGCCCGGCCGGCGAATATCTGCGCGATCATCAGGTGCGTCCGAAGGACTTCAACCAGTACGGCACGCGCCGCGGCAACCATCAGGTGATGATGCGCGGCACCTTCGGCAACATCCGCATCAAGAACCAGATTGTGCCGGGCGTCGAAGGCGGCGTCACCGTCCACTATCCGTCGAAGAAGCAGATGCCGATCTACGACGCGGCGATGAAGTACAAGGAAGACAAGGTGCCGCTGGTGATCTTCGGCGGCAAGGAATACGGCACCGGCTCGTCGCGCGACTGGGCGGCCAAGGGTACGGTGCTGCTCGGCGTGCGCGCCGTCATTACCGAATCGTTCGAGCGTATCCATCGCTCGAACCTGATCGGCATGGGCGTCGTGCCGCTGAACTTCGAGGAAGGCACCTCGTGGAAATCGCTCGGACTGAAGGGCGACGAGCAGGTCACGATCCGCGGGTTGCACGGCGACCTCAAGCCACGCCAGAAGCTGATCGCCGAGATCGTGTCCGGCAACGGCACGCTCAAGCGGGTTCCGCTGATCTGCCGCATCGATACCGTCGACGAACTCGACTACTTCAAGAGCGGCGGTATCCTGCAGTATGTGCTGCGGCAATTGGCGGGCTGATCCGTTAACGTTTCCGTACAACATGGGGCGCCACTCACCTTGAAGTGAGTGGCGGGTGATCGGCGAAGCGCTCTATATGGCGTCTTGCGGGGTGGGGGCCCTGGGGACCGGCATGAAACATCGCGCCTTGGGCTATCTTGTCGTGTTGATCGGCGCGGCGTTTGTCGCGGCGCCCGCGTCATTCGCCGGCGAACCGCGTGCGGTCATCGAACTATTCACCAGCCAGGGCTGCTCATCCTGCCCGCCCGCCGACAAATTGCTGGGCGAGCTCGCGCGCGATCCATCATTGGTGACGATGAGTCTCGCAGTCGATTATTGGGATTATCTCGGCTGGAAGGATACGCTCGCGCTGCACGGCCACAGCAACCGCCAGCGCGCCTATTCATCCGCGCGCGGCGACCGCGACGTCTACACGCCGCAGGCGGTGATTAACGGCGTCGTGCACGTCCTCGGCAGCGACAAAGCGGCGATTGAAAAAGCGATCGTCCAGACCCGGCAGAACGCGAAGACGCTCAGTCTGCCGGTGAAGATGACAGTCGTGGATGGAAAGATCACGGTCGATATACCGGCCGCCGACGGCAATCCGGACAGCGCCGAGGTCTGGCTTTGCCCGATCACGACGAGCGCGCCGGTCGCCATCGGACGCGGCGAAAACAGTGGCCGTACGCTGACCTACAACAATGTCGTCCGGCGCTGGATCAAACTCGGCGTTTGGCGCGGCAAAGCCGAGACCTTCAGCATTCCCGTCAGCGACATGTCCGGCGCTGGCTACGCGATTGCGGACATCGACCGGCTCGCGGTCGTCGTGCAGAGCGGCGTCGCCGCCAAGCCGGGAACCTTGCCGGGCGTCATGCTCGGCGCCGCGCAAATCAGCCTGCGTTAAGCAAGCCTGCGCTGATTGAATTTCAATCGCCCCAAAAAAAATCGGGCCGGCGACATGCCGACCCGAAGAATAGGGGAATCGAATCCAACGCTTCACTTAAAAACGCGACGCTACCCAAACTGGCCCGGTCGACTGACCCCCGGGGGGCTGGGGGGCTGAGGAATCCGGAGATCAACCGGACCGGGCCTTGAGGCAACGGTCCATTTATCCCAAGCCCTCATGACCGCCGATTGACCGAAATAGGGCCTTATTGTGGGACCGCTTAACGAGTTCGTGATCGAAAGTTCCGTTGTTTTGCCGACTTTTTCGCCGCGTTTTCCCTGCCCCGAGGCCTTGCCGGGGAACGCTGGCGGCGCGATCATCGTTTGATGCCAATAGGAGGCGCCGCATGAGTATCGGTTCCGGCGATATCGATCCCAGCCAGTTCCCCGGGGGCGGAACCCCGGTGCGAAGCCCGGGCGCCCCCGTGAATTTTCTCAATCAGGTCACTTTCAATCGCCGCGAACTCAACCGCATTCTCGACCTGTACGGCCGCATGGTCGCCGCCGGCGAATGGCGCGATTACGCCATCGATTTTTTGAAAGACCGCGCCGTGTTTTCGGTGTTCCGCCGCGCCTCGGAAGTGCCGCTGTACCGAATCGAAAAAAATCCGAAGCTGGAACAGCGCCAGGGCGCCTACAGCGTCATCTCCGCCACCGGCCACATCCTGCGCCGCGGTCACGAACTGGATCGTGTCTTGCGCGTCATCGACAAATCGCTGGCGGTGGTGAGTTAAGGCGCCGTCCCGCTGCCCTCGCCGAGCGCGCGCTGCATCTGCACAGTGTCGAGCCAGCGGCCGAACTTGAAGCCGACCGCCTCGAACACGCCAGCGTCCTTGAAGCCGCAGGCGCGATGCACCGCGATCGACGCGGCCTGTCTTGAGTCGCCGATCACCGCGATCATCTGACGGAAGCCGGCGGCCTCGCTGTCGGCGATCAGACGCGTCAGCAGCGCGCGGCCGATGCCGCGCCGGTGCATCTGCGGCGCGATATAGATCGAATCCTCGACGGTGAAGCGATAGGCCGGACGTTCGCGAAATAGGGCAGCGTAGGCGTAGCCGGCGACCGCGCCGTCGATTTCCGCAACGACATAGGGAAACGGCCCGGCGCGCAGTCTGTCGAAACGGCGCAGCATCTCGGCCTCGTCCGGTGGCTCGAGTTCGAACGTCGCCGTGCCATGCGTCACCGCATGCGCGTAGATGCGCGTGATGGCGGGGATGTCGGCGGGCGCGGTGGGGCGGATGTTCAGGGTGGCCATTCCTCGTCATGCCCGGGCTTGACCCGGACATCCATGATTAAGTGCACGCGCGGCGTGACCTTACGTAACGCCTTGCTCGTTGGAGCGCATCATGGATTGCCGGGTCAAGCCCGGCAATGACGGCGTCGAGACAATACAAAACGCCCGAGCTTTTGGCCCGGGCGTCTTGTTCGTAACTGTCAGCCGTTATTAGCGGCGGTCGCCCATGAACCGCAGCATGAACAGGAACAGGTTGATGAAGTCGAGATAGAGCGTCAGCGCGCCCATCACCGCCTTGCGGCCGGAGACGGTGCCGTCGTCATTGCTGTCGTACATTTCCTTGATCTTCTGGGTATCCCA
>CAIMEA010000149.1 GCA_903839845.1 uncultured Hyphomicrobiales bacterium
CGGGCTGCCGATGGCCAGTCCCGCCGTCGCATTGCGGGCGAGCAGCTTCGCGGTGATGTGCCCCTGGTCGTGCAGCATGACGATGAAGGCGTCGCAGTCCTTGCGATGAAACATGGTGTCGGCGCCGAACGGCCCGCTGACGGCGATGCCGGCGCGCGCGGCCTCATCGATGGCCGGTTTGATGATCTCGATTTCCTCGCGGCCAAACAGACCGCTTTCGCCGGCATGCGGATTAAGCCCGCCGACATGAATGCGCGGCGCGGCGACGCCAAGGCGTTTGAGCATGCGGTCAGCGGTCGCGATCACATGACCGACACGCGCGCGGGTGATGAGCGAAATCGCTTCCTTGACGCTGACATGCAGCGTGCAATGCACGATCTTCACGTCGCCGAAGCAGAGCATCAAATAGACGTCGTCGCGGCCGAGCCCGGTCTCGCGCGCGACGAAGGACGGATAGCCGTCGAATTCGATGCCGGCGAGCGCGATCGACGTCTGGTTCTGCGGCGCGGCGACCACGGCGCTCGCCGCGCCCGACATCGCCGCCTTGATCGCGGCGCTCGCCGAGGCCAACGAGGCGCGGCCATTGGCGGCGCTGGTCTGGCTGAAGGAAATTTCCTCAGGCGACGGACAGGCGAGCAGCGTCAGCCCGCCATTGGCTGCTGAAGCTTCGGGAATACGCTCGACGACGCGAACCTCGGCGCCGATGCCGCACGCCTTGGCGTGGCGGGCCATCACATCCGGATCGCCGACCAGGACGGGCCGGCATAAAGCCCGGACGCCCGCATCGAGCGCGGCCTTCATGCTGATTTCAGGTCCGATGCCGCCGGGATCGCCGGTGGCAATGACGACGGTCGGTTTAATGTCGGTCGGCATAGGCGTTGCGCTTTCGTTTGTCGTCGATCGATAAGAGCTAGGCGTCCTTCATGGCGTCGCGTTTCCAGACTTCCCAGGCATCGTCGAGGCGCTTGGGGTCCTGGCTTTCGTCCGGCGAGATGTAAGTAATGGGACGCCGGAACGACAGCGCGGTAACGAGCTGCTGCGCGTTGATTTCGGTATAGAGCGCGCGCTGCACCGCGAGTTTGATATTGGGCGCGACGACGAGGTTGCCGTGGCCGCGCATCAGCGCCACTGGGCCGTCGCCGAGCGTCTGCGCCAATGACTTGCCCTGCGCCTTGTTGGTGACCAGCAGCCCTTGCGTGATGCCGACATCGCGGATTTCCCAGACCGGGACTTGCTTCACCAGAAACGAGGCGATGTGCGAGATTGCCTTGAGCGGCTCGCCGGTCACGCTGAACGGAATCATCGTCGGCGAGTGGCTATGCACCACGGCGTGCACGTCTGGCCGGGAGCGATAGGCCTCGCCATGGATGAAGCGTTCGAGAAAGACGCGTCGGTCGCGCTGGTCGATCGGATTGGAATCGAGATCGAATTCCATGATGTCTTCGGCCGAGACCAAAGCGGGCGCCCGCGCCCGCGACAGGAGATAGCGCTCGGGATTGTTGGGATGCCGGATGCTGACATGCCCCCAGGCGTCGAGCACGCCGTGCTGCGCCAGTATGCGGCTGGCGATGACCAGATCGCCGACCAGCGCCGGGTCGACAGAATCGGACGACGGACTTGGATTAGCTTGCAATTCAATCACCTTACGTTGGAATGCGGCAGCAACTTCACTCGCGGTTTCGGCCGGCGATCTCTTCCTGCCACGGCGCGACTTTGCGTTCGACATAGCCGATGAGACTGTTCAGGCCGATGGCCATGACCATCAGGATGAGGATCGGCACGAACATGGTGGCGGTGTCGAAATTGTTGGCGGAATTGATGATCACCGCGCCGAGCCCGGATATCGTCGTGAAGAATTCCGCGATCACCATGGCGACCACGGCGCGACCGACGGCGAGCCGCACGCCGGCCATGATGTAAGGCAAGGTGGCGGGCAGCACGATGCGCCGCAGGATCACCAGATCGGATGCGACGAAGGACTTGCCGACCTCGATCAATGTCTTCGGCACGGCGATGACGCCGAGCCAGGTGTTGATGCAGATCGGAAACAAAGCCATCAGAAACACCACCGCAACCTTCACGGTGAAGCCGAGGCCGAGCCACAGGATCAGCAGCGGCACCAGAGCCACCAGCGGCATCGCATAGCCGGCGGTAATGTAGATCCCGAGTGCCGCTTCCGCCGTGCGGAACCGGCCGACGACGAGGCCGACCGGCACGCCGACCACAATGGCCAGTCCGTAGCCAAGCAGGAAGGGCCGCAGGCTGTCATAGAGCGCCGAGCCGAGTTGCCCGCTGAGCAACAGCTCCCAGAACGCCACGGCGATGGCGCTCGGATAAGAACCGAAAATCGGATTGACCTGACGGCCGAAGATTTCCCACAGGACCAGCATGCAGCCGATCGAGATGCAGGTGATGACCCAGCGCGGCAGCGGCCGGCGTTCGCCCAAGGCGGCGAGCGATGGATCCGCGGTCTTGTCGTCTATGATGTCGGCCATGGACTTCAATGCACCGTTGCTTCGTCGTCATGCAGCGCGCGCCAGACCTTGTAACGGGTCTCGGCGAATTCCGGCAGGCCGCGCATAAGCCCCAGATCCGGCCGCGGCCGCGCCAGCGGGACCTTCATGATTTCATGCACCCGGCCATGCCGCATCACCACGATGCGGTCGGCGATCAGCACCGCCTCATCGAGATCGTGAGTGACAAACAGAATGGTCTTTTTGGTGCGGGCGTGGATGCCGAGAAGTTCGGCCTGCAAGGATTCGCGAGTCTGGGCGTCGAGTGCGCCGAACGGCTCGTCCATCAGCAGAACCTTTGGATCGATGGCGAGCGCGCGCGCAATGCCGACGCGCTGTTTCATGCCGCCGGAGAGCTGGTGCGGCCGCCGACTCTGGGAGTCCGTCAGGCCGACGAGGTCGAGGTACTTCTCGGCGGTCGCCCGCAAGGCCGCCCCGCGCATGCCCTTCATCTCCAGACCGAACATCACGTTCTGCAAAGCCGACAGCCAGGGCAGCAGCTCGGCGTGTTGAAACACCATGCCGCGATCGTAACCGCAGCCCTGCACGACGCGACCGTCGACGGTAACCCTTCCGGACGTCGACGGATCGAGCCCCATGGCGACGCGAAGCGCCGTGGTCTTGCCGCAGCCTGACGGTCCGA
>CAIMEA010000150.1 GCA_903839845.1 uncultured Hyphomicrobiales bacterium
CGGGTGCGCCGTAGCGGACGAGCTTCATTCTGTTCTCCTTGGGCGAAGTGTTTTTGCGATTGTAACGGACGGTCGGGGGATCATGCGACGCCGGAGGGGGCAGGGGCAACCCCCGCTCCCGCCCGGCGTGAGGGCGGCCGTGGCGGCTGCGGCGGTTAGGCGGAATTTACGCGCAACGCCGCCGAATTTGCGCGAGGCCGGCGCGGCCAGCGCCAAAATAACGCGACCTCAACGAGGGGGCTTTCGTCATGCTGTCCGTCGTCAGCGGCGCGATCCTGGTCGCCGTGCCAAGCGCCAGCTTCTGGTATTTGCTGCCGCGCGACGGCGTGGTTCACCCGTTTGTGCGAAATTCCGACATCGGCTCGATGGTGACCATCGGCATCATGAGCGTGATGTCGCTCGGCATCGCGCTGTTGTGCGAGGGATTCTTCGGCTAACGGGCCCGCGCGCTACTTGTCGGTCTTGATCTTGTAGAGCTGAAAGCCGCTGTCGGCGATCGACTTCTCGATCACGTCGCGGCTGAGATTGTTCGGCGGCGCGGCGTCCGGCTTGACCACGCCGACGGCGTGCCAGGGCCGAAACTTGGCCGGCAGGTTGAGGCCGCCTTTGTCGCTGGAAAAAGCGCGCAGCTCGCGGTTGCTTTCCGACTTGAATATGAAGATGTTCATCAAACGTCTTTCCGCGGATGGTCATCCGCCTGAGGCCGGCCGCCATGACATGCTGCCAGGCAAGATAAGCCGCCAAGAATGAGAGCGAAGAGCGCCTGTTCGCAAAGTCGCTTGGTCTCGATCGTCGCTTGGGTCACGAAAATCGGCGTTTGAGACGACGGCCCAGTTGGGGCCGAAAACGACTTATGTCTCCAGCTACATATAGGCCTTATGCGTCATCGCCACAAGCGAAGCGGTAACGCGCTGCATTGATGGGCCAATCGCTGCCAACTAATCGGCGATGTATCCACAGAGGCTATATCGCCGCCCCGTTAAAGCGCGCATGGTGAGCCCCGAAACCACATAATGTGCGACAGGCGTCGGCCTGCCTGGACGAAGGTGCGATGGCATGACAATACCCTATGCGCAGCATTTCGATGCCAACCTGCCGTCGGTCGCAGCGCCGGTGCGCATTACGTCGATCTACGACGCGCAGATTTTCACCCGCCGCTGGGTAATCCGCGACAAGGACCGCAACCTCAAGACATTGCTGCGCAAGCTCGAGAAGGCCAATAGCGGCGCCTCGATCGACGAAGCCATGGTCGATTTCAAACAGGCTCTGTCGGCGCGCGCGCTGCTCACGCAGAAAACGTAACTCTCTCGAATTCAATCTGGCGCGGCGCTCCGGCACGGCCGGCGCCGGCGAATCGGTTCTCGCAAACGGCGGATTCAGGGCCGTGGGACCCCCGGCGGGACGCCGCGCAGCCCCTGCGGCCGCGCTCTATTCCACCTGAAAAGGTTGCAAATTAGCGGCACAAAACCGGCGCGCGACCCGGCCGGCCGCTCTATTTTGTTGAATTTGC
>CAIMEA010000151.1 GCA_903839845.1 uncultured Hyphomicrobiales bacterium
CGCACCGGGGATCAGCGCTCGGCCTTGCTGGGGCTCTATGCGCACCCCAATGCGCAAGTCCGTCTAATGGCGGCTAAACTGACACTTGCTATTGCACCTGTAGCCGCGCGTGAAATTTTGCAGTCTATCAAAGATTCGAAGGAGCAGCCGCAGGCAATGGACGCCGGAATGTGCCTCTGGACGCTCGACCAAGGCATTTTCAAGCCGACTTAAGGCCGCTGTCGACTTTGATGGTTTGCGGAATGGCGCAGATCTCTTCCCCCGTCACTTCATTCATGCGCGCGTCGAACAAGACTGGCGCGCGCTGATGGGCGGGATTGCCGGCGTCGACGCGGCCCCGCGTACGCCGTTGGTGGTGTCGCGGCGGCGACGACGCCTGTCACTTCACCGCGTGTCATCGTTCTGTTGCAAAAGTGTCATGCAACGCGGTGCCGTGGCATTTTCAATCGCCAACGCATTATTATTGACTTGCGTCAATGTAGCTTTGCCTTGCCTGCTGCCAATGTGGCTTTCGGCAATGATCGAAGGAGCACGCAGATGGTCGCAATCAAGCACATTTCGTCACCAGCCGAAATTCCCGCGGGCGAAAACTATGTCCTTGTCACTTACGGTGAGAAGTACAGCAAGGTGGACGAGGTGCGCGCGCATGTCATCACCGTGCCACACGGGGCGTCCATGGCGATGAGCGAGCTTTCCTTTACTGCGGCGGTTCA
This sequence comes from uncultured Hyphomicrobiales bacterium, assembly GCA_903839845.1. Lineage (GTDB taxonomy): Bacteria > Pseudomonadota > Alphaproteobacteria > Rhizobiales > Xanthobacteraceae > Pseudolabrys. The sequence continues at coordinate 714 of CAIMEA010000151.1, forward strand.
TGCGGCTAAGGAAGTGGCCAAGCACGAGAAGATTCCGGTCGTTTACGCCTGCAAATGACGCGGCGCGCAAACGCCGACAGCCTTGATCGCAGGCTATAACCACGAGAAATGGAGCAGCCCCGTGACAATGATTGAACCTGGCAATCAGTTCGTTCGCGCTGAAACCTTGCGGCAGTTGCGGCTTCAGCTGGCCGAAACGGACGATGAGCCGACGCGCCACGTCCTGCTGCGACAAATCGAGGCACTCGAGGAAGAAGACAAAAAAGAGGTCGAAGACTGAGCCGTTGTGAGGCCTGCTGCGTCGATTACGATCTGTCCGGCTGAACTGCGCGGTAGAATTTAGGCCGCGCCCAACGGCTCGCCGAGCAGCCGGTCGAATTCGCGTTTGCTGACCGCGTAGCATTCGCAGGAGTGTCTTTCCAAACCTTTGCGGTCGAGGATCGTCACCTGGCCGCGGCTATACTCGATCAGCTTGAGGCGCTTGAGATTATGCGCGGCCAAAGTGACGCTGGTGCGCCGTACGCCCAGCATCATCGCCAAAAATTCGTGCGTCAGGATGAACCGCGGCGACTGCACGCGGTCGTGCGTCATCAGCAGCCAGCGGCAGCAGCGCTGGTTCAAAGCGTGGGCGTGATTGCACGCCGCCGACTGGGCCACCTGATTGAAGAAGGCATGCGCATAATGCGTCAGCACGGTCCGCATGCTGTTGCTGCGGTCGAGCGCGTCGCGAAGCACGCTGGCCGGCAGTTGCAGACCTTCGCCCGGCACCTGGATATAGACGCTTGTCGGCCCCAGCCTGTCGTTCAGGATGATGGGCAGCCCGACCATTCCTTCGTTGCCGATGGTGCCGACTTCGGAAGCAAAACCGTCGGCCATGGTGTTGACCAGCGAGGCGACCCCGGCGACGGGAAAATAGACGTGTTCGATCGGCTTGTGGGCTTCGCAAAGCACCTTGCGGTACTCCAAGACAACATTCTTGAAGTGCGGCCGGAGCATTTCAAGATCGGCCGGAGCCATCAGCGCCAGAAGCCTGTTGCGGCCGGATTGCACGGGACGATCCAGGGAATGGTCCATAGTGAGGCGTCTTTCTTTGGTCGACAAATGGACAGGGCGTGACGCGCGTCGGCGGGGCCGTCCGTCCAACCGGGCGCGAACGTCTCATTGGCTCCGTTAGAAGCACAAATTGGTCATCACCTGGCCACGCTTGTCCTTGAGCACATAGGGACATTCGATGCGCTTGAGCGCGGCCTTGGCGTCTTCATTGCCGAGGGCGGCGGCCTTGGTGAAATAGGCTTTGGCTTTCGCTGAGTCTTCCGGGCCGCCGAGGCCGCGTTGCGCGAACGAGCCGGCCCAGAGCAGGGCCTCGGCGTGATTCTGCGCGGCGGCTTTCTCAAATAATGCGCGCGCGCCGGCTTCGTCTTTCGGGCCGCCTTCGCCATCGGCCATCATCAGGCCGAGCTGGAACTGCGCCTCGGCGACATCGGCCTGCGCGGCTTTTGACAGTTGCGCGCGGGCTTCGACCGGATTGGCCGGCGTGCCGCCACCGCCGCCATTGACCGCGGCTAGGTTGGTGACGCCGCGCGCATTGCCGGCCGCCGCCGCGCGCTCGAACAATTTGCGCGCCGCGTCCGGATCCTTGGCGACGCCATTGCCGGTGCCGAGAGCGACGCCAAGTTCGACCATGGCCGAGGTCGAGCCTTTGTCGATGGCCTTGCGATAGGTAGCGACCGCCTCGGCGGTCTGGCCATTTGCCGCATAGGCGCGGCCGAGTTGATAGAGCGCGCGGCGCGACGAGCTCGATGCGGTTTTGCAGAACTTGATCGCGGTGGCGATGTCGCTTTTGGCGATCGCCGCGACGCCTTGCACGTCGGCCGGCTTGTCGAGATCGGCCGGGTCGGCGGCGACCCGGTCGCACAGAACGAGATCGGCCGACTGCGCCCACGCGGCGGCGGACCACGCGAGCAAAGCGAGGCCCGCGACACACAGAATGGCGGCTGAGCGTTTCATGCCGCGATCCTAAAGCCTTCGGCCACGCCCCAGCAAGGGCTTTGCCGGAACCAAAATCCATTCAACAGGAGAACCAAATGGATATCGATACCCATACCGAGCTTGAGACCAAATCGGGCATACCGCTCGACGCGGTGGTGACGCATGCCGAGATGATGCGCGCCTTCGACGCCTTCAAGGAGGCCAACGACCAGCGCCTGGCGCTGGAGCAAAAGCGCGCCGGCGACGTGCTGGTCGACGAGAAGCTGGCCCGCATCAATGCCACGATGGACGCGCAGGCCCGGCGCCTCGACGAGATCACGCTGAAGTCGGCGCGCCCCGCGCTCAGTGGCGAACGCGGCGCGCAACGTAGCGCCTCGGCGATCGAACACAAGCAGGCCTTCGACGCATATATTCGGTCCGGCGAAGCCGCCGGGTTGCGTGCGCTCGAAGTGAAAGCGCTTTCGGCCGGCTCCAATCCGGATGGCGGCTATCTGGTGCCGCCCGAAGTCGAGAGCCAGATCGGCGCCGGCCTGAAGGTGATCTCGCCGATCCGCGGCATCGCCGGCGTGCGCACGATCAGCGGCAATGTCTACAAGAAGCCGTTCATGACCGCGGGGCCCGCGGTCGGCTGGGTTGGCGAGACCGACGCGCGCACGCAGACGACGTCGCCGACGCTCGACGAACTGTCGTTTCCGGCGATGGAGCTTTACGCCATGCCGGCGGCGACATCGAGCTTGCTCGAGGACTCGGCGGTCAACATCGACGAATGGCTCGGCCAGGAAGTCGAGCAGGTGTTCGCCGCGCAGGAAGGCACAGCCTTCGTTTCCGGCGACGGCTCGAACAAGCCGAAGGGTTTCCTCAGCTACACTAACGTGGCCAATGCCTCGTGGACCTGGGGCAACATGGGCTACATCGCTTCCGGTTCGGCCGGCGCCTTTCCGGCGTCGAACCCGTCCGACGTGCTGGTCGATCTCATCTATGCGGTGAAGGCCGGCTACCGGCAGAACGCCGTGTTCGTGATGAACCGCAAGACGCAGTCGGCGATCCGCAAGTTCAAGGACTCGACCGGCAATTATCTGTGGCAGCCGCCGGCGCAGGCGGGCGGTCGCGGGTCGTTGATGACGTTCTCGGTGGTGGAAGCCGAGGACATGCCGGATATCGCGGCCAATTCGCTGTCCATTGTGTTCGGTGACTTCAACCGCGGCTATCTGGTGGTCGACCGCGCCGGCGTCACGGTGCTGCGCGATCCGTATTCGGCCAAGCCCTACGTGCTGTTCTACACGACCAAGCGCGTCGGCGGCGGCGTGCAGGACTTCGACGCTATCAAGCTGCTGAAGTTTTCGGCGTCGTGATCTCGTAGCGTCAAAACATCCCGCAACGTCATCGCCTGATTTGCCCGGGCGATCCAGCGCTTGCCGGTAGGCAAGTGCTGGATGCCCCGCTGGAGCCTGTCATCGGGCCGCGCTTCGCGCGGACCCGTTGACGGGGCATGACGGCGTGGGGCGTTCGCACTTTCAAAAGCGAAAAATTGTTATGCCTCGCATCGATCCCACCTATCTAGAGCACCAGCGCAAATACTGGATGCGACCGGACGCTTATCGCTTTATCCGCCCCGACTGGCGCCGTTTTGCCCGGCCGGGCTTCGAGGACGAACACCCATTCGCGCTTTACGAAAACAAGTACCGACCCGATCAGGCGCGCGCCCGCCCGGCAGCCGCGAGGGCGGGCAGTGGACGGATGAGGAGGGGGGTGGAGGCCAAGGAGGCGGCAACGATCCGCGTGTGCTCTCCGATGCGTCGCCCATTATTCCCGGTACGCAATATGCCCAGAACGGCCCGCGCAGACCAATATCAAGCGGCGTCATTATCAACGGACAGCGGGTCGAGCCGACGCCGGGTCAATCGGCTCGCCTTGCCGTTGTCGAAGCTCAGGCTCAGGACGCAATCCGCCGCGTCCAGGAACTCGACCCGCGCTGGAACCCGAGACCTGACGCTTATTACAGCGTCGAAGGCCTCATAGCTTCCCATCGGGGGGACGTTGAGCAGGCCCAGGCCAGGATTCGCGAGCTTCAGAGCAAGGGCATCGGACCGGGCCCATTCGCGGGCGAGTCTATTCCAGCGCGCGGACCCGAGCGGGACTTCACTGCGGCCGAGCGGCGTGAGATTAATAGAATCGGATCGGAGACAGGTCGTCATACTTGCGGCACCAGAGATCCGAAAACGGTCTACGGAAACTTTGTGGTCGATCATCAAATTCCATCGCGCCTGAATTAAGCGAGTGCCGAACAGCGACTTTATCCTCAATGCCTTACGTGTAGTCAGAGACAGGGCGGCGTCGTAAAAAAACTAATCCGGCCATAAGCACATGCTTCAAAGTACGAAAATTTCGCCAGTCAATTCTCTACTGTTTATCGAGGACGCCGCCGGCGGCGTTCCGCCTGAGCCGATCTGGGGCGTCCTGGTCCATTCGACGCCATCGTGCATTTCGTTTGCCTGTTTTCCCGAGCAGGACGGGCCGACGGAGATTACGATCGGACCATCGATCGAGGTTGAACCTGGTCCCATACTGGTATTCGACAGCGATCTGGAAACGCCGAGCCGTGTCGTCGTAATATCCGGTGTTGAGATTGAACGCGCTTTGAGTGCCGATGTGGCTCACCCGAGAACGAGGGTGCGTATCTGGTACAGTCACCCAAAGTGGCCGGACAAAGTGACCATTGCGTTGGATTGAGATAACGACCGTGCTGCGCGATCCCTATATGACGAAGCCCTATGTGCTGTTCTACACGACCAAGCGCGTCGGCGGCGGCGTGCAGGACTTCGACGCCATCAAGCTGCTGAAGTTTGCGGCGTCGTGATCTCGTGGCGTCAAAACATCCCGCAACGTCATCGCCCGGTCTGAGCGGGCGATCCAGCGCTTCGTGCAAGCGAGCGCTGGATGCCCCGCATTCGCGGGGCATGACGGAGCGGGGCGTTTCGCATTTTCAAATGCGAAAAATCTCATGCCTCGCATCGATCCCGCCTATCTGGAGCACCAGCGCAAACACTGGATGCGGCCGGACGCTCATCTTTTTATCCGCCCCGACTGGCGCCGTTTTGCCCGGCCGGGGTTTGAGAACGAACACCCGCTCGCGCTGTACGAAAGCAAGTATCGCCCCGATCAAGCGCGCGTGCCGCCGGGAAGCCGCGACGGCGGGCAGTGGACGGATGAGGAGGGCGGGAGAGGCGTCCCAAAAAACGACGGAGGCGAGGATGATGACGCGCAGCTTCCTCCCAACGCCAGACCAACTCAGTTCAGGCTTTCGGATGAGCGGTCTTCAAGCGCCGAAGAACTAATTCAATCGGGGGGCGAGGATCTCGAATCGTTTGGCGACGGCGTCTATGTTGCCAAGGGGCCGAACATCTCCCATCAAGAAAGCTTCGACACGGCAACCGGAATGACCATACTCTCATTCAGCGGAATCGGCCGGCTTGTCGTTGACGAAAAAGTTGGCCAGGGAGGGCATGCGACAGGTTATGAAGTTGGCACTCCATCGAGGCCAGACGAGGGCTTAAGTTTGGCGATCGATAGAAGCGGAAAAGTCCGAGCGTATCCGTCCTTTGGAGGCTGACTAGAGGAGAGGTTTATGTTCAAGCGCCTTCGTATTGCGAATAGTCGCGATCTCTTTTTTCCGGTGGCCGGTGTGGTGGCGCTACTCTTGCTTCTGACGCTTGTTTCCTTCCGGATGGCCTATGCCCAATCCGAGCCTGCCGCGGCAGAGACGCGCAAAGAGGCGCGGCCCCTATTTATCGAGCGGTCGGAATTTATTGATGGCAAGCGCGATCCACGAATTCGCTTTGAGCTGCTGTTTGCAGAAGATCGTGAGAATTGTACGGCGTGGCGTTTCGAGACATCGGTGCAATCCAACGGTCACGCCATATTCGAACTGAAAGAACCACGCGATAAAAAGGTAGTGTTGAATAGCGATTTCAGCGAACAGCACTTGGAATTCGTCCTCGGCGATGCTGATTGCAATTACCGGATCAGAATCGAGCGCAACAAATAGCTACGGCGCAACCGGCGCGCCGAGCTTCTTCGCCGTATCAACGATCCACTGCCGGTAATTGATCAGCGGCGTGACGCCGGTCAATCCGCCGCAGCCTTCCTCGTCGTTCGGCGCGGTCGACCAGCTGACCACGCCGATGACAAGAGGGCCGACGCCGTCGAAGGCGGGTGCGCCTGAATCGCCGACGCAGCCGCCGAGGCCGACGCTGAGATTGCGTGTCGCCGGATCGTGCAGGCGCACCTGCAAACTGCCGGGCTTGCCGGTAACGGCAAGCGAAGCCATGCGCGGAATGCCGAGCCCGTTGGCGGTGCCGTTTCGCGTCACGCCAAAGCCGGCGATGGTGAGCGTTTCGCCGGCGGCGACGCGGCGCGCAGCGGCCAGCGCCGCCGGGACAATAATGTCCGGCAACGGCGCGGCCAGTTTAATGAGAGCGATGTCGGCGGTGGCGCGGCTGGCGGCATAGGCAGCCATGGCGAAGCCGGGGTGACGCGCGATCTGGCGCACCTCGATGGTGGCGCCGTTCTGATAGGCGCGGACCCGGTAGGCGATCGGCAGTGCCACGCAATGCGCGGCGGTGAGCACCAGATCGCGCGCCAGCGCCGTGCCGGTGCACAGATCGCCGCGCCCATCGATGACCATGACGATCGGCCGCGCCGCCCAGCCGGTGGCCGGCGGCGCATTGCCTGTCAGTGCCGCGGCGGGCGCGGTCAGCAACAGGACTATGAGGGCGGCGAGGGCGTGACGCATGGCGTCCTTGGACCTTGCGGCGCGGATTTTGTCAACGAGAGAGAGCACGATGTCATCCATTCTTTTGACCGCTCCGGCGGCCGAGCCGCTGTCGCTGGTCGAGGCGAAGGCGTTCCTACGTGTCGAGCACACCGCCGACGACGACGTCATCGCCGCTTTGATATCCGCTTCGTGCATTCATATCGAGGCGCAAACGCGGCGGGCGCTGATCACGCAGGACTGGCGCATCACGCTGGATGCCTGGCCGGCCGACGGACGTCTGCCGATACGGCCGGCGCCATTGCGGGACCTGACGGCGGCGCGGGTCTATGACGCCGGCGGGATCGCGCACGCTGTCGACGCTCAATCCTTTGTCGCCGATACGAGCGCATCGGCGCTTGTGTTCGCGCCCTGGGCCTTGCCGTCACCGGGACGGCTGGCGGCGGGCATTGATGTCGATGTCGTCGTCGGCTATGGCGACGCGGCCGCCGATGTGCCGGAGCCGTTGCGCCAGGCGATCCGCCTGCTGATCGCGCATTGGTATGAGAACCGCGGGCTGGCGGCGGTCGGCACGGTGACGATCCTGCCGACGACGGTCGCGTCATTGATCGCGCCCTACCGGATGCTGGCGCTATGAGCGGGCCCGGGCAATTGAACCGCCGTCTGGTGCTGGAGGCGGTCAGCGAAAGCGACGACGGTATCGGCGGCGTCACCCGGCTCTACGACGTGGTGACGACCTTGTGGGCGCAGGTAATCCCCTTGTCGGCGCGCGCCGACAACGTGGCAGGAAGTCTCGGTGCGGCGCTGCGCGCGACCATCTTCATTCGCAAGCGCAACGACATATCGACGCGGCACCGCTTCATCGACGGCGTCCATACCTGGCGCGTCATTGCCGTGCGCGAGAGCGCCGATCGCCGCTTTCTCGAAATCGACGCCGAAGAGCGGGAAGATTGACCTTAGGAAATATCGACATACCGATTACCGCTTCCGTCGCGCTACGCGCGGCCGTTCACAATGCCTTGGCCGCCGACAGTCAACTCGTCTCCGTGCTCGGCGGGCCGAAGGTCTACGACGAGCCGCCGAAGTCGGCGGCGTTTCCTTACGTCACGCTCGGCGAGGCGCGCATTGCCGACTTTTCGACCGGTACCGAGACCGGGGAGGAGCATCAGCTCACATTGCATGCCTGGTCGCGGCAGGGCGGCCACAAGGAAGCACATGCGATTGCCGGCGCGCTGCTGCAAGCGCTCGACGATGCGCCGCTGACGCTGACCGATCACCAGCTCGTCAATTTTCGCTTCGCCGTCGCCGATGTGCGGCGTGAAGCCGACGGCCGCACCTATCACGCGCTGGTGCGCTTCCGCGCCGTCACGGAACCAGTTTGATTCAACGAGGACGACATCCATGACTGCTCAAAAAGGCAAAGACCTGCTGATCAAGATCGCCGACGGCGCGAGTTACACCACCGTCGCCGGGCTGCGCACGCGCCGGCTTTCCTTCAACGCCGAGACCGTCGATATCACACACGCGGAAAGCGCCAATCGCTGGCGTGAACTGCTTGACGGCGCGGGCGTCAAGCGCGCCTCTGTTTCCGGACGCGGCCTGTTCAAGGATGCCGCGACTGACGCGCTGATGCGGCAGACCTTCTTTGACGGCGCGGTGAAGAATTACCAGATCGTCATTCCCGACTTCGGCACGGTGCAGGGTGCGTTCCAGATTACCAATCTGGAGTTCGCCGGCGAACACAACGGCGAAGTGACCTATGACGTCGCGCTGGAATCGGCCGGCGAGCAGACTTTCGCGGCGCTCTGATCATGCCCAACAAATATCGCGGTGAGATCGAGGCCGAGCTGGGCGGCGTCAGGCGCACTTTGGTGCTGACGCTCGGCGCCTTGGCCGAACTGGAAGACGCCTTTGGCGCGGACGATCTGGTGGCGCTGACCGAACGCTTTGGCACCGGCCGGCTGAAGGCGCGCGATCTGACGCGCATCATCGGCGCCGGATTGCGCGGCGCTGGCGAGATGGTGAGCGACGACGAGGTTGCGCAGCTTTCGGTCGATGGCGGCGCGCAAGGCTATGTGCGGATCGCCGCCGCGCTGATCGCGGCGACGTTTGGGGATGCCGCGTGAAGCCGTTTCCCTGGGCTCAGGCGATTGGCTTCGGCCTCGGCATCCTGAAGCTGCCGCCCGAGCAATTCTGGAGCATGACGCCGCGCGAACTCGCCTACGCAATTCAAGCGGTGAGCGGGCGCGGCGCGCCGCTCGATCGCGGAGCGTTCGGCGATTTGATGAAGAGGTTTCCCGATGAGCGATAGTTTCAATTTCGATGAAGGCTCGGCGGGCATAATGCCTGGTGACCTGCCGGACCCGGCGAAAGCGCCGGGTCAAAGTCTCAAAATCCTTGGCATCGGTGCTTCGCAATTCGCCAGCGCCATCACCAAAGCCTTTGCCCAGGCGACGACCGGCGGCAAGCAATTCGACGACGTGCTCAAGGGCCTGGCGCTGAATCTGTCGAACCTCGCTGCGCAAAATGCATTCAAGCCGCTGGCCAAGGTCCTGTCCGGCGGGTTGCAGGATATTTTCAACGGCGACAGCGGCGGCAACTCAGGTTCTGTGATGACCGCCTTCGCTTCCGGCGGCGTCATCAACACACCGAGTTATTTCCCGCTGTCGGGTGGCGGCCTTGGCCTTGCCGGCGAAGCCGGGCCGGAAGCGATCGTGCCCTTGTCGCGCGGACCTGACGGGCGGCTCGGCATCGCCTCCGGCGGCGGGCAGGGTGGCGGCAACATCACGGTGCAGATCGTGACACCAGATCCCGGCAGCTTTCGCCGTTCGGAAGCCTATCTCACCGGGCAGATCGCCCGCGCGGTGGCGCGCGGCCAACGGGGATTTTAAATGACCGCTTTTCATGAAATTCTGTTTCCGCTCGATATCGCGCTGAAAAGCGCCGGCGGTCCGCAGCGGCGCACCGACGTGGTTGCGTTGGGCTCCGGCCGCGAGGAGCGCAAAGCGCGCTGGGCTCATTCGCGCCGGCGTTATGACGCCGGCTACGGCGTCAAGACGCATCAGGCTTTGTCGCAGGCCATTGCGTTCTTCGAGGAGCGGCGCGGGCGGTTGCACGGCTTTCGCTGGCGCGACCGGCTCGACCATTCTTCCGCCGCGCCCGAAGCGGCGGTGACCGCGCTCGACCAGATCATCGGCTATGGCGACGGCGTGACCGCCACTTTCGCTCTGCGCAAAACCTATGGCGCCGATTATTCGCCCTATCGGTGGCCGATCGAGAAGCCGGTGGCGGGCAGTGTGCGCGTCGCGGTAAGCGGCACGGAGGTGAGCGAGGGCTCAGCCTTCACGGTCGATCCGACAACCGGGATCGTGACGTTTATCGCCGGGCACATTCCGCCGCTGAGCGCGGCGGTGACCGCCGGATTTTCGTTCGATGTGCCGGTGCGTTTCGACACCGATTATCTCGAGGTCGATCTGTCGGCCTTCGAGGCCGGCGCCATCCCGAAAATTCCGCTGGTGGAAATCAAGCCATAGCTCCCCTCGCGGGGAGCGGAAGGACGAACAATGCGAAATACCCCGCCCGCCTTGCAGGCCAAGCTCGACAGCGGCGTTACCGCTCTGTGCCGCTGCTGGCTGATCGAACGCCAGGACGGCGTGACGCAAGGCTTCACCGATCACGACGAAGACATCGCGCTCGGAGATGTCACCTGCCGCGCCGGAACGGGCATGAGCGGCAGCGAAGCGACACAGAAGCACGGGCTCGCCGTCGATTCATCCGAACTTAGCGGCGGGCTCAATGACGACACGCTCAACGAAGACGATCTTGCCGTCGGGCTATATGACGCGGCGGGCGTTGCGTTGTGGCTGGTGGACTGGAGCGAGCCGTCGCTGCGCGTGCTGCTGGCCAAGGGCACGCTCGGCGAGGTGCGGCGCGACGGCGCGGTGTTCACGGCTGAGATGCAGGGCTTGAGCGAAAAGCTCGCCGCCGACACCGGCCGGCTTTACACCGCGAGTTGCTCGGCCGATCTCGGCGATAACCGCTGCGCTATTGATCTCAGCGCGCCGGCCTATCGCGGCGAGGGAACTGTGACGACGGTGACAGCGACGTCGGCGTTACGCGCCAGCGGGCTCGACGATTTCGACGATGGCTGGTTCACTGCCGGCAAGCTCACCTTTACAAGCGGCGCCAATGCCGGGCTAGCGGTCGAGGTGAAGCTGCATCGCGCAGCGTCCGAAGTGACGCTCGACCTGTGGCAGGCGATGCCGCACGCTATCGAGGCCGGCGATACGTTCGTCGTGACGGCGGGCTGCGACAAGCGCTTCGCCACCTGTCACGACCGCTTCAACAATGTCGTCAACTTCCGCGGCTTCCCGCATATCCCGGGCAACGACTTCGTCGTGCGCTACCCGGTGCAGGGCGAGCCAGGCAATGACGGCTCGAGCCTGCAAGGCTGACATCATGATATCCCGCTCACTTATCGTCGCGGAAGCGCGCGACTGGATTGGCACGCCCTATCGGCATCAAGCCTCGCTCAA
>CAIMEA010000152.1 GCA_903839845.1 uncultured Hyphomicrobiales bacterium
CGAGACTAGCCAGCTACCGCATCTAGTGGAGCGGGCGGCATTGCCGAGACCGCACCGGTTCCATCTCAGCGAAATGCACAGAATTTGCGCATATTTCGAGTCAATCTGGATTGGCCAACCAGCTTGTCAAGAAACCTAAATTTAACAAGTTTGGCACACTGATACCCATCGGGACCCGCTTAGCGTCCTTTCGCCACCAGTGCGCTCGAGATTGTATGGCCGAGACGCCCGAACAAACGCCGATTGAAGCCGCGGACGCGATCTCCTCGCCGCCTCTGGCGCCGGCGTCGGCGCCGCTGTGTTACGTGGTCGACGATGACGCCAGCATCCGCCACTTCCTGTCGCTGGTCTTGCACGGCGCCGGCGTCGATACGATGGAATTCCCGGACGGCGGTGGCCTGCGCAGCGCGCTGCAACGCCGCGTTCCCGACCTCGTCTTCCTCAACATTTCGCTGGAGGCCGCCGACTCGATCGAGTCGGTGATCGCGCTCGGCACTGCCGGCTTTCGCGGCCACATTCAACTGACCAGCATGCGCGGCGCCGCAGTACTCGATCATGTCAAGAACATCGGCCTGCAACACAAGCTCAATATGCTGCCGGCACTCAAGAAGCCGTTCGAGACCGACGCCATCATCAATATCTTGCGCGATCTCAATCTTGGCACGGCGGCCGCGGCCGCCTCGTCCATCGACCTCGATGAAGCCATCGACAACGGTTGGATCGAGTTCTGGTACCAGCCCAAGATCGATCTTCGCAAGAAACAGTTGGCCGGCGCTGAGGCCTATGCGCGGGCGCGTCATCCCCTGCACGGCATTGCCCTGCCCGGCGCCTTTATGCCGAACGCGACCGAATCGAGCGTTATCCGACTGTCCGAAATGGCGTTGAGCAGTGCGCTAAAAGCCGGCCTGACGTTCTCAAAGCTCGGATTGAACCTCCGCCTGACGGTCAATATTCCGGTGAATGCGCTGGAAAAGATGCAGGTCGAGGACATCGTGCGCAGCCATCGGCCAATCGCGTCGAAATGGGCAGGCCTGATCATCGACGTGCCGGAAGAGCAGATCGTTACCGATCTGGCGCTCGCCAGCGAGCTCGCCACCCGCCTCGAGCGCTGCAACGTACGGCTCGCCATCGACGATTTCGGCCGCGGCACCTCCTCGCTGGCCCGGCTCGGTGAAATGCCCTTCGCCGAGCTCAAGCTCGACCGCTCCTTCGTCGCCGACTGCGGCTCCGACCGGGTCAACGCGCCGCTCTGCAAGACTGTGATCGACCTCGCCCATAATTACGGCCGGGTCGCGGTCGCCATGGGAATCGAAAAGGCCGCCGACGCGATGGCGCTGGTCAGCATGGGTTGCGATTTCGGCCAGGGTTTCCTGCTCGGGCAGCCGATGCCGGAGGAGCGCTTCATTTCGCTGCTGCGCCAGCGCGCTGGCGCCAACGGCCGCACTCTGGCGCCCGTCGGCAAATAGCCTCTGCCAATTTCGGAACTCAGTGCGTCCAGGCGTCGCAACGCTTGAAGGCAAAATTATCCGAATAGGACATGATCCGGCGGCTCAGCGGCTTGGCCTCGAAGGTCTGATAGGCGATGCCGTGACGCTCGCAATAAGCCACCGCCTCACCTTGCGTGTCGAAGCGCAGGCGCAGCTGCTGGCGCATGTCGCCGGATGAGGTCCAGCCCATCAGCGGCTCGACCTGGCGCGGCTCCTCCAGCTCGAATTCCAGCACCCAGGCCTTGGTATTGGCCGATCCCGACTGCATCGCGGTCTTCGCTGGCTTGTAAATGCGCGCGGTCATGGGGGCCCCTGTGCGAAACGGTGCGAGTCTCGTGCCGATGCCCGCCCGTATAAAACGAAAAGTGCGGCGCTGGCAACGCCGGCCTGCCCAAGGCGGCGCAATTGTCGGGGACAGGCGACCCTCGGGCACAAAAAGAAACCCCCGGCAGTTTCCCGCCGGAGGCTCTTTACATTAGGCGAACTTCGCCTCGATCAAGCGATCAAGGATAGAAGTTACGCTGAATGCGCAGGTGGGTGAGCCAAGCGCTCTGGTCGGCCGACGTCGCAACAGTGCCGGTGTTACG
>CAIMEA010000153.1 GCA_903839845.1 uncultured Hyphomicrobiales bacterium
ACGACGATGATTTCCTCGTCATAGCGCTGCATGTGCGGCAGCGCCTCGGACAGGATGCGGGCCTGTTCTTGCGGGTCGGTCTTGGAGGCGGTGCTCATGGCGCTTTCGGTCCCGTGGGATGGCGCGGTTCTAGCCGATGAAGGGGAGGTCAGACAATGCGGTATTGGGGCTATTTGGCGACAAATTGTCCCTCTGTTGTCTGTGGCGTGGACCACCGACAGCACTGGCGATGCCATGTCATAGATTCGACGGGGCAGCAGGTGGACAATGGACAAGCCGGCACAATTGCAAAAGCAATCTCTGGAAATTCTGCGCCTGGAGTTGGAATGCCTGCAAATGGCGCGTCGCACGCTCGATCCCGAATTGCAGACGCATTTTATTCGCATGGCGCGGAACTGGAATCGTTTGGCGACCGCGACGCTAGAGAGGTCTGACGCCGATTCTCGTCATGCCAAGGCTGTGGAGCGATGACCCACAGATTTCGCGCCACCAGCGCCATCCTGGTCGTCGAAGACGATTGCTTGCTAAGGATGCTGACCGCGGACATCGTGTCGGAGGCGGGCTTTGTCGCGCTCCAGGCCGCCAATGCCGACGAAGCCTTGGCCATATTGTCGGCGCGGTCGGCCGTCGATGTCCTGCTGACCGGCGTCGTCATGGCTGGCAGCATGGATGGAATACGTCTCGCGCACGAGGCGCACAAGCGCCGGCCGCTGCTCAAGATCATCGTTGCATCGGGCGGCCCGGGTTTGTCGAACGCCAGATTGCCGGGCGGCTGCCGCACCTTGCGCAAGCCCTATCATGCCGCGGCGATGATCTCGACGATCGATTCCCTGATCGGAGCGGATCCCGATTACAGCCTGAAAGCACCGCATTTTTTTCTCGATGCCTGAATGAGCAATTTTGCTCAGACGCGGGCCGCCCTTTCGGCTGAAATGAGAGATTATCAATCCCGGAATCGATGGCAATGGCCCACATAAGCAATGTGCTGAGCAATCAGTTGCTCGGCGCTCTGGAGCCGGCGAGCCGCAAGCGCATCGATCCCCATCTCGAGCCGGTTGATTACAAACTGGGTGCGCTCGTCTGCGAAGCCGGTGGCCTGCTGAAACACGCCTATTTCCCGCAAGGCTCGGTTTTGTCGCTGCTGACCGTTCTTGAGAACGGTTCGGCCATCGAGACCGCCAATATCGGCCGCGAGGGCGCCTTCGGCCTGTTCGCCGCTATGTACAGCCGCGTTTCGTTCAACCGGTGCATCGTTCAACTCGAAGGTCACACCGTTCGCTGCCCGATCGAATTGCTGCAACATGAATTCAGGAACAGCGAACATGTTCGAAACCTGTTCGTCAGCTATTCGGAAACGTTGCTGTCGCAGGTTCAGCAGACGGTTGCCTGCAACTCGATGCATTCGACCGAGGAGCGGATGTGCCGCTGGCTGTTGATGATGCACGACCGGGCGGAAGGCGAGGCGCTGAGCTATACCCACGAATTCCTGGCCAATATCCTCGGCGCCAACCGCAAATCGGTGACGCTCGCGGCGCAATCCATGCAGAACGCGGGCCTGATCAGCTACCGGCGCGGCACCATCCAGGTGCTGGATCGCGCGGGCCTCGAGGAGGCGTCGTGCGAATGCTACGCGATCGTCAAGGAACGTTTCGACGCATTCCTGAAGCCGCCGGAGACGGCGGTCGCCAGCCACACCAAGAGTCGCGGCGCAGGCTGACACGCGCAACTGTGGTCAATCCTGCTCAGACGCGAATTGTGAAAAATGCAAAATTTGTACATAGCCGATTCGGCGGGCGGGTATCTCGGAAAAGGTCAAGCGTCCGTCATATACGCCGCGCTGTTCGCGGAACATACCTCTTTTAGCGTGTGATTATTTTGCATTTCGGCCCATTGGAGCGTGACGATGTTCGACAATTTATTTACCAGCGCGGCGGACGCCTGCGCGCTTGCGCATGCCATCGTGAATACGGTGCGGGAGCCGCTTGTCGTGCTGGATCGGGACCTGCGCGTGATTGTCGCCAGCCGGTCCTTTTATACCGTCTTTAAAGTCACGTCCGAGGTTACCGAAGGCCGGCTGTTTTTCGAGCTGGAAGACGGCGCCTGGGACATTCCGCAATTGCGTCTGCTGCTGGGCAATATTCTGCCCGAGCACGGCACGATTGAGGATTTCGACGTCGCTCATGATTTCGCCGGCCTTGGTCGGCGCACCATGTCGTTGAACGCGCGCCAGGTGATCTACGAGGGCGGCGCCGAGCCAACCATTCTTCTTGGCATCGAGGATGTCACTAGCCAGCGCTCCCTGGAGGCCGAAAAGGACAGCCTGCTGGCCGAGAAGGACATTCTGCTATCGGAACTGCGCCACCGGGTTTCCAACAGCCTGCAGATCATCGCCAGCATCATCCTGCTCAAGGCAACGCGCGTGAGTTCGGAAGAGACTCGTGTCCATTTGCAGGATGCGCACAACCGGGTCCTGTCCGTGGCGACGGTGCAGCAGCAACTTCAAGTGGCTGGCGGGCTCGGCCGCATCGAGGTGGGGCCTTATCTCGCCAAGCTTTGCCTGGCGCTCGCGGACTCGATGATCGCCGACGACCGCCGGATTGTCATCAAGGTCAAGAGCGAAGGCGGAAGCGCGACCTGCCGCGAGGCCGAAAGCATTGGGCTTATTGTCACCGAACTCGTCATCAATTCCCTGAAGCATGCGTTTAATGGCGCAAAAAAGGTTGGACAGATTGTCGTCGGCTACGATGTGGCTGACGGCGACTGGAAGCTGACCGTCGCGGACGACGGTGTCGGCCGTCCGGACGGTTTGTTTGCGCAGCCGAAAGAGGGGCTGGGGACCGGCATCGTCAATGCGCTGGCCAAGCAGCTCGGTGCGCAGGTTGAAACGATCAGCGGCCCGGAAGGGACGAGCATCTCGGTGACGCATGCGACCTTCGCGGCGAGCGCCATCCGCGCCGCGTAAGGTCTAGCGCTTGCGCTCGTTCAGAAGCCGCGCCACCGCCGCCCGCAACTCGGGAATGCCGGCGCCTTCGTGGCCGGACGTCGCCACCACCGTCGGGAAGGCCGACGGCCATTTGGCCAGGCCCGCTTCGACTTCCTTGATGCGGGTTTCCAGCTCGGACGGCTTGATCGTGTCGGTCTTGGTCAGCACGATCTGGTAGCTGACAGCGGCGCCGCCAAGCACCTTGAAGGTGGCGTCGTCGGTGTCCTTCAACCCGTGCCGGGCGTCGATCAGCACATAGACGCGCGCGAGATTGGCGCGGCCGTGCAGGTATTCCTCGATCAGATTGGTCCAGGCGGCGATCTTGGATTTGGCGGCGGCGGCGTAGCCGTAGCCGGGCATGTCGACGATGTTGAGGTCGCCGCCGCCGTTGAAGAAGATCAGTTCCTGCGTGCGCCCCGGCGTGCGCGAGGTGCGCGCCAGCGCCTTGCGCGCGGTCAGCGCATTGATCAGGCTCGATTTGCCGACATTGGAGCGGCCGGCGAAAGCGATCTCGGTGCCGCGCATTTTCGGCAGCGAACCCGGCGACGACGCGGCGGCAAAAAACTGCCAGTCGCCGGTGAACAGCTTGCGGCCGGTTTCGATCTCGTCGCGGGTGTAGTCGTGTGTGGTCATGGGCGTCGTATACAAGGCTTCGCCGCGCGGCGATATGGCGTCATTTCTGGTCTTTTTGCTCGTTAGCCTCGCGCTCCCGCTCGGCGGCCACGAGGCCTTCGAGCCGCCGCGCCAGGTCGATGCGGAAAGCGTCGATATCCTTCGGCAGGTCGGCATCGTCGTCACATTGGCCGGCGGCCCGCGCCTCGGCCAGCAGGGCATTCAATTCGCGCAAGGTCCGCGTCAACGAGCTGAAGGTGCGGCCGGCCTGCTCCATCTCGCGTGGATGCTGCGCCCCGCAAGCCAGCCGCGCGATGATCGCCTCGATGGCCGGCAGCACGCGCGCCACCGCGCTTTGCAGCCGCGGGACGATCGAGGCGGCTTCACCGTCGCCTGGAGCGGGAGGCGTGGGCTGTGGCGCGAGCCCGCTGCTCCCTCCCCCTGCAAGGGGGAGGGTCGGGGTGGGGGTCGTTTGTGCGAAGGATGCGGCTAGTTCGACCGCCACCGCCGGCGGCCCCTGGCGCGGAATGAGCGGCTTCCGCCGCTTCCACGCCCAGACCTTCATGCGGTAGCGCACGGTCGGAACGGTGACGTCGTGCTCGGCGCAGATGTGCGCGAGCGGTTTGTCGGTTTGCTCGTAGTCATTGCGAATTTGCGCCCAGGCTTCGGGTGCGGGTTCGGGCATGGTGGTGGTTCCTTTGGGTGGGGCTGGCGGCGGCCTGTAGCCCGGATGGAGCGAAGCGAAATCCGGGGGCAAGCTTGTCGCCCGCTCCCGGGTTGCGCTGCGCTTCACCCGGGCTACGGGCTCTCGGCAAAACGCGCGCGTGCTCGGGCCCAAGCGGGCCGCCGCAAGGCAGCAGATTCAATGATGGGAGAATGCGCCTTTGCTAGCGCACCAGCGTCACGCTGTCAAGGAATATAATCTAGTCGATAGCCCGGATGAATCGCAGCGTAGTGGCTTCCTGCCGGACCGGCGCAGTGCGATCGATTTGTGGTATTGCGAGAGCAGCAATGTCAAAGACACGAAATAATCACTACGTACCGCAATGGTACCAAGAGGGTTTTTTCGAGCCCGGCCGCTCATCGCTTGCCTATCTAGATATGACGCCGGATCGAAAGGTTCTTCCGGACGGGCGCGTGATCGTTCAAAACTCCTCATGGGACGATACGCCGACTTCCATGGCGTTTCGGCAGAAGGACTTGTACTCGACCTTTTTCGGCACGTCGGTCAATGACGAGATCGAGCGCCACTTGTTCGGCAATATCGACACAAGGGGCTCCAAAGCTATCCGCGCGTTCGCCGCCATTGACGTGAGCGGGTGGCATGAGCATTTCCAAACTTTCTTCGAGTACCTCGATATCCAAAAAATCCGTACTCCGAAGGGACTAGACTGGCTGAAGACCCAATATCCCGGGCTTTCGCAAAACGAGTTAATGTACGAGATGCAGGGCATCCGCATGATGCACTGTACGATCTGGGTAGGTGGCGTGCGCGAGATCGTCTCGGCCGAAGACTCTGGCGTAAAGTTCATCATCAGCGATCACCCTGTGACGATCTACAATCATGCCGTTCCGCCCACGGCGAAGATGAGCGCCTACCCGCTCGACCCCGGCATCGCGTTGCGGGCGTCTCAGACGATCTTCCCGCTGAACCGTAATCTCTGCTTGATCCTCTCAAACTTGGAATACGCGAAGGACCCGAGCACTAGCCCCCTCCAAAAGAGAACCTTCGCGCGCAACTACCGGCAGTCTCTGTCCCGAACCGACGCAGTTATTCGCACCCGCAAGCTTACCTGGCAGGAAGTTGCGCAGGTCAATTTCGTTCTCAAGTCTCGCGCTCGGCGCTTTATTGGCGCGGGCAGTAAGGACTGGCTGTACCCAGAACGGACCGTCTCGCGGTCTTGGAGCGATCTACGGACAACATTTTTGCCTCCGAAGAACGAACTATTCCACTTCGGCGGCGAGATATTCGTGAAATACGAGAGCGGAGATGTTCACTATCAAGATGAGTTCGGTAGGACCGAGAAGCCGCGCGACTTCCTGATTAAGAAGGCGCCGGAAAACCCACTGCGCTCCGGGGACGTATGTGGATGCGGGTCCGGGAAGTCATTCAAGGATTGCTGCCATTCTAAGCCAGAAAAGCTGCGTCCCACCTGGAATGAGCCCAGCATCCGCGAGCGAAACATCATGCTCCAAAATGGGATCGAAAAGGTCCTGGGCCTCAACAGAAAAAAGGACTGGGTTCAAATCCGCCGCGAGATAACCGACGAGCAGATCAAAGAAATTTACTTCCTCTACGAGGCCCTCTGGCCGCTGGAAACGGATTTGCTTGCGCTGTTGCCGAAGCCGGACGGCGTCGCACGCGCAGTTTACACTGGGTCTATCCACCCTTTGTCAATCACTGACTTCGCGCTGGCAGCGCCGTTGTATTTCGGCGAGCTGTTAGTAGCGCATCCGTTCATCCATTCCGGGGTTATGGCAAAGAAATACCGTCCGACGGAACAGCCAAAGCAATATCGGCAGGAGATTCTGAAAACCATCATGTTCTTCGTGAGCGTCATGCCGCTCGTGCATCTCGGCTTAGTCAATCTCATACCCGACCCCTGCGATTTCGATGTTCATCTCCGCGAACAGATGATGAGTATGGCGCGAGCGCGGTCCGCCGTTATGCGGCTTGATCCGGATAAGGAGCCTCGCATTAGAAAGCAGATGGAGGACGATACCCGGCGCAGTCTGATGTTGATTTCGCCTGATGTAATGCGCAGACGGCTCAGCGAGCTCAATCCGGACATGGATGAAGAGACAGTCGAGGCGACGATGCGTTACATCGAGCGAAAGAGAGAGCTCGACCCCTTGGCGGTCCTCCAGGACGGCTCTTTGGATGGAGGCAAGGAAGGCGGGCTGATCAATGCGTTCAAACTTGCCCCGAATTTTGAGATGACGATGTACTTGGCGCAGGCAACAGGTGCCTCCATCGTGACAGACAGCCCATTCCGCTGGAGTGAAGTAAAGATAGCTATCCGTCGGCGTATGAAAGCGGCAACGCCCGGACTTGCCACCCTTGCAGGTAATATTGAAGCTGCAAAATTCGCCTTCCCGCAGAACGTAACGGATGTCTTAGACCACGCTTTGAAAAAGACATGCGCAGGCTATCCGGATTTGCAGCGGGACCTATTCAGATATCTCTCGAACCTCGACGACCGGGGCGCGAAGCCCAATCGGGAAGCGCAGCTCATTGGCCGGTTCACCAAAACGCACGCAGTAGCTCAAGCGGGGCTCAAGAAGTCGGGCGTCTTCATCAAGGAAGGCCGTATTTCTTGCGTCTTTCCGCCTGAAGGCATTCAGGATAACACCGTCAACCGCCTGCTTCTGATGTCGAGCTCTGAAGGGCACCTGTCGAATGTACCGATGGCGTTCTTCGTCGAAAAACACGAGTCTGCCGAGCGCCCTATACTGGCTCGGTGATATCTCTAGCGGGCTGGTGGGTTACGCGCTTGCGGACTCGCGCAAACGAAAATCGCCGGGCAATTGCCCGGCGATTTGTAACAGTGGCAGTTTCCGTGAGCGGGATTACCCTTACGCCTTCTTCTTCACGAACATCGCCTTGATGTTGTCGAACAGCTCGATCTTGGCGCCGTGCTTGCGCATGATCAGGCTCTGCTGCGCCACCGACAGCGAGTTGTTCCAGGCCCAGTAGATCACAAGGCCGGCCGGGAAGCTCGCCAGCATGAAGGTGAAGATCAGCGGCATCCAGTCGAAGATCATCTTCTGCGTCGGGTCCGGCGGCGCCGGGTTGAGCTTCATCTGCGCCCACATGGTGATGCCCATGATCACGCCCCAAAGCCCGACATGCAGGAACGAGCCGACGCCCGGCAGCGTCGTCGGGTCGAACGGGATCAGGCCGAACAGGTTGAAGATGTTGGTCGGGTCGGGCGCCGACAGATCGTGGATCCAGCCGAAGAACGGCGCGTGCCGCATTTCGATGGTGACGAACAGCACCTTGTACAATGAGAAGAACACCGGGATCTGCACCGCGATCGGCAGGCAGCCGGCCAGCGGATTGATCTTTTCCTTCTTGTACAGCTCCATCAGCTCTTGCTGCTGCTTGGCCTTGTCGTCGGGATAGCGCAGCTTCAGCGCCGCCATTTGCGGCTGCACCGCTTTCATCTTCGCCATCGAGGCGTAGGACTTGTTGGCCAGCGGGAAGAATGCCGCCTTGATCAGCAC
The DNA here is from genome assembly GCA_903839845.1 of uncultured Hyphomicrobiales bacterium. GTDB lineage: Bacteria > Pseudomonadota > Alphaproteobacteria > Rhizobiales > Xanthobacteraceae > Pseudolabrys. The sequence goes on from CAIMEA010000153.1 coordinate 7,823, forward strand.
GGTGACGATCAAAATCGCCAGGCCGAAATTGCCGACCAGCCGGTAGAGATAATCGATCAAGGTGAACAGCGGCTTGGTGATGAAATAGAACCAGCCCCAGTCGATGATGCGATCGAAACGGTCGAGCTTGAGCGCCTTGTCATAGGCGTTGACCACCGCGACTTCCTTGGCGCCGGCGAACAGGCGGGCCTGCGCCGCGCCGGTCGCGCCCGGCGCGATGGTCTGGGCGTCGAGGATGTAATCGGACTGGTAGGTCTTGATGCTGCCAAGCGTGTCGCCGGAGAACTTCGCCTTCAACAGGTTGGTGTCCGGTTCGGGCACCAAAGCGGCCGCCCAATATTTGTCGGTGAAGCCGAGCCAGCCTTTGGTGTTGGCGAAGCTGAACCCTTCCTTCTTCTCGTCGAGGTCCTTGTAGTTCTTTTCCTGCAGACCGTCGCCGAGAATGCCGATCGGGCCTTCATGCAGGATGTAATAGCCGGCGGTCTTCGGCGTGCCGTGGCGCGAGATCAGCGCGTAGGGAAACAAGGTCGCCGGTTTGTCGCCTTTGTTGGCGACTTCATCCTTGACCGTGAACAGGAACTTGTCGTCGATGGTGATGGTGCGGCTGAATTCCAGTCCGCCGCCATTGTTCCAGGTCAGCTTGACCGGATGGCCGACATCGAGCGCGCCCGAACCGTCGCGCGTCCACAAAGTGTCGGCGCCCGGCACCTTTACGTCCGGCGTCGACGCGGTCCAGCCGAACTCGGCGTAGAACGGCTCGGCGCTGCCGGATGGCGACAGCAGCACGATCGGCGGCGATTTCGGATCGACCGTCTCGCGGAACTTGACCAGCGACACGTCGTCGATGCGGCCGCCCTTGAGCGCGATCGAGCCCTGCACGCTTTCGGTTGCGATCGGCACGCGCGGCGAGGCGGCCAGAGCGGCGTCGCGGCTGACCGGGGCGCCGGGGACGACCGGCTGGCCGACCTGGCCGGGCGCCGGCGTGGCGCCGGGCGCCGCCGGGGTCTGTCCGGGCTGCGCGGCGGGTTTAGGCGCCTGCAACTGGGCCTGCAGTTGCTGCTGCTTCTGCTTTTCCGCCTGCGGCATCGCGTAGAAATACTGCCAGGCAATCAGCACGATGGCCGAAAGGACAATGGCGAGAATGGTGTTCTTGCTGTCGGTCATCGGGATCCTGTGTTGGCAGCTAGCGCGCCCCCGCAAAGGACGTTCTATGGGCACGCCGCAGTGCCCCCTCGAAATCTTTTGCTATTCGGTCAAACGGCAGTTTGAGCGCGGCGTGGCGTCCGACTAGCACATAATCATGTCCGCTGTGCATTCGGATTGGGTCCGAAAGCCGCACGACTTCTTTCAATCGGCGGCGGACCCGGTTGCGCTCGACGGCATTACCGACCTTTTTGGACACGGTAAAGCCGAAGCGGACGGGCCCGTCATCGGCCCGTTTACGCGTTTGCAACACAAAACCGGCGGCCGGTACCTTGGTCCCGGTCGCCGCTGCCAGAAAGTCCGCCCGTTGCTTCAATCGTTCCATAAAGCAAACGCCGCGGCCTTGAATGCCGCTTTTAGTTAAGCGCTGAGCCGCTTACGTCCGCGTGCGCGCCGCGCTGCCACAACCTTGCGTCCGCCGGTGGTGGCCATGCGCGCGCGGAAACCGTGACGGCGCTTGCGTACAAGCTTGCTCGGTTGATAGGTCCGCTTCACGTTAAATTCTCCGCTGGTCGCGCCGTGCTGGAAGGGCGCTCGAATTGGCCCCCAAATCCACCATGAAAACCCGAAATTCTTACCGGATCGGCACTAGATTTGCGCGGCTTATAAGGGAGGGACGGAAGGCCGTCAATGCGACGGACGGCTCCGGCGCCGTGTAAGTGCGGCCGGTCCGGTCCGGCGCCGAGGTGCCCGGTCACGATGCCTCACAAGGCGGTGAGGAGCCCAGTTTTGGCTGCCGGCTCGTGTATACAGCCCGCATGCCGGAAATTCAGCATCCGACCCAGCAATCAAGCAATCTTGCCCGCCGGGTGGTGCCGCTGGCAGCCGTCATCCTGTTGGCTGTCGTCGCCTTTTATATATTCGGCCGGGACGGGCTTTCGCTCGAGGCGCTGATCCGGCACCGGGCGGAAATCGACGATTTCGTTGCCGGGCACCGGCTCATCGCCGTTTTGACCTATATCGGCGTCTATATCGCCGTCGTGGCGCTGTCAGTGCCGGGAGCGATTTTTTTAACCGTCAGCGGCGGTTTTCTGTTCGGCCTTCCGATCGGCGCCGCGGCCGCGGTGACCGGCGCCACGATCGGGGCGACGATCATTTTTCTGGTGGCGCGAACGGCGCTCGGCGAACCTTTGCTGCGGCGGGCCGGCCCACGCGCGGCCAATTTGGCCAAGGGCTTCCGCGACGACGCCTTCAGCTATCTGCTGTTCCTGCGGCTGGTGCCGGCATTCCCGTTTTTCCTGGTCAATCTCGTACCGGCCATCGCCGGCGTCCGGCTGGTTCCGTTTGTCACCGCGACGGCGCTCGGCGTCATTCCCGGCTCGGCCGCCTATGCCTTCGCCGGCACCGGGCTGGACAGCGTCATCGCCGTGCAGAAGCAGGCTTACGACGCCTGTCTCGCCGCCGGGCGCGCCGGGTGCCGGCTCGCTTTCGATGCCATGGACGTCCTAACGCCGCAACTGCTCGGCGCGCTCGTCGCGCTCGGACTCTTGGCCCTGGTGCCGATCGTGGTGCGTCGGCTGCGCAAGCCGGCGCGCGTGTGAGCGCGCCTTGCGCTATTCTCTCCCGGAAACGAAGTTGAGGCCGTGGTGGAAATTCTCAAGCCCGACATCTGTGTTATCGGCGGCGGCAGCGGTGGCCTGTCGGTGGCCGCGGCGGCGGCGGTTTTTGGCGTATCAGTCGTGCTGGTCGAAAACCACAAGATGGGCGGCGACTGCCTCAACACCGGCTGCGTGCCGTCGAAGGCATTGCTGGCCGCGGCCAAGCATGTCCATGCCATGCATAACGGCGAGTCGTTCGGCGTGAGCGCAGCGTCGGTGGCGGTCGATTTCGCCAAGGTGCGCGCGCATGTGCAAAGCGTGATCGCCGCGATTGCGCCCATCGACTCGGCCGAGCGCTTCACCGGGCTCGGCGTGCGCGTGATCAAGGGACACGCAGCGTTCAAGGACAAACGTACCGTCGCCGTCGACGATCAATTTGAAATTCGCGCCCGCCGTTTTGTCATCGCCAGCGGATCGACGCCGGCTGTGCCGCCGATTCCCGGTCTCGACAGCGGTCCTTTTCTCACCAATGAATCCATCTTCGATCTCGATACGCTTCCAGCGCATCTCATCGTCATCGGCGGCGGACCGATCGGCGTCGAGTTGGCGCAGGCGTTCCGTCGTCTCGGCAGCGTCGTCACCGTCTGCGAAGCGGCGCGGCCGCTCGCCAAGGACGATCCGGAATGCGCCGCCATCGTGCTCGATCAACTCGAACGCGAAGGCGTCGTGCTGCGTAGCCCCGTCAAGGTGATGTCTGTGGCGCACGATGCCGGCAAAGTGACGCTGAGGATTGAAGGCGCAAACGGCGAAGAAAAAATCGATGGCACGCATCTGCTCGTCGCCGCCGGCCGCAAGCCGACGGTCGATAGCCTTGGACTGGAGGCGGCCGGCATTCGTTATGACAAATCCGGCATCATCGTCAGCAAGAACCTGAAAACGTCAAACCGGCGCGTCTATGCAATCGGCGACTGCGCCGCCGGCCAATTGCAATTCACGCACGCCGCCAATTATCACGCCGGTCTGGTGATCCGGAATGCGCTGTTCCGCCTGCCGGTGACACTAAACAATGACGTCATTCCGTGGGTGACCTACACCGAGCCGGAACTGGCGCAGACCGGTTTAAGCGAGGCGGAAGCGCGCAAGCGCGGCTATGAAATTCGCCTGCTGCGCTGGCCCTATCACGACAATGACCGCGCCCAGGCCGAGCGCACGACGCATGGCCATATCAAGGTCGTCACCACCGCGAAGGGGGCGATTCTGGGCGCAACGATCGTCGGCGCACAGGCCGGCGAATTGATTGCCGCCTGGACCCTGGCCATTGCGCAAAAGCTCAATATTCGCGCCATGACCGGCATCGTTTTGTCCTATCCGACCCTGTCGGAAATCGGCAAACGTGCGGCCATCGACTTCTTCACGCCGAGTTTGACGAAGCCGGTTGTGCGGCGCATCATCGCCTGGCTGAGGCTATTCGGTTGAGAAGGCTGAGACAGGTTTTGGACCCGGTCGCTGAATCAAAGCCAAATTCCGATATGCCGGCGACGGAACATCCGTTGCGCGCCATGCGCGTCGGTCTGTCCGGCAAACTGCTGCTGCTCACCGTCGTGTTCGTGATGGTGGCGGAAGTCCTCATCTATGTGCCGTCGATCGCCAATTTCCGGCTGAACTGGCTCAACGACCGGCTGGCCGCGGCGCATACGGCGGCGCTGGTGCTCGATGCGGCGCCAAGCGGCATGGTGCCGGAAAGCCTGGCGCAACAAATTCTGGAAAGCATCGGCGCCCGCGCGGTAGCGATGAAGATGGGCGATCAGCGCCGCCTCCTGGCTGCCTCCAAACAGATATCCAACGTCGAAGCAGAGATCGACATGCGCTCGGTGCCCTGGTGGAGCGCGATTTACGACGCCTTCGAATTGTTGCTGCACGATCAGGAGGGCGATGCCATCCGCGCGGTCGGACCGGCGCCGATGGGTGGTGAGTTTCTCGAAGTCATTCTCGAAGAAGCGCCGCTGCGGCTGGCAATGTTGAAGTTTTCCGTCAACATCCTGCTGCTGTCATTGGCGATATCGGCCATCACCGCGACTTTGGTGTTCCTGGCGCTGCATTATCTGCTGGTGCGGCCGATGGGACGCATCACCGAGAACATGGTGGCGTTCCGCGCCGATCCGGAAAATCCGTCGCGGATCATCCAGCGATCGGGCCGGCGCGACGAAGTCGGCACCGCCGAGGATGAGCTTGGCGCCATGCAGCGCGAACTGGCGTCGATGCTACATCAGAAAAGCCGGCTGGCCGCGCTCGGGCTGGCGGTGTCGAAGATCAACCACGATTTGCGCAATCTGCTCGCCTCGGCGCAGTTGTTTTCCGATCAATTGTCGAATTTGCCCGATCCGAAAGTGCAGCGCTTCGCGCCCAAGCTGATGCGCGCGCTGGAGCGCGCCATCGCCTTCTGCCAGTCGACATTGTCCTACGGCGCCGCTCGCGAAGCGCCGCCGGAGCGCAAGCCTGTCGCGGTCGAGGCCTTGATCGAGGAGGTCCATGAATCGCTGGGCCTGAGCCTCGACGTACCGATCCGCTGGATCGTTTCGGTCGAGCGCGGCCTGAGCGTGGAGGCCGATCACGACCAGTTGTTCCGTGTCATCGTCAATCTCGCGCGCAATGCGATGCAGGCGCTGGAGACGCATGGCGCGCGCGACCCGGCGCGCGACCAGATTCGCATCACCGGCCGGCGCGACGGCGGCGTGGTGGTGATCGAAGTGTCCGACACCGGGCCGGGCGTGTCCGAGCGCGCCCGCAACCACCTGTTCCAGGCCTTTCAGGGCTCGACGCGCGCCGGCGGCGCCGGCCTCGGACTTGCCATCGCCGCCGAACTGGTACGCGCCCATGGCGGCGAGATCAGGCTGGTGCCCGGCACCATAGGCGCCACCTTCAGCATTGCCATCCCCGACCCGGCGGTCGACCTCGACGCGCGCCTGAACCGGCACGAGGCCCCACCGGGCGCCGAAGGGGTTGCATAACGAAAAGCGGGCGAAGCAGCCGGATAGGCTTGCCATTGGGGGGGCAAGGCGGTAGCTATGCCCCGTCGCTGGCCGGTTTCCGGCCGCGGCATTAGCGCCCGTAGCTCAGCTGGATAGAGCACCAGACTACGAATCTGGGGGTCAGGAGTTCGAATCTCTTCGGGCGCGCCATTTCACACGCATATGCGGCTCATGCGCCTTTGCGGCTCATGCATAGATGACGCTCACCCGCGGCCACGGCTCCGCAATTGTCCGCGCCGCCCG
>CAIMEA010000154.1 GCA_903839845.1 uncultured Hyphomicrobiales bacterium
GCCACTCCTGCCAGGCAGGGCTCCGGCAGCGGACCGGCCCCAAGGCAGGGCCCAGAGGTAAAGCGTCTTTTGGGCAAGGCTTATCGTGGGCTGCAAAAGCGGACGGACGTGACTAGATAGACGGGTCGAAGCGGAATTTAAGTTTAAGGTTTAGCGGAACATGGCAACGTCCCCGTTCAAGTTTTTGCAGGAGGTGCGAGAGGAAACGCGCAAGGTCACCTGGCCTTCGCGCAAGGAAACCATGATCACGACCGCAATGGTGTTCGTGATGGTGGCGATCTCCTCGATCTTCTTTCTGGTCGCAGATCAACTCATCCGCATTGCCGTGACTTTCGTCCTCGGCATCGGAAGCTAGGCGCATGATCCCGAAAAGTGGGAACCGGTTTTCGGAGAAGATTATGCGCAAAATGAAATGGTTTAAGCGATGAGCGATACCGCCACTTCCACGACGACCAAGCCGATGCGCTGGTACATCGTCCACGCCTACTCGAATTTCGAGAAGAAGGTCGCGGAATCGATTCGCGAGCAGGCCAAGCAGCGCAATCTGGAAGACCATTTCGAGCAGGTCATGGTGCCGACCGAGACGGTCACCGAAGTGCGCCGCGGCCGCAAGGTGAACTCGGAACGCAAGTTTTTTCCGGGCTACGTGCTGGTGAAGATGAGCCTGACCGACGAGGTCTATCATCTCATCAAGAACACGCCGAAGGTCACCGGCTTCCTCGGTTCGGACAACAAGCCGATGCCGATCACCGAAGCCGAAGCCAATCGCATTCTGCACCAGGTGCAGGAAGGCATCGAGCGGCCGAAGCCCTCGGTATCTTTCGAAGTCGGCGAGCAGGTGCGCGTGTCGGACGGGCCGTTCGCCTCGTTCAACGGCACCGTCGAGGAAGTCGACGAAGCCCGCTCGCGCGTCAAGGTCGCGGTGTCGATCTTCGGCCGCGCCACGCCGGTGGAACTGGAATTCGGTCAGGTGGAGAAGCTTTGACCGTGTAACTACGAGCGCGTTCGGCTCTCGTAGATCAAAGACGTGGGAGGTGAGGCGGTTCAGCCAACCGTCAATATCCGAACCACTAACGGAGTAGAGAAATGGCTAAAAAAGTCACTGGATTCCTCAAACTGCAAGTGCCGGCTGGCGCTGCCAACCCGTCGCCCCCGATCGGGCCGGCGCTCGGTCAGCGCGGTCTGAACATCATGGAGTTCTGCAAGGCGTTCAACGCGCAGACCCAGAAGATGGAAAAAAACACGCCGATCCCGGTGGTCATCACGACCTATCAGGATCGCTCGTTCACCTTCGAACTGAAGACGCCGCCGGTGTCCTTCTTCCTGAAAAAAGCCGCCAAGCTCGAGAGCGGCTCGAAAACGCCGGGCCGCGACATTGTCGGCTCGGTGACCAAGGCGCAGATCAACGAGATCGCCAAGGAGAAGATGAAGGACCTCAATTGCGACAGCATCGAAGCCGCGGCCAAGATGATCGCAGGCTCGGCCCGCTCGATGGGCCTCAAGGTGGCGGAGTAAACGAACATGGCAATTGGAAAACGTACTGTCGCCATCCGTCAAGGCGTCGACCGCGAAAAGACCTACACCGTCACCGAAGCCGTCAAGCTGGTGAAGGAACGCGCCAAGGCGAAGTTCGATGAGACCATCGAGATCGCGATGAACCTCGGCGTCGATCCCAAGCACGCCGACCAGATGGTTCGCGGCGTGTGCAACCTGCCGAACGGTTCGGGCCGCACCATGCGCGTTGGCGTGTTCGCGCGCGGCGCCAAGGCGGAAGAAGCCAAGGCCGCCGGTGCCGATGTTGTCGGCGCGGAGGACCTGGTCGAAATCGTCAATGGCGGCAAGATCGACTTCGATCGCTGCATCGCCACGCCGGACATGATGCCGCTGGTTGGTCGCCTCGGTAAGGTGCTCGGCCCGCGCGGCATGATGCCGAACCCGAAGGTCGGCACCGTGACCATGGACATCGCCACCGCGGTGAAGGCGTCCAAGGGCGGTTCGGTCGAGTTCCGTGTCGAGAAGGCCGGCATCGTGCAAGCCGGCGTCGGCAAGGCCTCGTTCTCGGAAGACAAGCTGGTGCAGAACATCATGGCGTTCGCTGACGCCGTGCAGAAGGCCAAACCGGCCGGCGCCAAGGGTCACTACATCAACCGCGTTGCCATCTCCTCGACGATGGGCCCGGGTGTGAAGGTCGACTCGGCGACCTTGTTCCCGCCGAAGGTCTAAACGTCTCCTGGCTCTAGGCAACCGCAGAAAACAAGGAGGCCGGACATTGCGTCCGGCCTTTTTTTCTGCGCCAGGGCGAACGCCATTCAATAGCCGAGGCGGCTGTAAAGTCTGGCGGCAATTGCGGTGAGCGCCGCGGTTGCGGCGACGAGAATCGCGAAGTCGAGTGCCAAGCCATAATCGGAGACTGCGTTCTTCAGCATCAGGCCACGCAACGCATCGACCTCATAGGTCAACGGATTGACGTGTGATACTGCCTTGAGCCAGTCCGGCATCAGCGACAGCGGGTAGATGGCGTTGCTCGCAAAGAAAATCGGCATGGTCATCACCTGGCCGATGCCCATGAAGCGCTCGCGGGTTTTCACGATGCAGGCGATGATCAGCGACAGCGTCGAGAACAAGGCCGAGCCGATGAAAATGACGGCGGCGACACCGAGCATATCGAGCGGATTGAAGCTCAGGCCGACGCCGAGCAGGATCGCCAGCGCATAGACGATGATGGCCTGCGACAGCGCGCGCACGCCGGCCGACACGGCTTTGCCGAGCACCAGCGCCGAACGCGGCGCAGGGCTCGAAAGATAACGTTGCAGCACGCCGAGATCGCGCTCCCAGATCGCCGATATGCCGTAGAAGATGGCGACGAACAGAGCGCTCTGCGCCAGAATGCCGGCGGCGAGGTAATCGATATAGGGCAAGTTGCCGGGAGCGATGCCGTGAACGCGGGCCATGACCTCGCCGAACAGCATCAGCAAGAGCACCGGCTGCACCGCGCGGGTCAGAAGTTCGAGCGGATCGTGAACGAGTTTCTGCACCTCGGCGGCGGCGACCGCCCAAGTCTGTACCAGATAATCGCCGACCCGGCCGGTGAGTGGTTCAGCCGTGCTCACGAAGGGCCTGCCGGTTGCGTCTGACATCGCCATAGCTTCCTTTTTGTTCGCTCTCCTTGCCGCCAACGAGTCCGATGAACACGTCGTCGAGCGTGGCGTTTGGCCCCAATCCGGCTTTGAGTTCGGCCGGCGTGCCGAGAGCGACAATGTGGCCGCGATCGATCACCGCGATGCGGTCGCAGAATTTCTCGATCTCTTGCATGAGGTGCGAGGTCACGATCATCGTGCGCTGGAAGCGGTCGCGCAGTTCGAGCACGCGCTCCCACACCGTATCGCGCGCCGTCGGATCGAGCCCGACGGTCGGTTCGTCAAGGATCAATACTTCCGGGCGATGCAGCAGGCTCTGCGCGAGCTCCAACCGCCGCAACATGCCGCCGGAATACTGGCCGGCGAGATGATGCGCCGATGGGGCAAGGCCCATTCGCTCCAGTGCGGACTCAATTCGGGATTTGCGCTCGCGGCGTGGCACGCCATAGAGCCGCGCCGAGAGAAGCATGTTCTCGAAGCCGGTGAGCGCGGCGTCGGCCGACAGTAACTGCGGCACGTAGCCGATATGCCGCCGCACCATCGCCGGTGATTGAACGATGTCGAACCCGGCAATGGACGCTGTACCGGAGGTCGGCGGCAGCAACGTCGCCAGCATGCGGATCAGCGTGCTCTTGCCGGCGCCGTTGGGGCCGATTAGGCCGAAGATCTCGCCGACGCCGATGTCGAAGCTGACGTGGTCGACAGCCGCCAGCGAGCCGAAGACGCGCGTCAATTGCTTGATGGAGACCGCGGGAGCCGTGGTCATTGGTCGATCCAGGTAATTTCCGGCGGCTTGCGCGCGACTGCCGGCGGAAATTCGACCGGATGGCCGACGATGATCGGCGCGACCGGCAGCCAGGCGGCCGGCAATTTCAGCGCCTGCTTTCCCGCTTCCGTGCCGAGCCAGTTCTGAGCGAAGCCGATCCAGCAGGTGCCGAGGCCGCAGCTGCGCGCGGCCAGCATCAGGTTCTCGGCAGCGAGCGTGCAGTCGATCGTCGCCCATGGCCCGTCGACCCGGCTGCAAATAACGATAAGGACCGGCGCATGATAGAAAATGTGGAAGCCCGGGTCGGCGAGAGACGTCCGCAAATGCGGCGGCAACAGCCCGGCCGGCAAACAATGCGTCATGTATTCCTTGCAATTCTGCGAGATGCGATCGAGCAAGGTCTGGCTGCGCACCACCACGAAGGACCACGGCTGTTCGTTCATCGCGCTTGGCGCCTCGATCGCGGCGCCGATCAGGCTGCGGATTGTGTTTTCTTCAACGGGTTCCGGCCTGAACGCGCGGACCGCGCGGCGGCTGGAGATTGTCTTTTCGATCTCCATGATAAGCCTCCATCATGTCGGTATGCGGCTTCGATACCGGAGATTGCGTCCACGGCTGTTGAGCGACATCAAAGGCGGGCGCCGCAGGGCGGCCGGGGCGACCGTGCCGTCAGGGCGAGCCCGAAAATGCCACTTGGCAAACCTCTTAAGAGGGTCTAAATGAGGTCCATCGGGCGTGCCGGCCCAGTTTGTCGGCACGCCTTTGCGCGTCTCTCAAAATCGATGGTGGTCGGAAAGAATTCCTTTTAGAAGCCCAAAAGCGGGAACTCTGAA
>CAIMEA010000155.1 GCA_903839845.1 uncultured Hyphomicrobiales bacterium
ACGCGCGCCACTCCGCAAGGGGAGGCCGCCGATGGTGATTGCTGCCCGCCCCAAGGCGCGTTCGCTCGCCGGCGCCACCATTCTGCAACTGGTGCCGGCGCTACGCGACGATTCCGTGGGTCAGGCCGCCGTCGATGTCGCGCTGACGCTGCTGCAGTCCGGCGCCCGCGCCATCGTCGCCGGCGAAGACGGCCCGCTGGTCGGCGAATTGCGCGCCTTTGGCGGCGAATGGCTGCCGATGCGAACCGATACGGTGAACCCTTTGCTCATCTCGCGAAATTCGCGGCAGATGCAGCGACTGATTGCCGGCGAACGCATCGACATTGTCCATGCCCATTGCGCCGCCGCCGCCTGGAGTGCGATTTCCGCCACCGACCGCATGCCGGTTTTTCTGGTGACGTCGTTTCCGGACCGGCTGATGACGGCCGCCTGGCCGCGCCGGCTCTTCCAAAGTTCTCTTGCGCGCGGCGACCGCGTCATTGCGCCGTCGAGTTACGTTTCCCGCGCGATGATCGAGCGCTACAAGATCCCGCCGGACCGCATCGCCGTCGTGCCGCGCTCGCTCGATACCGCTCAATTCAGTCCGGCGGCGGTGAATGTCGAGCGCGTCGCCGCGTTGCGCCGCGCCTGGGGCGTGTTGCCGCAAACCCGCGTCGTGCTGGTACCGGGTCGGATCGCGCCGTGGAACGGACAGATGAGCATGATCGATGCCGCCCGGCTGATGGTCGCCGGCGGCGATCGCAATATCGCTTTTGTTTTCGTCGGCGAAGACCGCGGCCAGATTCGCTATCGCAGTGCGCTCAAGCGGCGCGCGAACGAGCATGGCATCGATACCTTGATCCGGCTGGTCGGTCATCATCCCGATATGCCGACGGCTTTGGCGGCGGCCGATGTCGTGGTGATACCGACGCTGCGGCCGCCTTTGTCGGGCCGCGCTGCCGTCGAAGCGCAAGCGCTGGGGCGGCCGGTGGTGGCGACATCGGCCGGCGCCTTGCCGGAAAGCCTGTTGTGTCCGCCGCGAATGCGCGACGAATTGCGCACCGGCTGGCTGGTGCGTCCCGGCAATGTCGGCGAACTGGCGCGCGCGACCACGGCGGCCTTGGCGCTCAATCCGACGGCGCACGAGGCGCTGGGCGCCCGCGCCCGCCAATTCGCCGAATTCATGTTTTCGCCGCAAAGCGTTGCTGAAGCCGTTCGTGGCGTTTACACTTCACTTTTGGCTCGCGACCTTTAAGGCACCAAGCATTTGCGTGATCCTGCGTCGCTTACTCCGATGAATGCCCCGATGAACGTGATGATCGTCGTGCCGACGCTCGATGTCGGCGCCGCCGAAATCGGCGCGGTCGAGCTGGTGCGAATTCTTCACGGCGCGGGGCATCGCGCCATCGTGGTGGCGCGCGCCGGCCGATTGCTCGCCGATATCACCGCCGCCGGCGCCGAATACATTCCACTCGACGTCGCCAGCAAAAATCCGCTCGTCATGTTGCGCAACGCCGCCACGTTGATCAAATTGGCGCGCGAACGCGACTGCGACATCATTCACGCGCTCGGCCGCGCCGGCGCCTGGAGCGCCTGCGTCGCGGCGCGGCTGCGCGGCATTCCCTTTGTTACCAGCTGGTACAAAGGCTTTCGCGAACAGAACATTCTGAAACGCCTCTATAATGGCGTGATGGCGCGCGGCGATCGCGTCATCGCCGGCTGCGAACAGATCGCGCAGCTGGTCAACGATCGTTACGGGACGCCGTGGGAAAAGATCGCGGTCGTGCCCTGCGGCATCGACTTCGATCATTTCGATCCAGCGGCGGTGTCGCGCGAGCGGATCGCCGCGGTGCGCGAAGCCTGGGGCGTCAACGACGACACTAAGATCATCCTGATCGTCGGCCGCATCCTGCGCCGCAAAGGCCATCATGTCGCGGTGCGCGCGATGCAGCGGCTGAAGGATGTTGGCCTGACCAACTTCCTTTGCGTCTTCGTCGGCGAAGACCGCGGCCACAGCAATTACACCGGCGAGCTTTGGGACCTGGTGCTGGCCACCGGCACCATGGACGTGATCCGCATGGCGGCGCCGGTGCATGACATGCCGGCCGCCTATTGCGCCGCGGCCGCGGTCGTGTCGGCGGCGATCCAGCCGGAAGGCGTGCAGCGATCGTTGCTGGAGGCGCAGGCGATGGCGCGGCCTATCATTACGTCGGATCTCGGCGCCGGCCCCGATGTTGTGTTGACCGCGCCGGCGGTGCCGGAAAGCCGCATCACCGGTCTGCGCTTTCCTGCCGGCGACGACCGGGCGCTGGCGGGGGCCGTCATGCAGTTGTTCTCGATGCCGGAACTGACCGTCCGCGCCATCGGTCAGCGCGGACGCGCCTGGGTGCTCGGCCATTTCGACGCGGAAATCGGCGCCGAACAGATGCTGCGGCTTTATGGCGAGATCGCCGGCCGTCTGCCGGCGCGGGTTTCGATCCCCACGACCGGCAAAATTAGGGCAATTTGAGCGAATTGACGGGCAATTCCGATTGTCCGCCTGTCGAATTCGCGGAACTGCGTTGACTTATTCGCCGTTTGTACCGATCTTTCGCGTATACGGGGCACGGTATCCAGCCCCTGAGCGCGATCACCGTTTTTCGGCTATGATCGGCGCAGGATGCTATAAGCTACCAGTCGAAACAGCATGAGGAGAGACTAGCCATTCGTCGTCCGCAAAAATCCGCGCTGCCCGCCGAAAAAGGTGGCCCGCGCATCAACGAGGAAATCCGCTCCCGCGAGGTTCAGCTGATCGATGCCACCGGCGACAACAAGGGTGTCGTCGCTACCGATGTGGCCATCGGCATGGCCCAGACCGCCGGGCTTGATCTTGTCGAGATCGCCCCCAATTCGGTCCCGCCTGTCGCCAAAATCCTGGATTACGGCAAGTACAAGTTCCAGGCGCAGAAGAAGGCGGCGGAAGCCCGCAAGAAACAGAAGGTTGTCGAGATCAAGGAGATCAAGCTCCGGCCGATGATCGACGATCACGATTACCAGGTGAAGATGCGCTCGATGGAGCGGTTCTTCGAGGAAGGTGACAAGGTCAAGATCACCCTGCGCTTCCGGGGCCGCGAAATGGCTCACCAGGAGCTCGGCTATAAGCTGCTCCAGCGCGTCAAGGACGACACCGACAAGATTTCGAAGGTCGAATCCGAGCCGCGCTTTGAAGGCCGCCAGATGGTGATGCTGCTGGCGCCGCGTTGAGCGCGCCTTAAAGCCGAATACACGAGGCAATTCCCGCGCGCCGGCAAATCCGGCGCGCGTTTGCTTTTAGCGCCGCTCGGCTTCCCAGTGGCCGGCACACTCGCCGGCATTGCCAAAGCCTTGCCAGGTTCCCAGACCGCTATCCTTGCTCAGGCGGCCGGTGCCATTGGCGCCCTTTTCGCCGAGCCGAATCGCGACCTTGACGGTCCCGTTCGGGTCGATGGTGCCATTGAAGTTGACCGCCGTATCGCCCTGATAGCGAACCTGGCCATTGGCAACCGCGACGCTGTACCGATAGGCCCTGTCGCAGGCGCCTTTTTCGGTAATCACGACCACCGACCAGTTGCCATCCTGGGGCGCTGCACTCGCCGTAACAGACGCCGTGACGACAAAGCCCGCCACCAGCGATAGCGCGGCCACCTTCAAATTTCGCAACACGGGGATCTCCTGGAGCTTACGAGGGAAAGAACAACAATCCGGGGCTTTCTCGATGCTTCCGGGCGGATTTGGCGTTTTTTCGGGCCAAAGCAAGCCCGGCTTCGAATTCCGGGGTTAACGCCCCCATGCGGGTTTGGGTTGCAAGGTCCCGCCCCCTCTGGCATAAGCCCGGCTCTCGCCGACCGGCCGTTAGGGCTGCCGTGGCGGCGATACCCGCTCAATTCCGAGCACCCGCTCAAGGACCATTGTCTTTAAGCGCATTCCCGGCCGCGCGCGGCACGTTGCCTCGCATCAATGGCCGACCTGGAGAGCAAAATGCCCAAGTTGAAGACCAAGTCGGGCGCTAAAAAGCGCTTCAAGATCACCGCCGGCGGCAAAGTGAAATACCAGCAGGCCGGCAAGCGTCACGGAATGATCAAGCGCACCACCAAGCAGATCCGCGAACATCGCGGCACCGCGGTGCTGTTCAAGACCGATGGCGACAACGTCAAGAAGTACTGGATGCCAAACGGCTAATCCCGACTTCGATGTTGTCGACCCCGATCATCATTTCAACGTTTGCCTGACTGAAGGAGCACACTCATGTCCCGCGTTAAACGTGGCGTTACCGCCCACGCCAAGCACAAGAAAGTCTACAAGGCCGCCAAGGGCTTTTATGGCCGCCGCAAGAACACCATTCGCGTCGCCAAGCAGGCAGTCGAGAAGGCCAACCAGTATGCGTTCCGCGATCGCAAGCGCAAGAAGCGCACGTTCCGCGCTTTGTGGATCCAGCGCCTGAACGCCGCCGTGCGTCCGTTCGGCCTGAACTACTCGCGCTTCATCGACGGCCTCACCAAGTCGGGCCTCAATCTCGATCGCAAGGTTTTGTCCGACATCGCGATCAACGAGCCGGCGGCCTTCGCGGCCATCGTCGAAAAGGTCAAGGCCGCGATTCCGGCTCCGGCCGAAACGCCGCGCGCCACGGCGTAAAGCAACATTCGTCGTCATGGCCGGGCATCGTCCCGGCCATCCACGTCTGTTTCCCCTAAAGTAAGTCGTGGATGCCCGGCACATAGGCGTTTTGTAAGAACGCCGTTTCTTCGAAACGCCTTTGGCCGGGCATGACGGATAGAGGCCTAGCCATGTCCGACATCGCCAAGCTTGAAACCGAACTCCTGAGTGCCGTTGCGTCCGCCAAGGATGAAGCGGCGCTCGAGGCCGTGCGTGTCGCGGCATTGGGCAAAAGCGGTTCAGTCTCGGCGCTGTTGAAGACCCTCGGTTCGATGACGCCGGACGAGCGTAAAGAGCGCGGCCCGGCGATCAATGGCCTGAAGGAACGCATTACTTCGGCGATCGGCAGCGCCAAGGAAGCCCTCGCCATGGCCGCGCTCGATGCGCGACTCGCCAGCGAGACCGTCGATGTCACGCTGCCGACGCGCGAGACGCCGGCCGAACTCGGCCGCGTCCACCCGATCAGCCAGGTCATCGACGAACTCACCGCCATCTTCGCCGACATGGGCTTCGCCGTGGCCGAAGGTCCGGATATCGAGACCGACGACTACAACTTCACCAAATTGAATTTCCCGGAAGGTCACCCGGCGCGGGAAATGCACGACACGTTCTATTTCCCGCAAAAGCCCGATGGCTCGCGCCTGCTGCTGCGCACGCACACATCGCCGGTGCAGGTGCGGACCATGCTGACGCAGAAGCCGCCGATCCGCGTCATCATTCCCGGCCGCACCTATCGCTCCGATTCAGATCAAACCCATACGCCGATGTTCCATCAGGTCGAAGGCCTGGTGATCGACAAGACGTCGCATATGGGTCACCTGAAATGGATCCTCGAGGAATTCTGCAAGGCCTTCTTCGAAGTCGATTCCGTCAAGATGCGCTTCCGGCCGTCGTTCTTTCCGTTCACCGAGCCGTCGATGGAAGTCGATATCCAGTGCCGCCGCGACAAGGGCGAAATCCGGTTCGGCGAAGGCAATGACTGGCTCGAGATTCTGGGCTGCGGCATGGTGCATCCGAACGTGCTGCGCAATTGCGGCCTCGATCCGGACGAGTACCAGGGCTTCGCCTGGGGCATGGGCATCGACCGCATCGCCATGCTGAAATACGGCATCAACGATCTGCGCGCCTTCTTCGAGGCCGACGTGCGCTGGCTGTCGCATTACGGCTTCCGCCCGCTCGACTTCCCGAC
>CAIMEA010000156.1 GCA_903839845.1 uncultured Hyphomicrobiales bacterium
CCGACGATCGGTCCGTTCAACAGCGGATTGGCGGCGGCCAGCGGCGGGTTGTCATAGACCTGCGGCTTGGTCGCCACATAAACCGGCACCGCCAAGACGGCGAGAGCGCCCAGAATGGCGCCCAGATAAACCAGCAGCGACAGGCCAAGGCCTTCCGAATCCGACGTGTCCATGCCCGACAATGCCGCGACCGCCTTCTTCGTTCCGTGGGCAGCTCATCGCGCCTGGCGGTGGGCAGAATTTCACGCCGTCGCAACGGGATAGGCGTGCCGCGGACGGTTTGCGCGCAGGCTTAGCCAGCGTATGATGGCGTTAAATATCCCCATCAAGGGCCCAGGGAGTTACCAGATGACCGCCATTCAGGGTTATGTCCCCCCCACCACCGAATCCGGGGCGCTCGGCGTCCATTCGCTCGACCAGTTCGTGCTGTCGGTTCCCGACATGAATGTCGCCGACGAGTTCTATACGAACTTCGGACTGAACATGGTGAAGAACGGCAATTCACTTCAGCTCAAGACCTTCGGCCACGACCACAGTTGGGGCTCGGTCGTCGAAGGCAAGACCAAGGCGCTGCATCACCTGTCGTTTGGCTGCTACGCCGAGGACATTGCGCGGCTGAAGGCCCGCATCGAAGGCGAAGGCGTCAAGTTGATCGATCCGCCGCCGGGGTTCGAGAGCAACGGCTTCTGGTTCCGCAACCACGAAGGCGTGCTGATGGAAATCAAGGTCGCGCCGAAGGTGTCGCCCGACCAGAAATCGGACAGCCAGTGGATGACAGTTCCCGCCGGCAAGGCTGCCGCCACCGTGCGCGCCATGGCGCCGCCGGTGCGGCCGCGTCGGCTGTCGCATGTGTTGATCTTCACCAGCGACGTGCTCAAGTCGATCCAGTTCTACGAGCGCACGCTCGGATTGCGCCTGTCCGACCGCGCCCAGGATCTGGTGGCGTTCATGCACGGCATTCACGGCAGCGACCATCACATGCTGGCGCTGGTGAAGTCGTCGGCGCCGGGCTTCCACCACTGCAGTTGGGACGTCTCCAGCGTCAACGACATCGGCCTCGGCGCCATGCGCATGCACGACAAGGGCTATCAGAAAGGCTGGGGCCTCGGCCGCCACGTTCTCGGCTCCAACTACTTCCACTACATCATGGACCCGTGGGGCAGCTTCTCGGAATATTCCTGCGACATCGATTACATTCCGAAGGAAGACCGCTGGCCGACCGCCGATCATGCGCCGGAAGATTCGTTTTATCTCTGGGGTCCGGATGTGCCGCGCGAGTTCACGATCAACGGCGAAGCCGGCGAAGTCTAGACGCGCCGCCGCGTTTCACTCGACGACGATCTTCACCTTGTCGCCCGGCTTGAGCGTGTCGTGCGCACTCAGCCCGTTGAGCACGAGAAACCGCTCCAGCGGGTGATCGGTTATCGCCATGCGCTTGGCCAGTTTCTCCGGCGTCTCGTCGGCGCGCACGGTGACGATCTTCAGCCGCAGCGGATGGACCGCCGAGCTTTCCTTCAGGCTCATGCGTCGGAAGGTTGCGACCGACTCGCGGAAGGCGCGGTCGCTCGGCGCCGTCATCGCCTTGGCGGCGAAGATGAAGCGATAGACGTCGCTGCCGAAGCGCAAGGCAAACAGCCGGAACGACCATTGCTCGCCTTTGGCCGTCGCGGTCGCCGCCGAAAAGCCGTTGATCTTGAATTCCTCGACGCTGCCGGCATCGACATTCTCGATCCAGCCCGCCTTGAGATAATCCGTCAGCGACTGTTCGGCCGGCACGCTGACAAGATCGAGGCGCATGGCTTCGCCGCCGCCGTCCTTGAGGCCAAGCACCGCTTGCGCCGTATTGTCGAGCGAGAAGCCGGGCGGCGCCGTGAAGGTGAAGCCGAGCTTGGGATGCTGGAAACGCCGGCCGCGGGCGAAACCTTCGCTCGGGTCTTCGCCATAAACAATGCCATCGAGATCGGCGAGGTAGTCGGCGCGGTCGCGCTCACCGGCGCCCGGCCCGGAAAACTGGCGGGCATTCGCCAGCGCGTTCTTCACCCGCTCCGGCGTCGCCGGATGGCTGGATAGAAAGTCGGTGGCGCGCGCTTCGCCGGCGCCGCCCGGCGTTTTCAGATCGGCATTGCGCTGCATCGCGGTGAGAAATCGCGAGGCGCCGAATGAATCGAAACCGGCGCGCGCCGACATGCCGACGCCGATGCCGTCGGCCTCGAATTCCTGCGCGCGCGAAAAGCTCGCCAAAGTGAGTTTCGATTTGGCCAAAGCCAGCGCGCCGGTTTCCGGATCGCTCAGCACGTCATTGACCAGCGTGCCGATGATCGCGGTCTGCCGCGCCTGCTCGGCGCGGATGTCGGCGTGCCGCGCGATCACATGGCCCATCTCATGCGCCAGCACGGAAGCCAGCTCCGCTCTGTCATTGGCCAGCGCGATCAGGCCGCGCGAAATGTAGAGATGCCCGTTCGGCAGCGCGAAGGCGTTGATCGCCGGCGAGTTCAGCATGGTCACGCGATATTTGAGATCCGGGCGCTCCGATGCCGCGACCAGACGCTCGACGGTCTTTTCGATCGTCTCCTGCAGGCGGGCGTTTTCATAGACGCCGCCATAGGAGGCCAGGATGCGCGCGTGCTCGCGCTGCGCCGCCGGCTGCGACGAATCCACTGAGGTTCCATCCGGCACCGGCAATGACACCTGCCGGTTCGACGGCGTCGCCGTGCAGCCGGCAAGCAGCAGCGCGCCGAGCAAGACAAGGCTCAGCGTTCTTTTGCTCGCGGTGGGCACGGTCCAATCCAGCATCAATCGATCAGTTCAATCTGTTCCGGCGCGGCCGCCTCGACGATCGGCCCGCCGCGCCGCTCGATCCAGCCGCGCACCCGGATGCGCCGGCCTTCGAGCTGTTTCACATCGACGCCGGCGTCAGCGAAAAGGCGCTGCTGGCGTTTGAGCATCGTGACGGTGAAGTCGCGGGTCCAGCGCCGCCCGAAATTCATATAAATGACGGCGCCGCTTTCTCGCACCGACAATATCCTGCCTTCGACCAGCGCGAAATGGCCGGCGGCGGCCTCCAGACCGGGCAGATTTTCGGAACTCAAAGGGGCGGAATTGGGGTCGGCCCACAGGCCCCGTTTGGCCGCCCGGGCGCCGCGTTCGGCGGCCAAAAGGCCGCTGGCGCAGGCTTTGCCGCCGATTCGGGCGGAAACCAGCGCATGGCCCTGTTCCAGCAAGGCCTCCTGCAACGACCCGCCGGCCCCGGGCAGATAGGCGAAGGCGATCAGCCGTCCGTAGCGGTCGGTCCCCTCGCC
>CAIMEA010000157.1 GCA_903839845.1 uncultured Hyphomicrobiales bacterium
CGCCTTCCCAGAGTATACGCAGAAACGTCCAGTGCCCGAACGAGACCGCGTGCTCGGCGAGCCGCATTTGCAACGCCCGTACCAGCGCGCGGGTCGCATCTTTGACCAGATGCGCCAGACGGTCGTCCGGCACCGCCTCGCGCCAATGGCACAGGATCGCCTGCGTATCCGGTTGCGGACTCATGCGAGAGCGACCTGATAACTTAACGTGACGTCACAGCCTTCGCGCGCGGAGCGCAGTATGGCGAAGACGACCTCCATCGTCGCCATCGCCCAGGCGCCGTCATGCAGTGGCGCGACGTCATCGACGATGGCGCGATAAAGTTCATCGATGACTTCGCTGCGCGGCACCGCGGGCGGCGGCAATGCGTCGAGCCGGCCAACGCCATCCTCATAGATCATCACGCCGTTCGGCATTGCCCGCAGATCGGCGCGATCGCAACTCACCAGCAAGGTTCCGAAATGATTATGCGCCGCCGGCGGTGTCGGATTGCCGCGGCTGTAATTTTCGCCGCCATAGTTGCGCGCGTTCTTGAACGCGGTCTCGTCCTGCAATGTGGCGAATGACTTGCGCGGTACGCCGGTCCCCGGCGCTTTCTTCTGCCCCATCTCGCCGATCCAGCCCTGCCATTCGTCGGAATCGAAATGGCCGTAGCCATTGTAAGTGAGCGAGGCGAAAGCGCCGTTTGCGAACGTCAAAAGCGCGGCATAAGCGCCTTCCGTCGGCCGGGTGCGATCCCATGCGCCCGTTATCGCGCGGACGCTCGTCGCCGCGCCGCCGGCGATGAAGCGCACGACATCGACCTGATGCGCCGCCTGATTATAGACGGCGCCGCCGCCTTGCGCGCTGTCGAGTTCTTCCGGCCGGCGCGGTCGGTACAGATAGTCAGTGTAGTTGATGGCGTTGATCATGCGCACGGCGCCATAGGCGCCGCTTTGCACCAACGCTCGCAGCCGCTGCACCGGCGCATCGAACGAATGCGAATGACCGACGACGAGATGAACTTTCGCAGCGCGCGCCGCCGCGACAATCGCCGCGCAATCCGCGAGCGTCAGCGCCAAGGGCTTTTCGATCAGCAGGTGTTTGCCGTGGCGGGCCGCGAGCAGCGCATGTTGCGCATGAAACTGATGTGGCGTTGCAACATAGACCGCGTCGATAGCGGGATCGGCGCAGAGTTCCTCGGCCGTGGCGTAGGCTTTGCCGCCAAAATCCGCGACAAAGCGCTGCCGCGCCGCCTCCCGCGTGTCGGCGGCGGCCACCACGGACACGCGACGGTCGCCGGCAAACGTCGGCAGCATCAGGCCGAAGGCCCGGCCGAGACCGATAACGCCCAGTTTGATGGTGCGATTGCCGCTGTCGTTCAAAGGCCGCCCGCCTCGACAAGATTGCCGCTATGGTATTATCTTAGATATCTAAGAATAGATGCGCGAGCGAAATTCGCGCCGGGGTCGAAGGAAACGCCGCCATGATGACGCAAGAGGAAAACGACCTGTTGTGCCGCGTCGAGGGCGATGCGCCGATGGGCCAGATCATGCGCCGGCACTGGATCGCCGCCTGCCTGTCCGAGGAAGTCGCGCAAGCCGACGGCGCGCCGATCAAGGTTCGTCTGCTCGGTGAGGACCTCGTTGTTTTCCGCGACAGCAAAGGTCGCGTCGGCGTGCTCGACGAATACTGCTCGCACCGGCGCGCCTCGCTGGTGTTCGCGCGCAACGAGGATTGCGGCCTGCGCTGCCTCTATCACGGCTGGAAGTTCGACGTTGACGGCAACATCGTCGAGATGGCGTCGGAGCCAGCCAACAGCCTGATCCCCGATCGCGTCAAACACAAATCCTATCCGGCCTGCGAAGCCGGCGGCTTTGTCTGGTGCTATATGGGCCCGCCGGAAGAGATGCGCGACTTTGAGCCGCCAGCCTTTGCGCCGACGAGCGACGCCAAGGTCAGCGCCACCAAAGTCCGGGTCAACTGCAACTGGGCGCAAATTCTGGAAGGGCAGATCGACTCGGCGCATTCGTCCAGTCTGCATTCCTCCGACATGTTGCCGGCGAATGTCGAGGTGGCCAAGGCGACCAATTCAAGCTGGCTGCGGCCGTCGACCGACAAGGCGCCGCGCTTCCAGATCGAGCGCACCAGCTACGGCTTTCGCTACGCCGCGATCCGCCGGCCGATCCGGGATGAGGAAACGCACGATTACATCCGCACCACCGTCTATATCGCGCCGTACACGGCGCTCATTCCGCCGAACAGTTCGTACAACGTCGCCACCGTGCTGACGCCGGAAGACGACAACACGACGATCTTCTATTTCATCGCCTGGGCCGGCGCCGACAAGCCCGGCATCGACGCCGATACCTGGCGCAAGTTCAACAAGCTCGAATGGGGCGTCGATGTCGACGCGCATTTCAACGGCGTGCGCACGCGCGACAATCTGTACGGCCAGGATCGCGCGGCGATGAAGGCCGGCAATTTCACCGGCATCAGCGGCATTCCCAATCAGGATATCGCCATGTGGGAATCGATGGGACCGATCAGCGACCGCTCGAAGGACCGCGTCGGCGCCAGCGATACGGCGGTCGTCGCCTTCCGCCGGCTGATGGTCGAAGCGGCGCGCGATATGCAAAGCGGCGGAACGGCCATCGGCACCGCCGAGCCGCGCATCGCTCACGCCACCATCAGCTCTTATGAAGGCGTGGTGCCGAAAACGACGAACTGGCGCAGCCTCGGCGGCGGCAGCGAGGCCCCGCTCGAACGGGTCAGGCAGACGGCCAAATAACCGATAAAAATAAAACTCTGGGAGGATAACAGGATGAACAGCAAGACAATCGCTTGCACCTTTGCCGCGCTCTCGCTGCTGGCCGGCATCGCGACGGCGGCGGCCGACGACACCATCAAGCTCGCCGTCGGTCAGCGTGGCAACTGGGACACCTCAATGTCCGAGGTCGGCCAACTGGCCGGCATCTTCAAGAAGCACGGCCTCGTTCTGGAAATCGTCTATACGCAAGGCGCCGGCGAGACGCAGCAGGCGGTGATTTCCGGCAGCGTCGATATCGGCATCGCCGCCGGCGTCATGGGCGTGCTCAGCGCCTATTCCAAAGGCGCGCCGGTGCGCGTGATCGGCGCCGAGACCACCGGCGCCGGCGATCTGTACTGGTATGTGAAGGCGGACTCGCCGATCAAGACGCTGAAGGACACCGACGACAAAATTCTCGCCTATTCGACCAACGGCTCATCGACGCATGGCGTCGTCAAGGCCTTCATCGACGAATACAAATTGAAAGCCAAGCCGACCGCGATGGGCGGACCCGCCGCCAACATCACGGCCGTCATGTCGGGCCAGATCGATGTCGGCTGGGCGGCGCCGCCCTTCGGGCTCGATCAGCTCGACGCCAAGCAGATCCGCATCATCGCCACCGGCAACGACGCCTCGGTGTTCAAGGGCCAGACAGTACGACTCAACATCGCCAACGCCGACTATCTGAAAACCCACAAGGATGTGGTGGCGCGCTACATGAAGGCGTATCGGGAGACGGTGAACTATATGTACACCGACCCCGCCGCGCTGAAGGTCTATGCCGATTGGCTGAAGATCACCGAAGCCAAGGCGAAGCGCACCCGCGACGATTTCTTCCCCCGCGCCTCGGTCGAGCCGGACAAGATCACCGGCCTCGACACCATCGTGAAGGACGCGGTCGCGCTTAAATTCACCGCCAGCGAACTGACCAAGGCGCAACTCGACGATTTGATCCAGATTCCGCCGCGCTAACCCGGCCAGAAAGCCAACATCAGGAAGCCGGTGGCCGAAAGGCCGCCGGCTTTTTCGTTGCGCGATCAGGTGAGGACTTGCGGCGCGACAATTGGACGCTCCGGCGCCCCTAGCCGCCCGAACTTGATCCAAATCAAAGGCGGTCGCGGGAGACCATGAGATCATGTACTTGTCTGGAAAAGCGGCGTCCAATGATGGGCGCCAAGTAGTTCGATCCATACATCTCGATACCGTCGACCTTTTCCGACTCAGCCTATAAATTTTTTGCGATGCAACGACGCATCCGCATCGCCGCTCAAGCGGCAGCGGAAGCGCGCATCGTCAGTGAAAGCGGACGTCGCGCAAAAGACGGCAAGGGACGGCAAGGGACGGCAAGGGAGATAATGCTCGGCATGTCGGAAGTCGGTAGCCCCAACAAAGATCACCTGCGCCGCCGGCGCATGGAAGTCTTCGCCTTCCTCTTTCTCACTGTCGTGCTGATGCCGGCCGTCGCGGTCGCCACCGTCGGTAGCTACGGCCTTTCCGTATGGATTTATCAGATGATCGCCGGGCCGCCGGGCCCGCCGTCGAACCAATGAGATCGTCATGACAAAGTCAGCAGCTGAGGCCATCGACCGCCGCGCCTTCATCACCGGTCGCGTCATCAATAGCGACAAGGTCGTCGCGCCGCCGGAAGGCGAGATCGCCAGCATCCTGGTGCAGGCGCGCCCCGAACATCTCGGCGAAGTCGAAGCAACCATCGCCGGCCTCGAATTTTGCGAAATTCATGCGCGCGACCCGATGGGCAAGCTGGTCGTGGTGATCGACGCGCCGCGCGCCGGCGCCATCGGCTCGACGCTGAACGTCATTGCGCTGTTGCCGCACGTCTATTCGGCCTCGCTGGTGTTCCACGCCATCGATACCGGCGAAACCTGACGCCAAGGCGCCGCCAAGAATTTATCCGGGAGAGAAACCGATGACCGCAAAACTCGATCGCCGCCAGGTGCTCAAACTGGAAGCGGCCGCCGTCGCGGCGCTCGCCGGGGGCATGTCAGTGCCGGCAACGGCCGCCAACCTCGTCACCGAGCGCTCCGCCAACGAGCTGAAGTGGGACAAGGCCGCCTGCCGCTTCTGCGGCACCGGCTGCAGCGTCATGGTAGCGACCAAGGAAAACCGCGTCGTTGCCACGCATGGCGACATCAAGTCGGAGGTCAATCGCGGCCTCAATTGCGTCAAGGGCTATTTTCTTTCCAAGATCATGTACGGCCATGACCGCCTGACCAAGCCGATGCTGCGCAAGACCAACGGCAAGTACGACAAAAACGGCGAGTTCACGCCGGTGTCGTGGGACGAAGCCTTCGACATCATGGCGGTCAAGTTCAAGGACGCGCTGAAAAAGCGCGGGCCCAGCGGCGTCGGCATGTTCGGTTCCGGTCAGTGGACGATCTGGGAAGGCTATGCCGCGCTCAAGTTGATGAAAGCCGGTTTCCGCTCCAACAATATCGACCCGAATGCGCGGCACTGCATGGCGTCCGCCGCGGTCGGGTTCATCCGCACCTTCGGCATCGACGAGCCGATGGGCTGCTACGACGACATCGAAGCCGCCGATGCCTTTGTGCTGTGGGGCTCGAACATGGCGGAGATGCATCCGATCCTGTGGACGCGCGTCGCCGATCGGCGGCTGAGCAATCCGCATGTCCGCGTCGCGGTGCTGTCGACCTTCGAGCACCGGTCGTTCGACCTTGCCGACATCGGCATGGTGTTCAAGCCGCACACCGATCTCTATCTGCTCAACGCCATCGCCAACCACATCATCAAGACCGGCCGCGTCAACAAGGACTTCGTCACCCAGCACGCGCTGTTCAAGCGCGGCCAAACCGATATCGGCTACGGCCTGCGGCCCGAGCATCCGTTGCAGAAAAAAGCGACCGGCGCCGCCAAAGCCGGCGATTCCACCGACATGAGCTACGACGATTACGTCAAATTCGTCTCAGACTACACGCTGGAGAAGGCGGCCGAGATGTCCGGCGTCGCGCTCAATCAACTCGAGGCGGTGGCCGAGCTTTATGCCGACCCGAAGACCAAGGTCACCAGCTTCTGGACCATGGGCTTCAACCAGCACACCCGTGGCGTCTGGTGCAACAACCTCATCTACAACATCCATCTCTTGACTGGAAAAATCTCCGAGCCGGGCAACAGCCCGTTCTCGCTGACCGGCCAGCCGTCGGCCTGCGGCACCGCGCGAGAGGTCGGCACCTTCACGCATCGCCTGCCCGCCGATCTTGTCGTCACCAACAAGGCGCACCGCGACATCGCCGAGCGGATCTGGAAACTCCCTGAAGGCACCATCGGCGACAAGCCGGGCTATCACGCGGTGTTGCAGAATCGGATGCTGAAGGATGGCCTGCTCAACGCCTATTGGGTGCAGGTCAACAACAACCTGCAGGCCGGCGCCAACGCCAACGAAGAAACCTATCTCGGCTATCGCAACCCGGACAACTTCATCGTCGTGTCCGACGCCTATCCGTCGGTCACCGCGCGCGCCGCCGATCTCATTTTGCCGACGTCGATGTGGGTGGAGAAGGAAGGCGCCTACGGCAATGCCGAGCGCCGCACCCAGTTCTGGCACCAGATGGTCACAGCGCCGGGCGAGTCGCAGTCCGATCTGTGGCAGCTGATGGAATTTTCCAAGCGTTTCAAGATCGAGGAAGTCTGGACCGAGGAACTCATCGCCAAGAAGCCGGAATATCGCGGCAAGACCCTGTTCGACGTGCTGTTCAAGAATGGTCAGGTCGATAAATTCCCGGTCACCGATATCGAAGCCGGCTACGGCAATCACGAGTCGAAAGCCTTCGGCTTCTATGTGCAAAAAGGACTGTTCGAGGAATATGCCTCATTCGGCCGTGGCCATGGCCACGATCTGGCGCCGTTCGACACCTATCATTCGGTGCGCGGCCTGCGCTGGCCCGTCGTCAACGGCGAAGAAACCAAGTGGCGCTTCCGCGAAGGTCTCGACCCTTATGTGAAGCAGGGCAAAGGCGTCGAATTTTACGGCTTCCCGGACGGCAAGGCGCGCATCTTTGCCCTGCCCTACGAGCCGCCGGCTGAATCGCCGGACGCCGAATATCCCTTCTGGCTGTCGACCGGGCGCGTGCTCGAGCACTGGCATTCCGGCACGATGACGCGGCGCGTACCCGAACTCTACAAGGCATTTCCCGAAGCCGTCTGCTTCATGCACCCGGACGACGCGCTCGAGGCGAAGCTGCGCCGCGGCGACGAGATCAAGGTGCAGTCGCGGCGCGGCTTCATCCGCACCCGCGTCGAGACGCGCGGCCGCAACAAGCCGCCGCGCGGCGTCGTGTTCGTGCCGTGGTTCGACGAAGCGCAGATGATCAACAAGGTGACGCTCGACGCCACCGATCCGATCTCGCTGCAAACCGATTACAAGAAGTGCGCCGTGCGCATCGAGAAAGTGGGGACGATATGACCTTCAGCCCTCGCATTCTGGCCGTCGCGACGATCCTCGTCGCGCTGTCGACCTCGCTCCTCGCGCAACAGGTCAGCACGGGCTTGCGGGGACCGACGCCGCTCAATGAAGTCGGCCCGGCAGCGCCCATGACGCCGCTCAAGAACACCGCAGAGAAAGAAGTGCGCAATTATCCGGAACAGCCGCCGGTCATTCCGCACAGCATCGAGGGCTACCAGATCGACATGAACGGCAATAAATGCCTGTCGTGTCACGCCCGCGCCCGCATCGCCGAATCGCTGGCGCCGATGATCAGCATCACGCATTTCATGGACCGCGACGGCCAGTTCCTGGCGACCGTGTCGCCGCGCCGGTTCTTCTGCACCGAATGCCATGTGCCGCAGCACACCACGACGCCGCCGGTCACCAATGATTTTGTCGACATCGACTCAATGCTGAACAAGGCGACGCCGGGCGGCCGCCGATGAGTGTCGCGGGCGAAACCAAGCCGACAAAATTCGCGCGGGTCCGCGGCTTTGTCGTCGATCTCTGGTACGTTCTGATCCGGCCGAGTTCGGTGTTCGGGCTGGGCGTCCTGGTGCTCGCGGGCTTCGTCGCCGGCGTCATCTTCTGGGGCGGCTTCAACACCGCGCTCGAAATCACCAATACGGAAAAATTCTGCACCGGCTGTCACGAAATGCGCGACAACGTGTTCGCCGAGTTGAAAACGACGATCCATTTCTCCAACCGCTCCGGCGTGCGCGCCAGTTGCCCGGATTGCCACGTGCCGCACAACTGGACCGACAAGATCGCCCGCAAGATGCAGGCGTCGAAGGAAGTCTGGGGCCACTTGTTCGGCACCATCGATACGCGCGACAAATTCCGCGATCACCGCCAGGAACTGGCGCTGCACGAATGGGCCCGCTTCAAGGCCAACGATTCGCTGGAATGCCGCAACTGCCACTCGGCGCAGTCGATGGACATCACCAAGCAGTCGCCGCGCGCCTCGGTCGCGCATCAGCGCTTTCTTTTTACCGGCGACAAGACCTGCATCGATTGCCACAAGGGCATCGCCCATCAACTGCCCGACATGCGCGGCGTTCCGGGATGGCAGTAAAACGCGCCGCCGCTAATAGCGCGGCGTGCCGGGCACGAAGGCGTCGAACGCCGCCCAGAACTGCGCGCGGAACGAATCCTGTTCCTGCAAGATCTCGTGCTTGGCCCCGGGCAAAATGAGATGGCGACCGGCCAGCAGGCGCATGCCGAAGGCTTCGATCGCCGAGGTCGAGACCACCTCGTCGTAGCCGGCCGCCACCAGCAACATCGGCTGGCGGATGCGCGCGGCGTAGGACGGCTCGGCGAATTTCTTCATCAGGCGGATGGCGGAGTCGGCCCAGGCGATGGTCGGCGCGCCAAGGCCAAGTTCCGGCTCTTCCTCCAACACCGCGGCGTTGCGCGCGAAACGCACCGGATCCGACGTCAGCACATTGCCGATGAAATTCTCGGCGCCGGAGGCGTCGCCATGGCCGGTCGGCACAAAGGCCGAGCCGCGGCCGATGAGGCGCATCATGCGCGCCAGGGGACCGGCGATATGGGTGAGCTTGCCGGGCCGCAACGCGATCATCGGGGCGGTCAGCACGATGCGCTCGAACCAGCGGCTGCCGTCGTGACAGGAGGCAATGATATTAGCGCCGCCCATCGAATGCCCGAGTGCGAAATAGGGCGGCGGGCAATCCGGCAGCACCACCTGCGTCATGAAGGCGTCGAGGTCGATGGCGTATTGCGAGAAGTTCTTGACGTGGCCCTTGTGGTGGTCGGCAAGCGCGCGTTCGGACAGCCCCTGGCCGCGCCAGTCGAAGGTCACGACCGCGAAACCGCGCGCGCGCAAATCGCGCACCGTCTCGAAATATTTTTCAATGTATTCGGCGCGGCCCTGCAGAATGACGACGGTGCCCCTGCGGCTCGGCGGCGGCTGCCACCGGCCGAAGCGCAAAGTCACCCCGTCCGGGGTCTTGAAGACACCGGCCAGCCCGTGATCGGGCACCGGATTGGCGGGAATAGAGATAAATTTCATGACGCCGCGAATGAGCCGCTGGACGAGGGCTGTGCGCCTTATAGAGGATGCGCGTCTGATTTGTCATGGCCGGCCTTGTCCGGCCCTCCCGCTGAGGGGACGCAGTGCCATCCTCAGCGGGGTCGCCGGGACACAGGCGTCCCGATGGAACGCCGTTCTTCGAACGGCTATGGCCGGTGATGACAAGAAACAGGCAAAAATCAAAATAATAATTGTCATTTTAATTCAATAGCTTACCGGATTCTACGGCCCCTCTTGCGCGGCCGAAACGGCATTCCCATATGCTTTTTGCGCAGGCCATAACGGCTGCGCACGGGCAATCAAGGTTCGGCCAATCGGCGGACCGCCCGGACTGAATAGGTCGCTCAACTCTGGAGGACTTGACTATGCGTACTTTCGATCTCTCCCCCCTTTATCGTTCCACCGTCGGCTTCGACCGGCTGTTTTCGATGATGGACGGCTTCGACGCCGCCCCCGGCTATCCGCCGTATAATATCGAACGCACCGGCGAGAACGATTACCGCGTCACCGTCGCGGTGGCCGGCTTCGGTGCCGACGAACTTTCGATCGAATCGAAAGAGAACACGCTGACCATCAAGGGCGGCAAGCAGACTACCGCCGAGCAGAATGGCGAGGTGCTCTATCAGGGCATCGCCGCGCGCGCCTTCGAGCGCGTGTTCCAGCTCGCCGACTACGTCCAGGTGAAGAACGCCGCGCTCGAGAACGGGCTGCTGCACGTCGACCTGGTGCGCGAGATCCCCGAGGCCAAGAAGCCGCGGCAGATCCCGATTGGCAACGCCCAGGCGAAGCCGCAAACCTTGAACAACAACGTCGTCGAAAATAAAGTCGCCGCCTGAACCTCGGCGAACTCCAAGACATGAAGACGCCAGCGCCCCGGATATTCCGGGGCGCTTTTTATTAGCGAGTTCAATTTTCCGGCAGCGGCGTCGTCGGCGGCGTATAGCCGATCGGCGGCGAGGTCTCGCTGATCATCGGGGCCGGTCTTGCCGGCTCGCCCGGAATGGCGGACTTTTCGCCCGACGTGGCTTTGCCTTCGAAGCGCGGCGCCGGCCGCATCGGCGTCGGGCCGTTGGCGGACGGCGGTGGTGCGCTCAATACGGCGCGGCTCGGCCCCGACGGCGGCGGCTCGGGAGACGGTGGCGGCTCGTTGCGCAGTTTCCAGCGCGGCGCGACCGCGGCGGGTGGTTGCGGCGGCGTGGCGACTGCCCGGGGTTTCGGCGCGGATGCACGCGGGCGCGGCAGCGGCGGCGGCGGCGCGACGACCGCATTGTCATCGTCATCGTCGTCATCGGTCACGGCCGGCTCGGGACGCCGATCAAGATTGGCGCCGGGCGCGGGCTTTGTGGCTTCGCCCGGCTGCGGCACATGGATGATGCGCGGGCCGCGCTGATAATCGAGCGTATTCGTCTGCCCCACAGCCGACGGCGCGCTTGCGACCGAAGCCGCAAACACCAGGCTGAGGGTCAATGCCTTTTTCACCGCCGCTGCCTCTGCGCCGTCTAGCGGCGCGCGATGTAACGGATGATGTGATCGACCGAGATCTGTCCGGCGCCGAGCGACAGCAGCACGGTGAGGATCCCCGCCCAGTACACATGCGCGGTAAGCAGGTCCTGCGGCATCACGTAGACCGAGATCATCGCGGTCATGATCAACAGGCCGAGCGCGGCGAAGCGCGTGCCGAAACCGATCACCAGCATGATCGGCAGGATGAACTCGGCGTAGCTCACCAGATAGGCGGCCAGGACCGGCGGCACCGGCATCGGTGGATACTGGGTCTGGAAGGCGGCGAGAGTTTCCGCCTTTACCTGCAACGGCAACACGACGGCCAAGTCGATGTCACGCAGGAAATCGAGTTTGAAGAAGTTCTGGGTGCTGAACGGCAAATGCGGGCCATCGACCCGGGTCTGGCCGTCGAGAAAGAACACTCGCGCCATGATCAGCCGCAGCGCCAGCGCCACCAGCGCATAGGGAATGAATGAACAGGCCGCCACGAAACTGTCGACCGTCAGCCCGATAACCGAGCGCGAGCGGCGCGCCCGCTCGTCGGCGCGCCGGGCAATGGCAGCGCTGGCCGAATACGCCGCCGCTTCGGCCGGCGAATGCCGCTCAATTGGGCTGTCCGAAGGGTCCATCGGCGCCGGCCCGATCGCGATCAGCCTGTCGGCCAGCCGTTCCATGGCCGCTTCGCCGGACGCGGTTTCGGCCGGATTCGCCTGACTTATGCTGTTGGTCATCGTTGCCACTCCATCTCTGATTTTCCGCACCATAGCCAACCCGTCAGGGCCTGCGGCGAATTCCCGGTTGCACGGTTAAACGGTTAATCGGGCTGCGAATTTGTCGGCGGCGGAAGGGCGCAACGCCATTGCGCAAATTAAGCGCGCGTGGTCCTGTTCTTGCTTGTTGGGAAGGCACTGCCGCAACAAAGCGAAAGCTTTGGTCAATTCCAGCGTGGACCCGACTTGTGCGGCGAGGCAAAATTTGGCATGGTCTATTAGGACAGCAATGCTGTCCTAATCAGGTCAAGTCTGCGATCCCGAGGTGCATGAGACGGCACGCTTAAATCTTGGGCTTCACGGAGAGCGATACGCCGGACGGGCCGGTGAGGCAGGACGATATGAGCGAGCAGAAGAACAGCGCGGGATTAAGCCGGATCGACGCATCGCGAATAAGCGACGACGTCAACGCGCCGTTTTTGGGCTCGACCGCCGATCCGGGCACGCCGGAGGCGCAGGGCCTCTATGACCCGGCCCTCGACAAGGACGCCTGCGGCGTCGGCTTTGTCGCCGACATCAAGGGCCGCAAGTCGCACCAGATCGTCCAGGACGGTCTGCAGATCCTGTGCAACCTCGAACATCGCGGCGCCACCGGCGCCGATCCGCGCATGGGCGACGGTGCCGGTATCCTCGTTCAGATTCCGCACAAGTTTTTCGCCAAGGAAGCGACCCGTCTCGGCTTCACGCTGCCGGAACCGGGCCTCTACGCCGTCGGCCAATTGTTCATGCCGCAGGAAGACACCTGGCGGCAGATCATCCGCGACATCTATGCCGATGTGATCGCCCGCGAGGGTTTGACCCTCATCGGCTGGCGCGACGTGCCGAAGGACAACTCTTCGCTCGGCGAGTCGGTGAAGCCGACCGAACCGCGGCACATGCAGGTGTTCATCGGCCGCGGCAAAAAGAAGCTGTCCGAAGACGAATTCGAACGCCGGCTCTATATCCTGCGCAAGTCGATCTCGAACGCGATCTATCGCCGGCGCGAGCGGCGTACCTCGAGCTATTACCCGGTATCGATCTCGTGCCGCACGGTGATCTACAAGGGCATGTTCCTGGCCGACCAGCTCGGCAAGTATTATCCCGACCTGCACGATCCGGATTTCCAGAGCGCCATCGCGCTGGTGCATCAGCGCTTCTCGACCAACACCTTCCCGACCTGGTCGCTGGCGCATCCGTACCGTATGGTCGCGCATAACGGCGAGATCAACACTCTGCGCGGCAACGTCAACTGGATGGCGGCGCGCCAGGCGTCGGTATCCTCGCCTTTGTTCGGCAAGGACATCAAGAAGCTGTGGCCGATCTCGTACGAAGGCCAGTCGGACACCGCTTGCTTCGACAACGCGCTCGAATTCCTCACGCAAGGCGGCTACTCGCTCGCGCATGCCGTGATGATGATGATTCCGGAAGCCTGGGCCGGCAATCCGCTGATGGATGAAGAGCGCCGCTCTTTCTACGAATACAATGCCGCGCTGATGGAGCCGTGGGACGGCCCGGCCGCGATCGCCTTCACCAACGGCCGCCAGATCGGCGCCACGCTCGACCGCAACGGCTTGCGGCCAGCGCGCTATCTGCTGACCAAGGACGACCGCATCATTATGGCGTCGGAAATGGGTGTGCTGCCCATTCCGGAAAAGGACATCGTCAAGAAGTGGCGCCTGCAGCCCGGCAAGATGCTGCTGGTCGATCTCGACGAAGGCCGCCTCATTCCCGACGAAGAACTCAAGGCCACCTTGGCCCAAAGCCATCCGTACCGCGAGTGGCTGACCCGCACGCAGATCGTGCTGGAAGAACTCCCCGGTGCGCCGAGCGCCTCGCCGATCTCGAACCTGGCGCTGCTCGATCGTCAGCAACTGTTCGGCTACACGCAGGAAGACACCAAGCTCTTGATGACGCCGATGGGCACCACCGGCGAGGAAGCCATCGGCTCGATGGGCAACGACACGCCGATCTCGGCGCTGTCGGATCGGCCGAAGCCGCTGTTCACCTATTTCAAGCAGAACTTCGCCCAGGTCACCAACCCGCCGATCGACCCGATCCGCGAAGAGCTGGTGATGAGCCTGGTGTCGATCATCGGGCCGCGCCCGAACCTGCTCGACCACGAAGGCATGTCGAACACCAAGCGCCTCGAAGTGCGCCAGCCGATCCTCACCAACGAGGACCTGGAAAAGATTCGTTCGATTTCGGAAATGACCGGCGACCACTTCAAGTCGCTGACCTTCGACGTCACGTTCCCGTCCGAACATGGCGCCGACGGCATGGACTGGGCGATCGACGAGTTGTGCGTGCGCGCCGAGGAAGAAGTCAACGGCGGCTGCAACATCATCATTCTGTCCGACCGCCGGGCCGGCGCCGACCGCATTCCGATCCCGATGCTGCTGGCCTGCGCCGCCGTGCATCATCATCTGATCCGCAAGGGCCTGCGCACGGCGGTCGGCCTCGTGCTGGAAACCGGCGAGCCGCGCGAAGTGCATCACTTCGCCTGTCTGGCCGGTTACGGCGCCGAAGCGATCAACCCGTATCTGGCCTTCGAAACGCTGGTGGCGATGAAGGACGCGCTGCCGGTCAAACTCGAGCCCTATGAAATCGTCAAGCGCTATATCAAGTCGATCGACAAGGGCCTGCTGAAGGTCATGTCCAAGATGGGCATCTCGACCTACCAGTCCTATTGCGGCGCGCAGATTTTCGACGCCGTCGGCTTGCGCCAGGACTTCATCGCCAAATATTTCACCGGCACGCACACCCAGATCGAGGGCGTCGGCCTGCCCGAGATTGCCGAAGAAACCGTGCGGCGTCACCGCTCGGCCTTCTCGGACGCGCCGATCTACCGCTCGATGCTCGACGTCGGCGGCGATTATGCCGTGCGCATGCGCGGCGAGGACCATGTCTGGACCGCCGAGACGGTGTCGCGGCTGCAGCACGCCGTGCGCGGCAACTCTCAGGATCACTACCGCGCCTTCGCCAAGATCATCAACGATCAGAGCGAACACCTGCTGACCATTCGCGGGCTGTTCACCATCAAGACCGCCGAACAGGCCGGCCGCAAGCCGGTGCCGCTTGAGGAAGTCGAGCCGGCCAAGAACATCGTGCATCGGTTCTCGACCGGCGCGATGTCCTATGGCTCGATCTCGCGCGAGGCGCACACCACTTTGGCCATCGCCATGAACCGGATCGGCGGCAAGTCGAACACCGGCGAAGGCGGCGAAGAGTCGGATCGCTTCAAGCCGATGCCGAATGGCGATTCGATGCGCTCGGCCATCAAGCAGGTGGCGTCGGGACGCTTCGGCGTCACCACCGAGTATCTCGTCAACTCGGACATGATGCAGATCAAGATGGCGCAGGGCGCCAAGCCCGGCGAAGGCGGCCAGTTGCCCGGCCACAAGGTCGACAAGACCATCGCCGCGGTGCGCTATTCGACGCCCGGCGTCGGCTTGATTTCGCCGCCGCCGCACCACGACATCTATTCGATCGAGGATCTGGCGCAACTCATCTTCGACCTCAAGAACGTCAACCCGACCGGCGACGTCTCGGTCAAGCTCGTCTCCGAAATCGGCGTCGGCACGGTCGCCGCTGGCGTCTCCAAGGCGCGCGCCGATCACGTCACCATCTCAGGCTTCGAGGGCGGCACCGGCGCGTCCCCCCTCACCTCGCTCAAGCATGCCGGCTCCCCATGGGAAATCGGCCTGGCCGAGACGCATCAGACGCTGGTCATCAACAGATTGCGCAGCCGCATCGCCGTGCAGGTTGACGGCGGCATCCGCACCGGGCGCGACGTCGTCGTCGGCGCGCTGCTCGGGGCCGACGAATTCGGCTTCGCCACCGCGCCGCTGATCGCCGCCGGCTGCATCATGATGCGCAAGTGCCATCTCAACACCTGCCCGGTCGGCATCGCCACCCAGGACCCGGTGCTGCGCAAGCGCTTCAAGGGCGCGCCCGAGCACGTCATCAACTACTTCTTCTTCGTCGCCGAGGAAGTCCGCGAGATCATGGCGTCTCTCGGCTACCGCACCTTCGACGAAATGGTCGGCCAGATGCAGATGCTCGACCGGCGCAAGCTGGTCGAACACTGGAAGGCCAAGGGCCTCGACTTCTCCAAATTGTTCACCAAGCCCACGGCCGACGCCAAAACGCCGATCTTCCACTGCGAGAAGCAGGATCACCATCTTGAGGCGATCCTCGATCGCAAGCTGATCGCCGAATCGCAAGCCGCGCTCGACCGCGGCGCGCCGGTTCGGCTGCAGACCGCCATCAATTCGACCAACCGCAGCTGCGGCGCGATGTTGTCCGGCGAAGTCGCCAAGCGTTACGGCCACACCGGCCTGCCCGACGGCACCATTCATGTGCGCTTCGATGGCACCGCCGGTCAGGCCTTCGGCGCCTGGCTGGCCAAGGGCGTCACCTTCGAACTGGAAGGCGAAGCCAACGACTATGTCGGCAAGGGCCTGTCGGGCGGCCGCATCGTCATCCGCCCGTCGGCCGATTCCAGCATCGTGCCGGAAGAGTCGATCATCGTCGGCAATACGGTGATGTACGGCGCCATCGCCGGCGAGTGCTATTTCCGTGGCGTCGCCGGCGAACGCTTCGCCGTGCGCAACTCCGGCGCCACCGTCGTCGTCGAAGGCACCGGCGACCACTGCTGCGAATACATGACCGGCGGCGTCGTCGTCGTTCTCGGGCGCACCGGCCGCAACTTCGCCGCCGGCATGTCGGGCGGCATCGCCTACGTCCTCGACGAGGACAACACGTTCCAGTCTCGTTGCAACATGGCGATGGTCGCGCTTGAACCGGTGCCGGAAGAAGAAAAGGTCGCCGAAGCCGAATTCGGCACCGATTTGGAATCGCATGGCATGGTCGATGTCATGGCCGATCTGTCGAACGGCGATGCGGCGCGGCTGCACAAGCTGATTTCCGATCACGCGCGCTATACCAGGTCCAGCCGGGCGGAAGCCATTCTCGCCGACTGGAAGCGCTATCGTCCCCTGTTCAAGAAAGTGATGCCGGTCGAATACGCCCGTGCGCTCGCTGAGATGGCAAAGGAAAAGGCCGCCACGATGCAGGCGGCGGAGTAAGATGGGCAAGATCACCGGGTTTCTAGAAATCGACCGCCACGACCGCAAATACGCGCCCGTCGAGGAGCGTATCAAGCATTGGCATGAGTTCGTTCTGCCGCTGCCGGAAAAGGAAGTGCGCGACCAGGCGGCGCGCTGCATGGATTGCGGCGTTCCCTATTGCCACGGCACCCAGCTTCTCTCCAACGTGCCGACCGGCTGCCCGGTCAACAATCAGATTCCTGACTGGAACGATCTGGTCTATCGCGGCAATTGGGAAGAAGCCGCGCGCAACCTGCACTCGACCAACAATTTCCCTGAATTCACCGGCCGCGTCTGCCCGGCGCCGTGCGAAGCGTCCTGCACGCTCAACATCGACGACAATCCGGTCACGATCAAAACCATCGAATGCGAGATCGCCGACCGCGCCATCGCGCAAGGGCTGATCGCCGACGTTGCCGCCGTTAAAACCGGCAAGAAGGTCGCCATCATCGGTTCGGGGCCCGCGGGCCTCGCCGCCGCGCAGCAGCTCGCGCGCGCCGGCCACGACGTGCATGTCTACGAGCGCTGGGCCAAGGCCGGCGGCCTTTTGCGCTACGGCATTCCCGACTTCAAGATGGAAAAGGTTCACGTCGATCGCCGCATCGCGCAGATGGAAGGCGAAGGCGTCACGTTCCACTACAACGCCGATGTCGGCGTCAATGTCGATATCGCCAAACTCGTCGCCGAGCACGACGCGGTCGTGCTGTCCGGCGGCTCGGAAAAGCCGCGCGACCTGCCGATCCCCGGCCGCGAATTAAAGGGCATCCATTTCGCCATGGATTTCCTGCCGCAGCAGAACCGCCGCGTCGGCAACGAGCCGCTCGGCGCTCTCGAACCGATCCTCGCCACCGGCAAGAAAGTTGTCGTCATCGGCGGCGGCGATACCGGCTCCGACTGCATCGGCACTTCGATCCGCCAGGGCGCAGTGTCGGTCGCCAATTTCGAGATCATGCCGCAGCCGCCGGCGCACGAAAACAAGATGCTGACCTGGCCGGACTGGCCGCTCAAGCTGCGCACCTCATCGAGCCATCAGGAAGGCGTCGAACGCGACTTCGCAGTCGGCACGCAGAGCTTTTCCGGCGAAAACGGCCAGGTCAAGAAGCTGCATTGCGCCCGGCTGGACGACAAATTCAAGCCGATCCCCGGCACCGAATTCGACATCGAGGCCGATCTGGTGCTGCTGGCCATGGGTTTCGTGCATCCGCTGCATGAGGGCATGCTGAAGTTGCTCAACGTCGCGCTCGATCAACGCGGCAATGTGAGCGCCGACACCAACGCCTATCTCACCTCGGTGCCGAAAGTGTTCGCCGCCGGCGACATGCGCCGCGGCCAGTCATTGGTGGTGTGGGCGATCCGCGAAGGCCGCCAGTGCGCGCACGCGGTCGACAAATTCCTGATGGGCAAGACGACCCTGCCGCGTTAGTTGTTGTCATTCCTGACGCCGTCATAAGCGCGTTCACGCGCTATGGTGGCGATCCGGAATCCAGCTAGAAATTCCGAAATTGTCTCTGGATTCCGGGTTCGCGCTTACGCGCGTCCCGGAACGACGGTTAGCGCATCCAGCCGAATGGACTGCCGGTCGACGCCGCGGCGCGCGGCTGCTTCGCGTCGGCCGGTTTGGCAGTAGCGGCCGGCTGCGCCGGCTTCGGCTTTGTCTCGGTATTCGTAGCGGGCTTCACCGTGTCCTGGACCGGCGACGCAATCGCCGCCGACGCGCCGGCTTGCGGCACGGCGGCGGCTTGCGGCGTGGCGCCGCCACGCGGCCAGATAAAATCGTCGGCGCGGCCGGACGGCGCCGCTACCGCATCGCCTTTCACCAGAACGCCGGTCGCAGTCGCATCGGCGCGCGCGGAGGTCGCGCCCGCGCCACCCAGCAGTTCGTCGGAATTTCCGGTATTCAGCGTCAGCGGCACCACCGGTCCGGCCAATGGCCGCGCCACCGATTTCGGATCGATCGTCAGCGGCCCCATCGGCCCGGACGGCAGCGCCACCGGTCCGCGATTGCTCATATATCGGCGCAACTCGCGCTCGACATAATGCGCCAGCTTGCGTGCGCCATATTTGGTGAAATAAACGCCGTCGCCCGAACGCAGGCGGCGCATCTGGCCTTCATAGTCGGGGCCGAAATTGGTGTACTTGCCGCCTTCGTCGACGAAGCCATCCCACACGTCGATATAGACGGCGCCGGCCTTCTCGGCGCGGGCGCGATAAAGATCGTTGAGATAGACCACGTCGGCGGTCGACTTGGTGCCGCGAATGGAGGGCAGCCCGACCCAGAAGACCGGCACGCCCTTGCTCTTGAGCGCGGCGACGGTCTCGTCGATGCGCCGGCTGTAAATCTTTTCCCACGCATCGCCGCGGAATTCGATAACGCCATTGGCGCGCTTGCCCGGCGCCGGCTCAGGCGCGGCGATCGACGGCGGTTCGTCGTCATCGGCCTCTTTGGTCAGGGCGCCCTTGTCGGCGGCGGGCGCGTCCTTGTTGGCCGCATCTTTGTCGGCTTGATCCTTGTTGGCCGGATCCTTGGTCGCAGCGTTTTTAGCGTCTGGCTTCTTGTCGGCTTCCTTTTTGGCGGCTTCTTTTTTATCCGCTTCCTTTTTGTCGGATTCCTTGGCGACATCCTTTTCGCGGATATTCTGCCGGTCGCTGACGCCGAGCATCATGATCACGTAATCGGGCTTCTCGGCACCGAGAATGTCGCGGGCGACGTGCCACCAGTCGAGATCGCCTTTGACGTCGTAACGGATCAGGCCGGAATGAATCTTGTTCCTGCGGACGATGCCGACCTCGGGCGCGTCGGCGAAGGCATCCTCGAGGCCGTAAGCCAGCCAGTCGGCCATGCCGTCGCCGAGGACCATCACCGACGTCGTCGGCGCGACCTGATCGGCTTTCGGGTCCAGCTTGCGCGCGACAGGCGCGCGCGATTTATCGGCCGGCGCCTGCTGTTGAATATCGCGGTCGTCCTGCCGCCGGTTGGGCGTGCCGAACAACTGCTGGAAAAACCCGTCGCCGCGCGCCGGGCGCTGGCGGCTCAGGAACGGATAATCCTGCGCCATGGCCGGGCCGCCGAGCACCAGGCCGAGCGCGGCCACACCGGCGCACTCGGCGGCGCCCAGAACGGCGACCACTGCCAAACGCTGCAAAAACCGGTTTTTCCGCGTCATGCCGATGCCCACATCTGAAACAAGCCTGGAAAATGCTGCCAAGATGGCATGGACCAATAGCCAGCCAAAAATGTCAACTCGAAGGTCTGCCCTTGGTTAGTTCGACCCCCTTATCTTAACGCCGGCGCAGCCGCTCCAGCACATCGGCCGAGGCAAAGCCGTCCGGAACATGGCCGATCCGCCTCTGGAAATCGCGCAGCGCGTCGCGGGTTTTCAGGCCGAGCCGGCCGTCCGGCTCGCCGACCTCGAAACCATGGCGCTCCAAAAGTTGCTGGAGTTCCAGCCGCTCGGCGCGGGTCAGCACCCGCTCATAGCGGGGCCAGGCTTGCGCGAACGGCCCGGCGCCGCGCAGCCGGTCGGCCAGATGGCCGATCGCCAGCGCATAGGCCTCGGCCGGGTTGTAGCGCATGATCGCCTTGAAGTTCGGCAGCATCAGGAATCCCGGACCCTGCACGCCGGCCGGCACCAGCAGAAAAGCGCTGTTGCCCGGATGCGGCAGCGGCTTGCCGTCCGGCCGGGTAATGCCGTGACGTTCCCACTCGGCAACTGTCATGCTGCGGTGCTGGTCGGCCAGCAGAAAATCGAAATTCGCCGGGATCACCACTTCGTAGCCCCAGGTCTGGCCGCTGGCCCAGCCGATCTTCTTGAGATTGTTGGCGGTCGAGGCGATCAGATCCGGCATCGAGTCGATGACGTCGCGGCGGCCGTCATTGTCGAAGTCGACGGCATAGCGCTTGAACGCCGTCGGCATGAACTGCGTCGGCCCGAAGGCGCCGGCCCATGAGCCGGCCAGCCGCTCCGCCGGTACATCGCCGCGATTGACGATTTCGAGCGCGGCGAGGAATTCCTCGCTGAAATAGGCCTGGCGCCGGCCGACGCAGGCGAGCGTGGCAGTCGAACGCAGCACCGGCCGGTCGCCGCCGATGGCGCCGTAATTGGTTTCGACACCCCAAATCGCGGCAATAATGAAGCGGTCGACGCCATAGGCCCGCTCAACCGCATCGAACGTGCTGCGGTATTTTTCCAGCACCGCGCGGCCCTTGGCGATGCGGGTCTCGTTGACCAGAACATCCAGGTAGTCCCACACCGCTTTGGTGAATTCGGGCTGGCTGTCGAGCAGATCCATGATGCGCAGGTCCGGCGACAGCGACGCTGTCAGGCGCTCGAACGTGGCGCGCGATACGCCGCGCCGGGCGGCCTGCGGCCACAACCGTTCGAGGCAGGCGGAGAAGTCCGCGGCCGCCTGGCGGATCGCCGCCGCCGTCATCAGCGGGTGACCGGAGGCGCCGTCCTCGCCGCTCCAGTCGCGCGCATCCGGCGGGCCTGACAGCGCCGCGGCGGGAATCGCGCCGGTGCGATCGCCGAAGTCCTGCGCCGGCGCGCCACCGCAAACGCTGACGAGGAGCGCGGTGGCCAGGCACAAGGGTCGGATCGTTCGCATTGATACAGGCAGCCTGCTTTTGAATGCATCCCACATAAAGGGGTGGCGGGATATCGTTTCGGGGACGTTAACGGTCTTGGACTATCGAGCTAACCGCCGCAATGTGGACTAATCTGGACCTTAGGACGCGGCCGTGCTTTTTATCCGCGCCGGCGTTTCCCCGGTTCCGCAACGAGTTTTCCCGCCCCATGAGCCATATCCGCAAAGCCATTTTCCCCGTCGCCGGTCTCGGCACCCGCTTTCTGCCGGCCACCAAGGCCATGCCCAAGGAAATGCTGCCGGTAGTCGACCGGCCGCTGATTCAGCACGTCGTCGACGAGGCGCGGCAGGCCGGCATCGAGCACTGCATTTTTGTCACCGGCCGCAACAAGAGCGTGATCGAGGACCATTTCGACCGCCAGTTCGAACTTGAGGTTACCCTGATCGAGCGCGGCAAGAAGAGCGAACTCAAGCTTCTGGAGACCGACCTGCCCGACGCCGGCGGCACTAGCTTCACTCGCCAGCAATCGCCGCTCGGCCTCGGCCATGCCGTCTGGTGCGCGCGCGAGCTGGTCGGTAATGAGCCCTTCGCCGTCATCCTGCCGGACGTGCTGGTGAAAAACCCGCGCGGCTGTCTGGCGCAAATGATCGACGCCGCCAAGGATCTCGACGCCAACGCCAACATCGTCGCGGTCGAGGAAGTGCCGATGGATCGCATCCATATGTACGGCGTGGTCGGCGTCGGCAAGCTGAAGGGCAAGGCGTTCGAGATCACCCAGATGGTCGAGAAGCCGAAGGCGGCCGACGCGCCATCCAATCTGTCGATCACGGGCCGCTATATTTTGCAGCCGCAAATATTCGAACTGCTCGGCAAGCAGGCGGCCGGCGCTGGTGGCGAAATCCAGTTGACCGACGCCATGCTGGCGCTGGCGAAGACCCAGCCGTTCTATGGCCTCAAATTCGATGGCCGCAGCTATGACTGCGGATCGAAGATCGGCTTCCTCACCGCCAATGTCGCCTATGCGCTCGATCGCCCGGACCTTGCGCCGGAATTTCGCAGCGAGCTGAAGCGCATACTCGGCGAGAAGTAGTCGTAGCCTTCCCTGAGACGACACTACCTGTCCCCGTCACCCCTGAGGCGGCGCTCGCACCTTAGGATGACCTCTACTTACTGCTGGAAGCGCAGGCCGAGCATGAAGATGCTGGCGGTGTAATCGTTGCCGCTGACATTGGAGCGCAGCCAGTCCTGGCGGAATTCGCCCTTGATCTGGGTCGTCCGGTTGAGCTTGTAAGTCAGTCCGAGGCCGGCCGAATACCGCTTGTCCTCGCGGTCGGCGGCGGTGCCGCCCGGCGTCGACACGACGCAATCACAAATCGCGACCGTGGTCCCGCCGGTGGCGATGTCGGTGCCTTTATAGCTGTCGAAACCGGCGCCGAACTTGACGCTGCCGATCAGCCAGCGCCGGAACGAATGATCGATCTGCAAGCCGATATCGCGCGAGAAAACACCGGATACGCCGGCAATGGTCGATTCCGCGATGGCTGACGCCGCCGTGAATTTGACCGAGGTCAGCGCATTCGCGGTCCACACCAGTGAGGCGTTGCCGATCAAGCCACTGAGTTGCGCCAGCCGCGCATCGTCGTAGTCGCGCCGCGTATAGCCGGCGGCGACTTCGCCGGTCAGCAGGCGCGATAATTCGAACGTCGAGCCAAGCTGGCCGGTGACGCCTTTGGAATTGCGCCGATAGCCGAAAGAGTCGGTGACGAGATCGTGGCGCCGCGTATCGGTGCTGGCTTCGACGAAAGGCGTGACGCCCGGCGTCAGTTCGTAGCCGCCGCGCAATTTGACGCTGTATTGATCGTAGTTGCGGTCGTCATTGCTGGCGGTCGAACCGTCGGTTAGTTTGGAGGCCTGATAGGCGGTGCGTTCGGCGTCGCCTGTCAGCGACAGATCGAAGCGGTTGATCTTTTGCCCGACGCCGGCGCTGCCTCCGTAGGTGGTATAGATCGGCAACTTGGCGAGACCGGCCTGCAAATTCGGGCTGCCCGGATTATCGGTCGCCACCAATAGCCGGCCACCGAGATCGATCCGCGTCATGCTGGTGACATCGACACGGCCATCGACTTTGCCGTTGACGTTCGGGCGGCTCAAGGTCGGCTCGGCATCGGGGCTGTAGCCGGTATAGCTGCCGCGTAGTTCACCTTTGAGTTCGTGGCGCGACCAGTTCGATTGCGCGCGCAATTCCGGCGCCACCGAATAAAGCGTCGCGCCCTTGGCGCTGGGCGCGCGCGCCGGATTGGTGTCGTAGCCTCCGATCATGTCGATGGCCGGATAAAGCAGGAAACTGCCGGCGTGCACGCCGAGCGGCGCGTAAGGATCGTCGGGCTCGCTATGCGCCTTGCGCTTGGGAACCGGCTTGCGGATCGGCCCGATCTCGACCGGCGGAGCTCCAGCCGGCGCGGCGGCGTAAGCGCCATTGCCCGATGCCTGAAACGGTTTTTGATAGGGCGAGATCGCCGGCGCCGGCGCGACGTCAGTCGTCGCGGCCGACGCATCGCTGCCAACCTTCGGCTTCGACTTTGTTTTCGCCGCGGCTTTAGCCTTGGCCTTGTTCTTGTTGGTGGAGTCAAAACCTGTATCGCCGGCGGC
Source organism: uncultured Hyphomicrobiales bacterium (assembly GCA_903839845.1). GTDB lineage: Bacteria > Pseudomonadota > Alphaproteobacteria > Rhizobiales > Xanthobacteraceae > Pseudolabrys. The sequence continues at coordinate 23,896 of CAIMEA010000157.1, forward strand.
CGACGGCGGCGGCGTGAAATTCGTCGGCGGGCCGAGTTGCGCCTGCGCCGCCTGGCCGAACTGCTGGAAGCGCGGCGGCTTGCGCGGATCGGTTTGCAGCTTCGGCGCCAGCGGGTCGGGAAATTCCGGCGCCGTCATCTGCGCCAGCGCCGCGCCGCTGCCGAACGCCAGCGCGCAGGCAGCCGTCAGCACGCCTGCGCCATAAAGCGCGGCCGACATTGGGCGTGGAAGGCGCGGCACGTTCAGTCGATAGCCTCCGTCCATGGCACACGGCCCGCGGAACCGGCGGGAAGTGGTTAACGGACGTTAAAGGCCTATGGTTAATGAGGTGTTGATTATTCCTCCCCACCTTCGGGGAGGGTGGCGAGCCGGGTGGGGTTCTACTGCACGAGCGACCCCACCCCCCGGCGCTGCGCGCCGGACCCTCCCTTTCAGGGGAGGGATTAAGAAATCAGAGCCAACCTTGCAGCTCGCGCATGGCCACGTCGCGGATGACCGCGATACCGCCCGGGCTGTCGTTGAGGCAGGGAATCGCCGCGAAATTCTCGCCGCCGGCATGCCGGAATATCTCGGCATTTTCCATGGCGATCTCCTCCAGCGTCTCCAGACAATCGGAGGAGAAACCGGGCGTAATGACGGCGAGATTTTTGACGCCGCGTTCGGCCAGCGCCTTCACCGTCATATCGGTATAGGGCTTGAGCCATTCGGCCGGGCCGAATCGCGACTGGAAGGTGAGCATCAGGTGCTTGTCGTCGAGCTTGAGGCGTTCGCGCAGCAGCCGGGCCGTGGCGTGACACTGGCAGTAATACGGATCGCCCTTGCGCAAGTATTCTTCCGGCATGCCGTGGAACGAGGCAATGATGACCTCCGGCTTGAAGCTCAATTTGGCAAGGCTCTGCTCGAGCGACGTTGCCAGCGCATCAATATAGACTGGGCTGTCAAAATAAGCCGGCGCGACGCGCACAGCCGGCTGCCAGCGCATCGCGGCCAGTGCCTCGAAGGCCTTGTCGCAAACGGTGGCCGTCGTCGCCGCCGCGTATTGCGGATAAAGCGGCACAATCAGAATGCGGTCGCAACCGGACGCCTGCATCGCATCGAGCTTGGAGCGGATCGACGGATTGCCATAGCGCATCGCCCAGTCGACCAGAATGCGCGGCTCGCCGGCCAGGCCAGCGCCGAGTTTGTCCGACTGCGAACGGGTGATGGTCTTGAGGAAGGACTCGTTGCGCTCTTTATTCCATATCTTGTCGTAGTCGCGGCCCTTGCGGGCTGGTCGCACCGTCAGGATGATCAGGTTGAGCACCAGCCACCACTTGACCGGGTTTTCCTCGATCACGCGCCGGTCGGACAGGAATTCCTTGAGGTAGCGCCGCATCGACCAGTAATCGGTCGCATCGGGTGTGCCGAGATTGACCAGCAATACGCCGATCCGTCGGCGCGGCAGTTTCGGATGGTCCGGCGGCAAATGAGATACGGATGTCATGGGCGCAATCAGCGGGAAATGGCGGGCGGGGTCAAGGGCCGCCTAGCCGACCGGCCGCTCGTCGGCGATCACCTTGCCGTCATTCGGCAGCGAGCCCGGGCTGACCAGCGTCACGACGCCCTTGATCTTGGTCACCGCCTGCAAGGTCGCCGCCACCGCCTCGGCCAGCGCGGCGTCGGTTGACGCGGCCTCGGCCAGCAGCGTCATGCTGTCCTGCTCGGCGATGCGGCCGACCACGAGGCGCAGACGAGACAACTCGGGATGGCGTTGGCCGATCTCCGCCACTTGTTTGGGATGGACGAACATTCCCTTGACCTTGGCGGTCTGGTCGGCACGGCCCATCCAGCCTTTGATACGGATATTCGTGCGCCCGCAGGGCGACGCGCCGGGCAGCAACGCCGACAGATCGCCGGTGGCGAGCCGGAACATCGGATAGTCCGAGTTAAACGTGGTGACGACGATCTCGCCGACCTCGCCTTCGGCGACGGAAACGCCGGTGCCCGGCCGCACGATTTCGAGAATGAGGTTCTCGTTGACGATCAGCCCTTCGTGCGCATCGGACTCATAAGCGACGACGCCGAGTTCGGCGGTGGCATAACATTGCACCACCGCGACGCCGCGCGAACGCAATTCGTCACGCAGCGAGGCCGGCAAGGCCGCGCCGGACACCAGACCGCGTTTTAGCGAGGTGGCGTCCTTGCCGGTCTTTTGCTCGGTATCGAGCAATATCTTGAGAAAGTCCGGCGTCCCGATATAGCCCGTTGGCTTGTAGTGCGCGATCGCTTCCAGCTGGTGCTCGGTATTGCCGACGCCGCCCGGGATCACCGCGCAACCGATCGCATGCGCGCCGGACTCCAGCATGAAGCCGCCCGGCGTCAGGTGATAAGCAAATGAGTTGTGCACGATATCGCCGGCGCGGAAGCCGGCGGCAAAGCAGGCGCGCGCCGCGCCCCAATGATCGGCGCCATGACCTTCCGGTTCGTAGATCGGCCCCGGCGACATCAACAGACGCTTGGCCTTGCCCGCTGGTGTGACGTTGAGACCGCCGAACGGCGGATGCTCCTTTTGCAGGGCTACCAGATCGGATTTACGGAACACCGGCAGCGTCGCCAGCGCCGCGCGCGAGGTCACTGTTTTCGGGTCGACCCCGGCGAGATGTTTCGCCCAGCCCGGCGCGGTCAACGCGCGCGTGACAATGCCGGGAAGCGCGGCGAATTGTTCGCGCTCGCGCAGCGCGGGATCGCGGGTTTCGAGATTGTCGTAGTGGTCGGCCATTGCGGTTAGGCCAGCCACCGCTTGCGGCGGCGGTAGTGCTTGCCGTCGCGGAACGACTTGCGGCGGCCTTCGGAGATGCCGAGGTAAAATTCCTTGACGTCCTCGTTCGCCGCCAGCGATTTGGCGTCGCCATCCATCACGACGCGGCCGTTCTCGAGAATGTAGCCATAGGTGGCATAGCGCAGCGCCATGCTGGTGTTCTGCTCGGCGAGCAGAAACGACACGCCCTCGCGGCCGTTGAGATCCTTGACGATCTCGAAAATCTCTTCGACGATCTGCGGCGCCAGTCCCATCGACGGCTCGTCGAGCAGGATCATCTTCGGCCGCGACATCAGCGCGCGGCCGATCGCGCACATCTGCTGTTCGCCGCCCGAAGTGTAGCCGGCCAGCGAATTTTTGCGCTCGGCGAGCTTGGCGAAATAGCCATAGACCATGTCCATGTCGCGCTTGATCGCGGCGCGGCCGTCCTTGCGGGTGAAGGCGCCGGTCAGCAAATTCTCTTCTATGGTGAGATGGCCGAAGCAATGCCGGCCCTCCATCACCTGGATGCAGCCGCGCCGCACCAGTTCGTTGGGCGACAGGTTCTGCACCTCGTTGCCCTCGAACAGGATCGAACCCTTGGTGACGTCGCCGCGCTCGGCATGAAGCAAATTCGAGATCGCCTTCAGCGTCGTGGTCTTGCCGGCGCCGTTGGCCCCGAGCAGCGCGACGATGCCGCCCTTCGGCACGTCGAGCGACACGCCCTTGAGCACCAAGATCACGTGATCGTAGATCACTTCGATATTGTTGATCGACAGGATTTTCTCGACCTGCGCGGCCGGCGCCGGTGTCGCGGCTGACATTTCGATCGCGGACATGGGATCACTCTCCAAAAGCGATCCTCTCCCCGCGAACGGGGAGAGGTCTTCGTCGTTGCAGCTTGCGGGCTTAGCGCCTTATTTGGCGTCGCAAGCCTCGCTGCGCTTCGGCCAGCCGGCGTTGGCGGTGGCATAGGCCTTGGATGCTTCGTCGATCAGCGGCATGACCTTGGCCTTGATCGGTTCGATCCAGTCCGAGCCCTTGGTCCACTTAGTGCCGTCCCACTTCGCCATATAGGCCGCGTTGTGGCCGCTATGATCGGCGCATGTCACCGCCATCGGCGCGGCGAAACCGTCGGCGCCCATTTCCTTCAGGCGCGCGGCGGAGATGACGAGGGTCTCGAGACCGCGGCGCATGTCGGTGCCGTCGATCACCTTCTTGCCGCTGAGCTTCTGCGCATTGCGGATACCCTCGGCGATGATCATCGAGTTGAGGACGCCGCGGTTGTAGAGATTTTCGCCGACCTTCTCCTTCGGCGTCTGGCTCTTACCCTTATCGACGACATGCTTGAGAATGTCCTGGATGACCGGGAAGTCGGTGCCGACCTGGTTGAAGTCGAGCGACAGATAGCCCTTGGCATCGGCGCCCGCCGGACGCGCGTCGTCGTCGCCGCCGGCCCACCAGTTACCGATCAGGTGGTCCATCGGGTAGCTGTTTTTGGCGGCTTCCTTCACCGCGGTCGGGTTCATCGCGCCGAAGCCCTGCAGATAGATCCAGTCCGGACGATCGCGGCGGATGTTGAGCCACTGCGACGACTGGTTCTGCATTTCGGCGGCCGGCACCGGATAAAGCTTCAGCTCGAAGCCGTAATCCTTGGCCAGCGCTTCGAGAACCGGGATCGGTTCCTTGCCGTAGGGCGCATCAAGATAGACCAGACCGAGCTTCTTGCCCTTGAGCTTGTCGAGGCCGCCTTCCTGCTTGCCGACATAGCTCACGAACATCGAAGCGCCGTCCCAGTAAGTCGCCGGCGGGTTGAACACCCACGGGAAGTTGCTGCCGTCGGCCGAAGCCGACAGACCATAAGCCATCGACAGCACCGGGATCTTGTCGATCGCCGCCTTGCCGATCAGCGGCAGGGTAATGCCGGTCGAATAGGGGTTGGTGAGCACCGGATTCTTCGACTTGACCTGCTCGTAGCACTCAAGGCCCTTCTTGGTGTCGTAGCCGGTCTCGCATTCCTCGACGATCAGCTTGACGCCGCCGATGCCGCCGTCGCGCTCGTTGAGCATGTTGAGATAGTCGGCCATGCCGTTGACGATTGGCGTGCCCGAGCCGGCGAATGGGCCGGTGCGATAGGAAAACAGCGGCACATAAATCCCGTCGGCGGCGCTGGCGCCTACCGGCAGAAGCGGCAGTCCGGCGGCGACCGCGACGGCCGCACCGAGCAGATAACTTTTCATCGTCATAACGTTCCCTCCAATATTCGGCGGCTGCGGGCCACCTGTTGATCGCCGACCGGGCTTTGCGCTCCGGTCTCCCGTTTGCCGGGCTTAGCCGAGAGTTTGCACCATCAATATGGGAATGGCCACACCCTCAGTTTCTGTTTGCCGATCTGCCAAAGCCGCGCCAGACCGGCGGGCTCGGCGATCAGGAAGATGACGATGAGCGCGCCGATCACCATGTACTGGATATGATCGACGGTCGCCGACTGGATCGGAATGCCCAGTTTCGGCGGGATATAACGCAGCACGATCGGCAGGATGAAAATCAGCGCGGCGCCGAAGAACGAACCGGTCAGGCTGCCGAGACCGCCGATGATGACCATGAACAGAATGAAGAACGACAGATTGACGTCGAACACCGACGGCTCGGCGCTGCCGTACCACATGAAGACCAGCAGGGCGCCGGCGACGCCGCTGTAGAACGACGAAATCGCGAAGGCGAGCAGCTTGGTCTGCAACAGCCGGATGCCGATGAGTTCGGCGGCGAGATCCATGTCGCGCACCGCCATCCACATGCGGCCGATGCGGCCATGCACCAGGTTGGAGGCGAGCCACGTCATGACGATGACGATGCCCAGCACGACGAAATAACGCGTGGTGAAACTCGACGTCGCGCCGGTCACCGGAATACCGAACAGAGCGCGGGTCGGCACTTCGATCGCGCCGGACGTATTGTAGTTATAAAACCACGGCTGGCGGATGAAGCACCACGACAGGAAGAACTGCGCGGCGAGCGTGGCGACGGCGAGATAGAAGCCCTTGATGCGCAGCGACGGCAGACCGAACACCACGCCGACCGCGGCCGAAAAGAATCCCGACGCCAGAATCCAGACGATGATGTTTACGCCGGGGAAATACGTCGTGAGTTTGTAGCAGGCATAGGCGCCGACACCCATGAAGGCGCCGGTGCCGAGCGACAACAGGCCGGTGTAGCCGGTCAGCAGATTGAGGCCGATCGACGCCAGCGAAAAGATCAGAAACGGAATCATGATCGCCTGGATCAGGAACGAACTGCCGAAATATGGAATGATGACAACGGCAATGAACAGCACGATGCCGAGGCCAATACGGTCCTGCAGGATCGGGAACACCGCCATGTCGGCGGTGTAGCTGGATTTGAATTGGCCGGCCTCGCGATAGAGCATATCAAATCCGTTCAATAATCTTTTCGCCGAACAGGCCCTGCGGCCTGAACAGCAGGAAAACGAGCGCGATCACGTAAGCCAGCCAGGTCTCGATGCCGCTGCCGAGCAACGGGCCCCAGTAGAACTCGCCGATCTTCTCGCCGACGCCGATGATGACGCCGCCGGCGATGGCGCCGGGGATCGAGGTAAAACCTCCGAGGATCAGCACCGGCAGCGCCTTGAGCGCGATGATTTCCAGCGCGAACGACACTTCCGAGCGCGCGCCCCACATGATGCCGGTCGCCAGCGCCACCAGGCCGGCGGCGAACCAGACGATGACCCAGATCTGTTCGAGCGAAATGCCGACCGACAGCGCCGCCTTGTGGCTGTCGGCTACCGCGCGCAACGCCCGGCCGATCCGCGTCTTCTGGAAGAAGATGGCGAGCGAAGCCACCATGATCGACGCGATGATGGTGGCGGCGATATCGATCTTCTGCAGCGAAACGAAGCCGCCGGCGAATTTGAAATCGATGGCGCCGCGCGGCAACCCCAATTGCGTGGCGATCATTACCTTGGGATCACCGCCGAAAATCAGTTCGCCGAAGCCGATCAAGAAATAGGTCAGGCCGAACGTAGCCATGAACAAAATGATGTCCGGCTGATTGACCAGCGGGCGCAGCATCAATTTCTCGACGCCGACCGCGAGCAGGAACATGATGCCGATGGTGATGGCGAGCGCGAGATAGGCCGGGACGCCTTTCTCGTGCAGGCCGACCAAAGTCAGCGCCGCGAACACCACCATGATGCCTTGCGCGAAGTTGAACACGCCGGAGGCCTTGAAGATCAGCACGAAGCCGAGCGCGATCAGCGAATAGAGCACGCCCGCCACCAGGCCGTCCCACAAGGTCTGCACGAACAAATCGGGTGCCGCGCCCATCTGCATGAACGGATCGATGAAAGCTTTGTAGAGAATGTCCATCAGGGCGCCTTATCCTTAGCCATCATGCCCCGCGCAGGCGGGGCATCCAGCGCTGCAAGCTTCCGCTGCAAAGTCAGGGCTGGATCATCCGCCTTCGCGGATGATGACAGAATGGGCTTTGCGCCCCCTTTGCCAGAAACTCCGCTCAATGTGCCACCCCGAGATAGGCGTCGATCACCGCCTGGTTCTTCATCACTTCGGCCGGCGTGCCGTCGGCGATCTTGATGCCATGGTCGAGCACGACGACGCGGTCGGACAGGTCCATCACCACGCCCATGTCGTGCTCGATCAGGGCGATGGTGGTGCCGTAGTGTTCGTTGACGTCGAGAATGAAGCGCGACATGTCTTCCTTCTCTTCGATATTCATGCCGGCCATCGGCTCGTCGAGCAGCAGCAGGTCGGGCTCCATGGCGAGCGCGCGGCCGAGTTCGACGCGCTTCTGCAAACCGTAAGGCAGCCGCGCCACCGGCGTGCGGCGGATTTCCTGAATCTTGAGAAAGTCGATGATCTCCTCGACGCGGTGGCGGTGCTCGACTTCTTCCACCATCGCCGGACCGTGGCGCAGCAATTGCCAGAACAGGTTCTTGTGCATCTTCAGCGTGCGGCCGGCCATGATGTTGTCGAGCGCGGTCATGCCGCGAAACAGCGCAACATTCTGGAAGGTGCGGGCGATACCGCCATCGGCGGCGTCGTGGGGCCGCATCTTGGCGCGCGCCTTGCCTTTGAAGGTGATAACGCCTTCCTGCGGCTGATAAAATCCGTTGATGACATTGAGCATCGACGTCTTGCCGGCGCCATTCGGGCCGATGATGGCGCGGATCTCGCCTTTGCGAATATCGAACGATACGCCGCTGATGGCTTTGACGCCGCCAAATGACAGCGAAACGTTTGCAACCGACAGCAGGACTTCACCGGCCATCACGTCGGGTCCGTCGGGTGCTCTCATGCCGCCTTCCCCAGCGTGCCGGGCACCGGCACCGGCTGCATGTCGTGAATCTTGACCCGCGCGCTCAGAGTGCCCTTGCGGCCGTCTTCGAACGTTACCTCGGTCGAGATATCGGCCTCTTTCGATCCGTCATACAGCGCCTTGACCAGCGCCGCATAGCGCTCGGCGACGAAGCCGCGGCGCACTTTCTGGGTGCGCGTCAATTCGCCGTCGTCGGCATCCAGCTCCTTGTGCAGCACCAGGAAGCGCTTTATCTGCGCGCCGGCCATGACCTTGTCTTCCGCCATCGAGCGGTTCACTTCGGCAACATGCCTCTCCATCATGGCATAGACTTCCGGATGGCCGGCCAGTTCCTGGTACGAGCCATAGGACACGTTGTTGCGCTCGGCCCAGCTGCCGACCGCCGTGAGATCGATATTGAGCATCACGGTGACGAAGTCGTGCTTGTCGCCATAGGCCACGGCTTCGCGAATGTCGGGGAAGAACTTGAGCTTGTTCTCGATATATTTCGGCGGAAACATCGTGCCGTCATTGAGCCGGCCGACATCCTTGGCGCGATCGATGATCTTGAGATGGCCGGTCTTTTCGTCGAAATAGCCGGCATCGCCGGTTTTCACGAAACCGTCCGGCGTCATCACCTCGGCGGTCTTGGCGGCGTCCTTGAAGTAGCCGATGAACATGCCCGGTGACTTGAACAGAACCTCGCCATTGTCGGCGATGCGGATATCGACATGTGGACAGGCCGGACCGACCGTGTCGGAATGGATTTCGCCGTCCGGCTGCGCGGTGACATACAGAAAGGCTTCGGTCTGGCCGTAAAGCTGTTTGAAGTTCAGCCCGATCGACCGGTAGAAGGCGAACAGGTCCGGCCCGATCGCTTCGCCGGCGGTATAGGCGACGCGCACGCGCGAGAAGCCGAGCACGTTCTTGAGCGGCGCATAAACCAGGATATTGCCGAGCCAATAGAGAAAACGGCCGCCCAGCGGCACGCTTTCGCCATTGAGAATGCGCTCGCCATATTTGCGCGCGACGCCGATGAAATAGTGGAACATCTTGCGCTTGATGGCGCTGGCGTCCTCCATGCGGATCATGACGCGCGTCAGCAGGACTTCGAGCGTGCGCGGCGGCGCAAAGTAGAAGCTGGGCCCGATCTCGCGCAGATCGGAGGTCGCGGTGTCGGCGCTTTCCGGGCAGGCCATGCAGAAGCCGGCCACCAGCCCTTGCGCGTAATTGAGATAATGATCGCCGACCCAGGCCAGCGGCAAATAGGCGAGTGCGACATCCTTCTCGGTCAGTTTGTCGAAGATGACGGTGTCGGTCGCCGCCTGGATCGATCGCTCGCCGGACAGCACTACGCCTTTCGACGCGCCGGTGGTGCCGGAGGTGTAGAGAATGATCGACGGGTCGGATCCCTTGCCGGCGGCGATCTCGCCATCGAGCCATTCGCCGAGTGTGGGATCCGCGGCCAGCGCCTTGCGGCCGTCGGCGATGACATCGTCCATCGAACGCAGCTTGGCGTGGTCGTAGTCGCGCAAGCCGCGCGTTTCGTCATAGAGCATCAGCTCTAATTTCGGCAGGCGGTCGAGCACCGACTGGATTTTGTCGATCTGCTCCTGATCCTCGACCGCGGCGAAGCGCACGTCGGCATGCGCCAGCACGAAAGAGAGCTCGTCGGCGACCGCGTCGGCATAGACCGGCACCGGGACCGCGCCGAGCATCTGCGCCGCCATCACCGACCAGTAAAGCTTGGGACGGTTCGAGCCGACAATGGCGATGGTTTCGCCGCGCTTGAGGCCGAGCCGGCTGAGGCCGATGGCATAGGCGCGCACCAGCTCAAGCACCTCGGCCCAGGTCCAGGTCTGCCAGATGCCGAGGTCCTTGTGCCGCATCGACGGCCGCGCGCCATACAGGCGGGCATTGCGGACCAGCAATTTAGGAAACGTGTCCGCCTTCGCGGCGGCATCGAACGCCACAGCCATATCCTCCCCTTCAACCGGCGCTCTTGGCACCGGCCCGCGTCTTCCCCTCAGCCGTCATTGAAGGACGGTCTTGTTTGTATTGATATGAAATCACCGCCGGAGGCGGGTCAAGCCTTGGACGGTTCAGCAATTGGTCGCAAGTGCGACCAATTCACTTGTTTGTGCTGCGATCCGGCCGGGCCGAACAATAATTTGGCTATTCGGCCGCTTTGAGGAATGACGGGGCGCCGGCGCGGAATTGCTCGGTCAGCGCCTGTTCCTCGGCTCGGGCAACCGCGAGGCTGCGGAGCTTGATCGGTCCGAACCCGCGGATCTTCTCCGGAATTGAGGCAATTGCCGCGGCGGCCGCATAGTTGGACGGCGACAACTCGGCCAACAATGTCTCAATCCTGGCCCGGTACTCGGCCACCAGTCTGCGCTCCATGCGCCGCTCATGCGTGTAACCGAACGGATCGAACGGCGTGCCGCGCAGGAACTTGAATTTCGAAAGCACCGCGAAGCCTTTCAGCATCCACGGCCCGAACGATATTTTTTTCGGTTCGCCGCTCAACGGATCAATCTTAGCAAGCAACGGCGGCGCCAGATGGAACTCGAAGCGCAGTTCGCCGGCGGCGAAGGTCGATTTCACCCGCTCGATGAACGACGTATCGGTGTAAAGCCGGGCGACCTCGTATTCGTCCTTGTAGGCCATCAGCTTGAACAGATAACGCGCCACCGCTTCCGAAAGGGCAGTCTGGCCCGGCACCTTCGCGGCCTCCGCCGCGACAACCTTGTCGACAAAGGCACGGTACTGCCGCGCGTAGCGCGCACTTTGATAAGCGGTGAGGAAGACGACACGGCGCGCCACGATCTCGTCGAAGCTCTGCGACAGCCTCAATGAGTCATTCTCCTCGGCCGGACGTGGCGCGATCAGCGACTCGACCGCGGCCGGATCGACCGCGGCGCGGCGGCCATAGCGAAACGCGGCGAGGTTCATCGGCACGGCCTCGCCATTCATCTCGATGGCCTTTTCGACCGCTTCCGCCGACAAAGGCAGGCCGCCATTCTGATAGGCGTAACCCAGCATGAACATGTTGGCGCCGATCGAATTGCCGAGCAACGCGGTCGCCAGGCGCGTGGCGTCAATGAAATGGCTGCGGTCGCGGCCGGCGGCGCCGGTGATGGTGCGCCGGAGTTTCTCAGTCGGCAGCGAGAAATCGGCATTGCGGGCGAAATCGCCGGGGAGGAATTCGGCGGTGTTGACGATCATCCGCGTGTTGCCCGGCTTGATGGCGCCCAGCACTTTTTTCGAGCCGACCACCACGATATCACCGCCGAGCACCAGATCGGCGCCGCCGGCCGCGACGCGGATGGCGTGAATGTCGTCCGGCGAATTGGCGATGCGGATATGGCTGTAAACCGCGCCGCCCTTCTGCGCGAGGCCGGCCATATCGATGATGCCGACGCCCTTGCCTTCCAGATGCGCGGCCATGCCGACGATGGCGCCGATGGTGACGATGCCGGTGCCGCC